>NZ_JAMYLQ010000043.1:0-42479 GCF_040318115.1 Mesorhizobium sp. M1312 | reverse complement strand
TGGAAGACAATCAGAATCGTTTGTCGGTCGACGAGTATTACGAGGTAGAACATTTCGCGCGAGAGAATGGCATCTCGCCAAGCCAGGTCAGCAGGCTGATCAAAAGAAACGGTAATGATCGGTCTGCTCTGACAAAAGCCGCAAGGGCGCTGCGGGAGCAGAAGTGAGATGCCGGACGAACAACAAAGGCGCGGGATTACGAGTCAGGGACCACGACCGGCCGATCAAGCCCGCGGCGGAGCATTTCAAACACTTCCCCCTATGCGGGCAGGATTTCGACATGCGCGATCTTGGCCAGGTGCTTCACCATGCGAAGCCGGGGCACCAACCGCTGCAGCCTGTGAATTGAAAGTGTGCGACAACAGCGCGCACGCGAAGTGAGCCCTAATTGGAGGGCGTGCGTAGCAACCCCTCCTCCTCCTCGGCAGCAGCCTCGAGGCCTTCCTTACGTCGTCGGGCGTGAGCGCACATAAGCGCAGCCCTACTGATGCCGCGCGAGCCGGTCCACGGGTGCGTTTGCTTCGGCCAGACTTAGCCAGCGCTTGCTCGACTTTTTGAGCGTCAGTGCACTTGATGTGCCGGATCATTTGCTGCCTCAGCCGAGCGAGCCTTGCGGCGCGATATACGTCGCCGTATCTCGCAGTTTCAAGGTGGAGGGTCGCGAGCCTCAGTAGAAGTCGCGAATCCGCCTTTCGTTCCGATGTTCGACCTTGACTCGCCAAAGGGCTGGCCGGACGGCCACGACGAATGAGCCGCATCCCTGCCAAAAGAGATCGTCCGCTGATGCTGCTCAGTCGGTGCCCGGTCCAACCAGACGATAGCGGAAGTGATTGCGGATGTGGTCGTTGAAGTAGCGGCCCTTGGCAAAGGCGGCTTTGAACGCGGCAAAGGTATCCGGCGGCACGTCCTCAAACTCATATCGTTTGCCGCTGGCCACGAACCATACCGAGAGGATTCTGCTGTCGGGATCGTAGGCCATTTTTCGTATCGAGGTCGATGGCATGATACGGCTCGAGCAAAAGTCTTCAACGATCGCAGAGCCTGTCACGTTCCTTCGTAGTGTTGCTCCCGAGCAGCGCACGAGGATTTGCTCCGGGCCACCTAACGCATTGCTGCATGCAAACGCGGCAGCAGGCACGGTTCTTCCGGGTCTCACTTTCTACGCCGGCAGCGAACTTCAAACTTCCAATCACTCGACCGCTTGGGCCAGGCGCTGTTGAATAGCCAGTCGACGCTCATACATAGGCGATCAGACCTATCCGAGTTCAGCAGGAAGCGCCGCGATGCTGATGATCGCGAGTTTGGCCTTGGTGGTTTGGCCTTTTGCAGCCGGAGCGGGAATGTTCTTGTTCGCCCCATGTTTCGGTGCGGTCGAGATCTAGTGCAGCCGTTGATCACGGACCGCCAGTTCTTTGCCCGGGACGCCTGCGTTGTCGCTCGCGACATGATTGGCGCCACGCTTCTTGTGCACGGCCTGGGCGGGATCGTCGTCGAAACGGAAGCCTATCGCGCCGATGATCCAGCCTCACATAGTTTTGGCGGTCGGACTTCGCGAAACAGCGCAATGTTCGGCGCCCCAGCGAGCGCATACGTCTATCGCTCCTATGGTCTGCATTGGTGCCTGAATGCCGTCTGCCTTCCCGGTAGTGCTGTCCTCGTGCGCGCAATCGAACCGCAATCAAAGCTCGACCTGATGCGGGCCAATCGCGGCGTTGATGACCTTCGATTTCTTTGTTCGGGACCCGGTCGCCTTTGCCAGGCGCTTGCTGTCGATGCATCTTATGACGGGCTGCCACTGGACGAGCTTCCGTTCCAGTTCAGGCTGCCATCAGGAGCAAGAACCAGCTCCGTCTTAACGGGACACCGGGTCGGCATCTCCAAGGCTGTCGATCTCGAGTGGCGCATCGGACTGGCAGGCTCGTCGTACTTGAGCCGCAAGTTCTGAGTTGCGTCTGCACGAGTAATTGCCAGGGAGTGGTTACAGGTAATTAGCCATATGCGGGGTCTCGCGGTCCGCGAGTATGGGCCAGGAAAACGAACCCGCTGGGCGGGATGGTCGCGCGCGGTGAGGTAGAGGTCACGATCAGGTTGCCGCGCGCGCCCGCACTGAGCGTCGTTCGGCGGGGACAGTGCGTCACAGGCTTCTTCAACAAGGAGCCTGGCCCTGCCACGTCCTAAGCGCAATTTGCCTCATTCAAACAGACGAGGACAGTAGGCCAGCCTACCCCTACGGTAGGAGGTCGTTCTGTCGAATTCGTCCCGGGGCAATTATTGTAGTTTGTGCGGAAATAGAAGCAAACTCGCGATTCTTCATGCAGACACTACGGCAGTTCATGCGCTCGCATCCCATAGGGGGGACGTTGTCGAAGAACGATTGGGGGAACAACGATTTTCTCGGTGTTACCGCAAAAACCTACAAACCCCATTCGGTGATCGGCCGCCAGGATGACGACAACGATGAGATATTCATCGTAAAATCGGGTTGGGCCATCCTTTATCACGGGCTCCTGGACGGAGAACGGCAGATCATCGACACTCCCCTCACCGGGGACATTGTCGGGTTCCGTTCTGTGGACGGACCACGTTTAGCATCGCTGGCGTCCGTAACTGAACTAACTGTTTATGAAATTCGCAGTAAGGAACTGGTCGAAGCCATCTTGTCGGAAGGCCGCCTCGGGAAGAAGATCGCTTGCTCCCTGGCCCGTCTGAACGCCATCCTTGCCGAACATCTCATGAATACCGGGCGGCGGAACGCGATGAGCCGCACCGCCCATTTCCTGCTCGAGTTGGAGGAGAGGCTCTCCATGGTTGGCTTGTCGGCCCATGGAAGATATGAGTGTCCCCTTACGCAATATGACCTGGCCGACATCCTCGGAATGACCACCGTTCACGTCAACCGAACGTTGGGGGAACTCCGCAAGGCCGATCTCGTCTCTTTCAAGGCGGGCCATGTACAGGTGATCAACCGCAAGAAGCTGGTCGAAATAGCCGGATTTGACAACGAGTATCTCAGGTAACGGCTATCTTCTAGAGCGGCAACGCAAATTTTCCGCCGGAAAACGCGATGGCCAGGTCGCAGCGCTTTGATATCGTTGCCCAACACCGACCCTCGAGCCGTCCCTGGAACAGTTCCGGCCAACTGGTCGTGCGCGGCCTGGCGGGGCAGTGATATATCTCGACCACACGGTATCCCCATCCGGCGTGCGGTGAAGGACGGGGCCGGGCGGAACTTAACGTCGTTCGTGTTGAGCAATATGCAAAGAGGCCCGATCATCATGACCGACGGCGACACGGCCTATCGCGCGGCGAGAGCGTGCCGCCGAATAAGTGCAAGTGCCCCCACCCACTGCGGCAGATCCACCGAGTGTTCTCGCACCTGACGCGTCAACCACCACCTTCAGGAATCCGCAGGCACGATCCCGATCGTCGTTCGACTTCGGGCGGCATGAGATGGCTAAAGCCGTCGCATCCCTGCGTCTTCAGCCAGATTGCCGCGCCCTGGGGTTCTAGCTTGACGTCCGTTTGCGGCGAAATTTACCGAAAAAGCAACCTATGTTAGAGACTGCTTATAAATAGACCTTACACTGCCCAAGCTGTTCTCGCTGAGGGGGTGCGAAGAACTGCTAGAGACTCAAAGCGGGGGGCATCGAGCGTCAGCTTTCACAACGGTTGGGTTATCAAACTTCAAATGCTGGAAACGAGGAGACTAATCGGCCGCCGCGAGGCGGCTGTATGGGGAGGATTAGTATGGGTTCGACAGCAGGACTGCATAATAACGCTTCGGCCAATCGGTCAGGAGTTCCGTCCAGCGGAACGGAAAGCGTCCGCGAACCACCACGCAGGGAATGCCTCCTTATCCTGGACGGAAGGGTGCTAGACCGCGAGTGTCTTGCCTCGGCTCTCGTGGACCACGAACTCGGTATGCAGGTCGCCGCCATGGGTTCAATCGATGAATGGCGCGTGAGGAAGGGTTCGGCCCCTCCCCTTGCAGCCATACTCTTCAACCTTGGCGGCCGGAAGATCACCGATCGTGGCATCGCAGACGAGATCAGTCATATTTCGTCCGAGTTCAAATCAGTCCCTGTGGTCATCCTGGCCGACACCGAAGACCTTGCGCAGATACTGACTGCTCTCGAGTGCGGCGCACGCGGCTACATTCCGACCTCGGTCGGCATCGATGTCTGTGTCGAGGCGATCAACCTTGCGGCGGCGGGAGGCATCTTCGTGCCGGCGAGCAGTGTCCTTTCCATGCGGCACCTGATAGATTCGGGCAGCCGCGACAGGCAGCCTTTGACAGGCATATTCACGCTCAGGCAGGCTGAGGTTGCGCAAGCGCTCCGGCGCGGCAAGGCGAATAAGATCATCGCCCACGAACTGAATCTGCGCGAAAGTACCGTGAAAGTCCACATCCGCAATATCATGAAGAAGCTGAAGGCGACTAACCGCACGGAAGTCGCCTACAAGGTTAACGATCTTCTCGAGGAACTCTGGCTTAAGAGTGAACCCAAGCAATAACACGGCCCGCCTTGGGTGAATCGGTGGGCCGTGTTCGACTTGTTGGTTCCAATCATTTAGATCGTGAAAGTCGGAGGATCTCCGTTGTGGGTCTTGGCACGATCGGCAGCATTGCCCAGCTGACCTTGGACTCGGATCAATTGCCTGGGAATCGGTCGCTCAATCTGCAGTGTAAGCAGGCTCAGGGAAGGTGTATCTGCCCACCCATCTTATGGCCTCCTCTATCGTATCGAAATTCTTGTGCTGCCCGCTTAGCAACCCGAAGCCCGTCTCGAGAAACCATTTGCCTTTCGTCGAGTAGGCTTCCTCGTCGATCTGGGTGAGGACCGCCACCAGTTGGTCGCATTTCCACACCAGAACCCCCGATTCTCCGCCCTCGACCGTTCCGATCCGCACTTCGCTGAACGAAAATCCAGAAGTAATTATTGCTTTGCCCACTTTGATAAAGCCCTCGACTTCAAAATGGTAGTAAAATCCCGTAAGCTTTGTATGTGTTTCCTTTTTGTTATCAGATCACGCGGTGAGTTCAAGCCGTTTCACTCGATCTAATTCGTTGATCCACCACTATTCGGAGCAGACGATAGACGGCCGCTTCCAATACAAAAGCCGGGTCCGTGGCCCCACTGGCGGGGTCCACCTCATGGGCTCCTGCGATGTGCCCGTCTCCACCGCTCGCTACCATCGTCGGGGGATGATTTGAGCCTATGCGTTCTTGATCGCAGAGCCTCGTATCAGGGCGAAGCTTTGGCAAAGCGAATGCACCAGCCCGAATGACGATATACTAAGACGAGTTAGCAGGTCAGTTCGGATGATGATTATCGAGAAAGAGGTACCCCTTTTGTGCTTCAAGTGGATCGTGCGGATGGTGAGACGGCTGAGTTGCCATCTTTTCGTTCCCCGACGAGGCATTGCCAGACGCGGGAGTAAGTATGCCATGGTTCATCGCCCAAACGGCAGCTTGTGTACGGTTGCGGACCCGAATCTTTCGAAGGATGGCCTTGACGTGTACCTTCACCGTAGCTTCGGCAATGTTAATCTCGCGCGCGATGGCTTTGTTAGACTCCCCTTCGATTAAGCGACGTAGAATACAGTTTTCCCGATTTGACAAAATTGATATTTCTTGATCCTCATGATCCACTTTAACAGCCACATTTGTTAACTCATCAGCTGCCGCATCATGTTTCAGACCACGCCTTATATCTTGAATAAACGTCGAAGTTTCGGCAGGTAACACCGTCTGCCCTAGCATAACCAATTCGAGAGCTTTGATGAAGGTGTCGTAAGCAGCGACTTTTGTCAAATACCCGTCAGCCCCCGCACGAAAAGCTGAAACTATATCGGTCGATCGACAGTGATCGGCTAGCGCGACGACATGGCTGGTCGGATAGATCGCTTTAAATTCTGCAATTTGTGCGAATTCAGCATCCGCATCAGTACCGCCGACATCTATGATGAGCAAGATGGACCGGTGCTGGGCTAGCGGCTTCTGTAGAAGATCGTGAACACAAGCCGCAGAGAAAAGAACGCGAAACTTTGCCGCGCCCAGGATTCGACTAAGGCCTTCTCGGAGTAACTCGCTCGGCCCGACAAGTACTGTTATAAAAGATTGTCTTGTCATCATTGCCTCTCGCTCCGGCGCGATTGAGGTACACGCGTCGAGTAGGGCACTCCACGCGCCAACCTCATAGTTTCTTTTTTAACCTTACGCCAGGAAGACCCTACACCAAAACACCCTCATTAGGCGTAGGGCAGCATCGTCGAGGCGTATCCGGATTTCTCAAAGCTGAGGCGTTGGGGAATGGCACGAGCAGTGGTTTTCAGCTGCTCCGGGCGGCGGCCATCGTGGCGCCGGATGCGCGGCCATCAGGGTTACCGGGGCTTGGTTTCCCGCGGGACGATGAAAGAAAAACATGAGGCGGCCAGTTGCTTATGGTTACCTCTTCGTCGATGTTCGCAGCTTAATTCATCTGGCGCGTCAAGCCGTGCATAGGTCATCCACGTAGCAGAATGACGGCGCAGAACCACGGCGCCGTGTCGTCGAGCCCGACGAGGCTGCAGACGTTCTTGCCAAGATCAATTCCGAGCGAAAAATATAGACATCGGTCCGTTCCTCTCTCGTTCCGCCGCGTGACGAGTGCGGGAAGCCGTTGCAGTTGCTCACGCCGATGGCGGCCTGCAGGTCGGTCAGGCGCTAATTGTAGCCGAGTTCGGGATAGCCCTCGTAGGCCACCTGTTCGAGCCGTGCCGGACTGTGTCGGTAACGCTCATGCTGTGTTGGCCGACTAGCACGCATGACCTTGTCTCCTGCCCCCCGGGGGTAAGGTCACACGTGATCCGAGATACTAGACGACGTTTGCAATCCGACGTAGGCGCAAGCTTGAACGCAGCGCCGATCGCCCGGGAGAGTCTCAGTATAGCCTCATCCACGCCGTATTGTGGTCATGAAGGTTAGCATTATACCCCCAGACGAAACTTCTGGTTGTATCAGCAGAGTTTCGTTAGGACGATAAATTATCGTTTATTGTCGACGAGTGTCCTTCGAGATACTTATGGTGATTAATATTTTTAACTGGAGAAACACATGAAGTCGATGAATTCCGACAAGGGAATACTGTGGAAACACTCAGAATTGTTGAGCAACTCACGCGCGACGACAGAGACAGCCGCGCCGAGCCCGACCTCGACCGTGACGACCGAGGCTCCCACTTCCACCGCTTCCGCGACGTCGACGGAGACAGCCGCGTCGAGCCCGATCTCGACCGTGACGACCGAGGCTCCCACTTCCACCGCTTCCGCGTCGACGGAATCCACGCAGCCGGCGCAGGGTCTCACCCACACCACTACACCGATCCAATCGGAGTATGATGGCCAGGTGATTGAAAATCTTGACATCTACGTCACCAACGGGGACGCGGTCACGATTACGCACGACAATGTCATCCTGCGCAATTGTCGTATTCATCACGTCGAAGGCGACGGGGTGATGGTATCGGGCGCAAACGGCGTCACGATCGAGAACACCGAGGTCATCAACGCCGACCCGCCGGCGGGAATCGACCCCGAGACGAGCCCGAACATCAACAACATCAATGCAGAAAACGCCTCGAACCTGACCGTTCATAACACCACGGTGCGGGAAGGCTCGACTGGCATCTATCTCCTGAACTCGCCCGGCGCGGATCTTTCGCACGTCGATGGCTACGACTTCCATGGCCCAATGCCGCGCGGTCAGTTCGTCCAGTTCAACAACTCGGGCAATAGTTCGCTAACCGACTTCTATGCCGTCAACGACGCCGGCAGTTCGCATCCTGAGGACATCGTCTCGGTATATGGCAGCCCGAATACGACGATCTCAAATGGGGTGATCGACGGTAACAACTCCGTGACCGGCGTCGGCGTCATGTTCGAGAACGGATCGACCGGCGGCAGGGTGCAGAACGTTGACGCCATCCATCAGGGCAATGGCGCGTTCTCGTCCTACGCGAGCGATGTGACCTTCGATGACACGAGGTCGTTCGACGGTATCAACGAGGATCAGGGCCGCGGGCTTTCCGCGTCGAATGGACTGATCTGGAATGTCAGCTCCGGCGGGGTCAGCGTCCTGAACTCGAGCTACACCAACCCCGGCAATCCCAACAACATCATTTGGGACAAGTCGAAGGCGGTCGTAGCCGACGTGCAGGAGGATGCCGCCGCCACCCCAATGGCACACGTCGATAACCAGTTCGCCTGGGCAGGTAGCGGCGACACTGTCACGGACGCGAACGTCACTCCCCCGACCACTGGCACGACCGGGACTGGGTCTGGGACCGAGACTGGGTCTGGGACCGTCCCTCCTTCCGGCGGCACCAGCGATGGCACTTTGTACGGCACCAGCGGCGCCGATGTACTTCGGGGAACTGGTGCCGACACGATGATCGGCTATCGCGGCAACGACGAATACTATGTCGACAACGTCGGCGACGAGGTGGTCGAGTCCTCTGGCCAGGGTCAAGACAGGGTGTGGGCCTCTGTGAGCTATGCGCTCTCAGCCGGCTCGTCGATTGAAGTCCTTGGTACCACGAAGGATGCCGGCACCACCGCAATCAACCTGACTGGCAACGAATTGGCTCAAACCATGCAGGGCAATGCCGGCGCCAACGTCATCAACGGCGGCGGCGGTGCCGATAAGTTGAGCGGCTTTGGCGGCAACGACATTTTCGTCTTCAATAGCGCCCTTGGCAACGGCAATGTCGACAAGGTCACCGACTTCAACCCGTCCCAGAACAAGATCCACCTCGACGACGCGATTTTTGCCGAGCTTGAGTTGGGCAGGCTCACATCCGACGCTTTCTTTGCCGGTAAGGCTGCGCATGATAGCTCCGATCACATCATCTACAACAGTTCGACTGGAGCGCTCTCCTTCGACAGCGACGGGACAGGCGGCGCGTCTCAAACACAGTTCGCCACTCTTTCTCCAGGTCCGTCGATTACGGCAACCTCGTTCTTTGTGACCTGAACGAGCTACGCGGGGAAATAACATCCCGCGAGGGGCTCGCCGCGGCCAAACAAGGACTGGATAAACAGCATGGAGTTCCATCCCGATGCCATCGGGATGGAACAGACTCTAGTTGTAAGCTTTCTGCAGGTTGTCCATTCGGACGAACGAGGAGACTGGAGTTACTACGCTTCAGCACTCACCGGAGGGTCCGAATGAACATCCACAAGAATGCCCGTCTGACGCCGTGGCGTCGAGAGGAACTGGCTCTTTCCATCATCGAGGACGTCTTTCCCAAGCCCTCGCGGCGCAGGCCCCATGGTGTGTCGAAGCGAGCTGGCCTGTGGTGCTGGTCGATGGCGTCGATCTGGCGATGGTCGACCTAACCTGGCTTCGACGCCAGATCGGCGTCGTCTTGCAAGAGAACGTGCTCTTCAACCGGTCCTTTCGCGAGAACATCGCGCTCGCTGATCTGGCTATGCCCATGGAGCGCGTCATTGCAGCGGCTTCGCTCGCCGGCGCTCACGATTCATCCTGGACCTGCCCGAGGGCTATGACATGTGGACTGCGTCATCGTCGGCGCAGGGGTCGCCGGCGTCGCGATTGCGCGACATGGCTTCTCGTCGAGACATGGCTTCTCGTCGAACGGATACTCAGACCCAAGTAGGACAGCACGATCCGCTCGCCGGTAGCAACGATCACCTCCGCCGGCATGCGGGGCCTAAGTTTCTCGCGGAACTGAGAGACCTGTACGGAAACTTTCAACTCGTAGTAGGGCTCACGACTTGCGGCCAGACTTGCGGAAGCCTTTCTTGCTGCCCGATCCATGCGACTTGGCAATAGCTTGCGAGTTCAAGCTCGTGCCAAGCAACAGAGCAATGGAGGGAGGTGTTACAACAGCAAAACGCCCGGCATTCTTGAGAAATTCACGACGTGCCTGTTCTTCCGGGACAAGTTTATCTGTCTTTCCTTTGGAATACTTCCCGCTCTTCATCGAACCGCTCTTCATCGAATTGACTCCCGGCCAGTGAATCACAACTCTAACGCCGTAATCTGACATATGCGACTCGTGAAGACAACGCGCCATCAAGATACAATTCAGGAAATTAAGTATTACTACACTTTTGACCCGAGATCGCCGTCAAGGAGGATGCTAGTGGCGCGGCGTCCAAAGTCGAGCGGACTCCGTCGGCCCAAGCCATCGCCATGTAGGAGTCGCCACATACCCCACAGCGAATTGCCGACCAGGCGCAATGGAACGCCGAGGACGGGATGGTACAAGGGGAAGACACGCCGCCAGTGTTGAAAGCGAACCAATGGGCGCCGCACATATTGCGCCGGTGCTCTGACGCCAAAGAAGTGACTCAATGCCAGGAGTTGAGTATCGAACGCGTTCCGCGCGCTCTGGTCGGGCAAGGATGTTCGGAGCACCGCCCAATCCAGCTTATGCTGTTCCGCCAGCCGTGCCAGATCATAAAGGTGGCGAAAGTCGGTCCTCCCGCGCCAGTAGTCCGCCTCCTTGATGAGATCATGCATGATCCAGTGGAGGGCCCGCGACTGTGGGGCGGGGATTTTCGCCCTAAGGCCGTGACGGCGGGCAAGCCTCGGGGACTCGCGGTCAATCTCCCGGTACGGCCGGAGCTCCAGGAGACCGACGTCTTGCGGGCGCGCCATGCCACCAGCGACCGCCACTTCGACATAGCCAAGCTTGGCAAGGCAAGCCCGGGCAGTCCCTTCTTTGGCCGTTTCCACAGCCAAGTCGAGATCGCTCATGATCCTGTCGGGAACCCTGCCGCTCGACGAAAGGAACAAGGGAACGGCCCCTTTGAGCAGGACCGGAACGACGCCCCCCTGATTGAGGGCAGCAACGGCTTCATTCAGCTGCCTGCGCAAGCGCAAATTGCGTTCCCGGTTGCAGCGGTAAATGAACTGAAGATACTGGCCCACGTCTTCGGGGAGCCGGTCAAGCTGGCCCGTGTGCGCAAGAGTGGCGAACAAGACGGGCGTAAGCAGAGTGTGGTTGGCGAGTGCAATTACCGCCTGCCAGTCGGCCGTTACCAACAGGCGGCCGCTAAGTCCCGCGATCAGGGCCTCGAGCGCATCCCTGGTGGGCTTCATCGGCACGCCGCCTTCAGCAGTTCCAACGCGTCATCCAATTTGGCATAGGTCAGGCAAAAGCCCTGTGCCGATCGGATGACTTGGCAAAGAACGTCGAACGCGGTGCTGCTTACCTCTCTATTCCGCGCAAAGGCGCCGTTCAGCAAGCCACCCAGGATGTCGGTCGGGTCAATCACCCGCAGGGAAGGTTTGGCATCCTGCGTCCGACAGAGCAAGACCACCCAGCCCACGGGCCGGGGAACGGGAGGGACATGATCCTTAGGCACAAGAAAGCGCACGCGCCTGCGATCGGGGCGCCGGTAAACCGGAGACCTGCCGAGTTCGGGGAAATATTGTCCGAGAATGGACCATGATCCCGATTTGACTGCAGGCGCAAAAGCAAGGCCGATACCCTGTCCGGCCGAGTCAAGAAGTGTCACATCGTCTGCCGCGAAGCCAAACCCCGCGTGGACCAGCGCCAAGGTCAGCGTCGTCTTGCCCGAGCCAGGGTTACCACAAAGGAGGAGCGTGCGGCCGTTCTTGAACAGCGCCGCCGCATGGAGGGCGAGCTCATATTCACTGTGCCCAAGCACTTCGGCCAGCAGTTGTCCTTTGACCATAATGGGTATCTCGTCTCGACCACAGGAATCAGTCCAGTGGCCATCCCGGAACAGGTGGATCCGCTCCCCACGCTCAACCAGATGGAATAGAACGTCGACGGCCCTGTTTCGAACTTCGAGATGCTGAAATACGGCCGCAGCCGGAAAGGCGACGGCCGCCGGATACAGTATGCGCACACACACGCCTGGAATAGCAACGACCTGGCAGATATATTGATGAGCTGCGGTTGGGCACGGCGGTGGAGCAGGCTGGATTAGGCCGAGCCGTTCCCAGTCTCGAAGGGCAGCCTCGACATAGCCATAGGCCTCTTGCCTATCAACGCCACGGGCTGCCATCTCGCCCAAGATAGCCTCGACCGGCACGCCTTCTTCAAGCGAGCGCCAGATATCAGCCGCAGTGTCATTGAGCGCAAAAACTACCCCCTGCGTTGAACTGAGCAGGATATTTTGCCCTTTGATGCATGCAAGCCGCCCTTGGGGAACTAACCTCGCCGTAGCATACTCGGCAAGGGGAGGCCCCGCAGTTCGGTCAGTGGTTCGGGTTTGTTGCGGACTCACAGAAGCCGTCATCCTCGTTTGTCTGGGCGTGGAGATCGTTCGATTCGAGTGGAACTCACGACCAGAGAGACACGATCTTCGTCAATCGCTCGAGTTATAGCATTCCTCTCCGCTCCCATAGCGGTAACTTGCCAACGCGGTTGCCGTGCGGGCACTTTTGCTTGAAGTCGCAGGTTATGCATTGAGCGGTCGCTTTGTTTCGCACTGATCATCGCTTGCATTCAGATGTCCTGTAACAGCGCCTTTGGGAGTAGAGCCGCACATCTCATGGTGTCGAGCCTCACCCAAAGTCGTATTCAACTGATAGCGTCGAAGAAGAGGTTCGCTTTTCCGAGTGAGGTGTCGCTTGGCAGTTAATTGATGGGGTTGTTTGCCAGCCGCCACTCCTTGCAAATTAATCACTTGCCACACAAAATCGCCTCCAGCGGCCTCGAGTCGGCAAAGTTGGGCTAGAAGGCGTTTCGCCCCGTCCAGATGCGGGGGATGGTCAGAAGTAGGATCTTTACGTCGAGCCAGACCGACCAGTTGTTGACGTACCACATATCGTGTTCGACACGCTTGATCATCATGTGGACATGCGGCGTCGCGCCGCGGCAGCCATTTATTTGTGCCCACCCGGTGATCCCCGGCTTCACCTTGTGCCGAGCCGGATAGAGAGAGATGATCTGGCTGTATTCGCTGTCATGCGCCAGCGCGTGCGGCCGTGGGCCTATCAACGACATGTCGCCCTTCAGCACGTTCCACAGCTGCGGAATCTCGTCGATACTGAACCTTCTCAATATGCGCCCGACGCGGGTGACGCGGGGATCGCCCCTGCAGGCTTGAGGGACAACAGGCCCGTCCTCCAGGATCGTCATCGTTCGGAACTTATAGATCTTGAACGTGCGGCCATTGAACCCGGCCCGACGCTGACAGAAGAGCACCGGCCCCCTGGATTCGAGCGCAATCAGCGCCGCTACGACGGCCAGAGGAGGCAGAAGAAATGGAAGGGCGGCAGTGGTCAGCACAACGTCGAAGAGCCGCTTCGTAAGCAGCTGAGGGGCCGTTAGGGGCGCGCGTTGCAGTTCTATCGCCCTCGTCCCCCCCAGGTTGACGACAGGTCGCTTCAAGAGCGCGCTAACGACGTGGTCCGGAAGGAGCCTTACGGGTACCGGAACCACGCAAAGGTGAGCCGTGATTTTCTCAATCAGGGATATGTCAGCCCAACTGACAGCAAGGACTATCTCGTCGACAGAACGCCGACGCACATGTTCAATGAGCTTATCCATACACTCAAGCAGCGACCCCTCGCTGGATGCCGCCGGCAATGTAATCGTTTGGCAGACGTCGCATCCGGAAGCCTCGATTGCCTGGACTACGCCACTTGGCACGCGCACGTCCGATTGCGTTACGATCACTATTTGCGGTTTGGCAAGCATGTCCGACCTGGTCAAGGACGCAAACAGTCGTCCGGCGCCCAAGCGCACCAACATGATGCCGCCAAGTCCTGTCACGAAGAACAGCATGACGGCTTGGCGCGAAAATATGTCTCCCACTTTGAGTGCAAGCGCCACAACCGACAGGCAAAGAAAGACCGCCGTCCAGATCAGCACGACCTCCTTGATCTGAGAGGCCAGCGACCGCGGCTCGGAACTCAGATATAGGCCGCGCGCATATGCGGAAGTCGAAAAAAGGGCGGCTACAACAACACCGAGCCCGAAGTTCCGGCCGTACTCGCCGAAATATCCGAAACTCACAAGATCATATACCATTCCCGAGACGATGCTGACCAGCACGACGGACGTTGACTCGAGAAGCGGAAACGACTGCAGAAGAACATTGACCTTGAGGGGCACGTTCCACCGCGGTGCGTTTGACGTGGCGCCCGCACGGGGGGCTTCATGAAGAAGTGCCATGACGTTCACCTGCGTTCAAAGCCGCATCCATCCACCAACGTCGTGACGACCGCCCCCTCCTCGGCTGAAAACCGCCGAAAATGCCCAGCTTGACTGAATCCGCCGCCTGCGGTCGTTGCCCCTTCACGCGAAGTTCGATTGCCGTGGCTGCGCTAGCACTCGGTTCTGGAGTTGAGAGAATGGCAGCGACACTGTGCGAATCCAATTCGGCATAAGCTCTAATCCCAAAGGGCAGAGCCGGCGGACACACGACCTTTCCTTGCCCGCTTCCGGCGCCTGTTAGCCCTTCGGAGTACCTCGAAATGAAATGCTCTCGCGCGCAGCTCTGGAGCCGCGGACGCTCCGACGGAAGCAACCGGTTCGGAACTGCCGCACCGTTTGAGCACCGAACCCGAAACCGGTTCCCACTTTCGGGCCTGATCGTCTAGCTAGGCGAGCGCCATCGCATCGGCGGCGATCTGTTGCAGCAGGGACTTGCGAATGTGGAGTCGCGGGAACGGCTCCATTCCGATCGTGACAAGGATGTGCTCCCAACGGTAAACCCAATCGTGCATCTCCAGGCAACGGACCGCGTTTGTTCGGCGCAACAATTCTGTGCGGCGGGGGTTTGCGTCGAGTTCGCCAATTACGTCTGCGACACTGCTCGAGTCTGGTGATACCTCGATCACTGCGTCTTGCCAGTCAAAGTGCTCGCCGAATTCGGCGCATTGCGGCGCGGTCCCAAGCATGACGGCGCCGCCCGCGGCCCCTTCGAAGAGACGGGCAGGCAGCACCTGCTCGCCGGCAACCGTGACGGACTTGGAGTTTGCAAGTGCCGCTGGACTGAAAGCCATGAAGTAGCGTGTGCGCCTGATGATATTGGCGAGCAGCAACCGATGCTCATGCCAGTCCCTGACCCGGGAATCTGTGCTTGCGAGCGTGTCGTAGAGATAGAAGAAGTCCCGCTCTTCGGCCAGCTTCAGAAGCTGTCCGTGTACCTTCGCGGCTCGGTTGCCGATCGAGTATACGTCGATCACGCGTTTGACCGGCGACAGATACGGCGTTGCAATGAGGCCGTCGACCGCCGTGGCAAGAAAGGAACAGGGCGTGCGGGTGTATTGAGGCAGGCGCGGTATGCACGCGCTGTGCAAAAGGAACACGTGGTCGAACTGGTCCAGGAGCTTCAGATATTGGCGGTCCTCTTCGAGCGTGCTCGACCAGAGTTCGAACAGATACGCGACAGCAACCTTGCAGCGGCCGCGCCAGTCGTGGATCCGAGACAATTCAACAAGACTTTGCGGGCTCCAAGCGACGAAGAAGAAAAGGTCATAGTCTTGGGTGAGCCGAACATGCTCCATGGTTGGTGCGTTCCTCAAGCCTAGCCCTTTGCGAATCGCGCTCGTCAGTCTGTTGAAGTCACGCTGGACGTTGTGAGAGTCGTGCTTTGGCAAGATGGCGTGAAAGTGTCTCGTCAGGTAGTTGTCGATGCCGGGGGCGATCAGATCGGCATCCTCGCATTCGGCAACGATGCGGCAAAACTCATATGCCAACGCAAAGTGAGCCCGGTCCTTCGCATTGAATTCAGAGGCAACCAGTGTACGTCTCTTCAAGGAATTCTCCCGGCAGTTGTCGTTCGACTTTCAACTATTCGGCCGCCGCAGGTTGGCCCGGCGCATGGTGTTCCAGTGCCGGGAGGGGTTGCCGACCCAAGATCATGTCTGCTGCCTTTTCCGCGATCATAAAGACAGCGGCCGAAGTGTTGGCCGAGGGAACGGAGGGCATGATGGAAGCATCAACGACCCGCAGGCCCTTGAGGCCGTGGACCCGCAACTGGTGGTCCACGACAGATTCAACACTGTCGGATGGGCCCATCCGGCACGATCCGCACAAATGATAGGCGGTCAGCCCGATTTCGCGGGCAAACTGCAGCCGGTCGGCGTCGTCCGTTATTTTCGGGCCGGGAAGCTCTTCCGTGCAGTTGTAGCGCCTGAGCTCGGGGGCCCGAAACAGCTGCTGCACAGTCTTCATGCCGTTGATAACGACCTGTCGGTCCTGATCATCGGCGAGATAGTTGGGCTGGATGAGCGGAGCTTGAAACGGATCTGCCGATACTGCCCGAACATGTCCGATGCTCTTCGGCCGCAACTGATAGTAGCCAAGCTTGATGACCGGAAACCGCCGCGCGCCATGATCGGTATAATTGCCCAGGGCAAGGTCAAGCTGGATATCGGGGGTGGAGTGAAGATCCCGCGAGTTGGCGAACCCGTAGACGAGCGACGGGCTGACGGCGAGAAAGTTCGGGCGGCCCAGCATCCATTTCGCTGCCTCGCGCAGGAGGGCGACGCCATGTCCGCTGACCGTTTCGATGCCCTCCACCCGGGCGATCAGGTGGACGATGTAATGGTCCTGAACATTTGCACCGACACCGGGCAATTCGTGCACGACCGGAATTCCAAGGCCGGAGAGCACACTCGCAGCACCGACGCCTGAAAGCTGCAGCAGCTTTGGTGAGTTCGCCGCGCCAGCGGAGAGGATCACCTCCCGACGGGCCTTCACACAGCTCGTGGGATGACCCGGCCCTCCTCGTGCATATCGAACGCCGATGGCACGCTTTCCCTCGAACAGGACGGCAGTGGCCTGCGCGTTCGTGCGGACGTCCAAGTTCTTCTTTCTGGCGATCGGCCGTAGGAAAGCCCGCGCTGCGCTCACGCGCCATCCGTTGTCGATATAGCGCTGATAGTAGCCCACGCCGGCCTGGCTTGCTGAATTGTAGTCGGGATTACGCGGGATACCGGCATTGAGCGCGGCCTCGATGAATGCATCACATAGTGGATGTCGCCAATCGCAGTCCGTAACTGGAAGCAGTCCGTCCGTCCCGCGGTAGAACGGATCGCATGCCCCAAGCCTCCGCTCGGTTCTCTTGAAATAGGGCAGCACGTCAGCGTAGCCCCAGCCTCGATTGCCCTGGAGGGCCCACTCGTCGAAATCCGCAGCCGCGCCGCGGTTGTAGTTCATGCCGTTAATTGCGGTCGAACCGCCTAGTGTCTTGCCCTGCGACATCGGAATAGAACGGTTAGCCGTCCCCGGACTAGGCTCCGTTTCGAACTGCCAGGCATATTTCGGATTCGAGGATGTCTTGTAGAGTCCCGCCGGAATGTGCAGAAGGATGCTGCTGTCGGCCGGCCCCGCCTCGAGCAGGCAGACCGTATTGGTCCCGTCAGTCGCCAGACGATTGGCCAAGACGCAGCCTCCCGCCCCGGCTCCGACGATCACATAGTCAAAGACGTCCGCTTCAACCGACATCGCCTCGCGCTCCGCTTATTACCAGCTTCGGAGAATGGCAGGGAATCCGGCAGATGGCACTTTGCCCATCGGAATTAAGCCTTATGAAGGGCTTCCGCGGCGGGCGGAATGGAGAGATGATGTGCGGAGTACTGTGCGGCCATAAGCCTGCCGCCGAAATGCATTCTTCGGGAACCTGCGCCGCTGGCGCACAGGGGGAAATGGGGATGCCTGACGACAACCTAGCCGAAGAAGCCGCCGTGCCGAGAGGTTGGGTTTATCTGCATCTCGTTGGCCACCTCGACGTCTCCGCACAAGCCGAATCGACGTTTAGCTCCCGAACTGGGCGGGCTGATAGATTCTATGTCGGGCGGCCGGCAGTCTCTTGAACCCCCGCGCTTTAATCGGCGCCGTCTCCTTGCAGGGCTGCTGGCGCTGCCTGCCTCGGGTGTCGTCGGTGCAGCGGTGCATCTGGCCCAGGGGGGATCGGGCGGTAAATGGTTCGGGGGTGCCGTCTCCTTTCTGCGTCCAAGCGGACCCGTGCTCACGCGCGAGGATGGGCAGATCATTGAAAATCTTGACATTTACGCCCCCCATGACAACGGGATCACGGCACTCCATCAGGGCGTCATCGTCCGCAGATGCCGCATTCGTCATGCCATGGGCAGCGGGATATACGCCCGGGGAGCCGCCGGAATACGCTTGCAGGATCTCGAGATCGATCGTGTCGGCGTCCCCCCCTCGGGGACCGGACCAAGCCAGAACCGCAACAACATAGAGCTGGAAAGCTGCCCCGATGCGATCATCATCCGTGTCAAAGCGTCCCGCGGCTCCTGCAACATCTATGTTGTCGACTGTCCGGGCAGCCAGATGAGCTTCCTCGAGCTCCACGACGCGCGCGGGCCGTTCCCCCGTGGACAGAATGTGCAGTTCAACCGCTCTCCGGATACGAGCCTGGAAGAATTCTCGGCCGAGAACGGTCCCACCTCCTGGACCGAGGACAATATTTCCGCCTTTCACTCGGATCGCTGTACAATTCGACGTGGACTCGTCTTCTACAACAACAGCCCCACGGGCGCTGGCGTCATGCTGGAGGGAAGCTTCAATTGCCGGGTCGATGACGTCGATGCCGTTCAACAGGGCAACGGCGCCTTCTCGGCCGTTCCGCAGGGTAAGGTCGGCAGTGGCGGTTGCTCGTTCAACCGCTGCCGGAGCCGGGACACCTACAATGAGCCACGGGACGGCAGGGACGCCCCGACATCCAACGGCCTGTCGTTCCATACCCGGATATCGGAAGGCGCTGAAAAGCACAGTGTTAGGGACTGCTGCGTCTACGCGCTCGCCAATCCCCGCAACATCCTCTGGCAAAGGGCGGCCGTGCATGACGGTTGGTCCATCGAGCGCAAGGTATTTGATCCCAGACCGCCATTGCGGCTTGCCTTCGACTGGCAGTGAGAGAGTGCGCTGGTGCGTCGAATCCGACGAGGCCCTACCGACGACGACGCCAAAAGAGAAGCAGGTCTGACAGCATTGACCGAGACGGGGACATCCCAAGCGTCCAGAGAGGCGCTGATGCAAGAATCATGCGTCCCGTCGTCGTGCTCGTATCGATAGGTGTGTCGACGATGCGAAGACCGACATCCTTGGTGCCGAGCCTTTCGATGAGCGCCAGCACTTCGCGGGTTGTGCGCGCAACACGGTACGGCTTCGTGACCGCAATCACGTCTCCTTTTCTGGCACAGGCGATCGCCCTCTCCAGCTCCGGCGTCGAACCGAATATGCTAGTCTTCTCGCAGAAGAAGTTCTCGGCTCCCAAGCGGGCAAGATAAAGCTTTTGCGCCTCCAGCCTGGCAGCGGGTTCGAAGGTGTTGATACGACAGTAGCCGATGATCATCGCCTTGCCCAACCGTAAGAAGTTTTCAGGGAATGGGATGCAAGGGGCCGACAAGCCGCTGACGATCTGCGAACCGCGGTTGGTCAGTCCCTTTGTCTTCCTCCCCCTTCACGGACATTCCGACGTTGGACCGCAATCCGGAGGGGTTCGCGAGCTCCAGATATTGCTTTGCAACACTGTGAGCATCGAACCGTCTAACCCTCTCGCGGGCACCCGCCGACAAACGCGACCAAAGGTCATCATCGTCCAGCACCGCCTTCAGCGCTGCGGCCATCGCCTCGGCCTCTGGTTCGACCACTGCCCCATTCTCGCCATCCGCGAGCAGATCCCGACTGAGCCTTGAAGACCCGACGATGGGCGTGCCGGTGGCGATCGCCTCCATCACCGTTGCCGAGGCGACAGGGACCGTATAGCGCGTGGGGAAAGCGGCGACGCGAACGCGGCTGTGTAGTTCGCGAACGCGTGCTCCCTCTGCCATCCCGAGAAGGACCACGTGCCCCCGTATCGCCTCAGGAAGAGCGTCGACCGCCTTAGTCACCGGTCGTGTGATGTCACCCGTCACGTAGAGCCGTACGGAAGGGTCGTTTAGGGCGCCGAATGCCCGGATCGTCGCCTCCGGCACCTTGTAGGGCGAGGTGCCGGCATGGAGGATTGCCCGCTCGCGCTCTGCCAGCCCACGCCACTCATATGACTGGCGATCGATGCATTTGGGAATTTTCAGGATTTGGTCCCTTGGCAGCCCAAGATCTCGCACCAGTTCCTCCTGAAGCTCGGTCGTGGAGGCGACGACGTAGTGGCAGCGCCGCATGCTCGCGCGCCGAATGGCTCGCCATGCTGCCGCAAGCGCCCCTTTCCGCCTCTCGAGATCGTGAACGATCTGGACGATCGTGCCACGCAGCGGTAGCGGCACCGTCTCGCTGTGGATGACAAGGTCCGGCCGGAACCGATTGATGATACCGATCGCCCGAAGCCATGCCGCGACTGAGGCCGGTCCGGTCAAAGGCGTGCGGCTCAATCCAATTATCGGCAACTCGAGGCGAGGCGAAAGAAGTCGCTGAAAGTTTGCGCGGCTTTCGAAGGTGCCGACCACGATCTGCACCTGGTGCCCCAGTTCGAGCAACGCCTGGGCAAGTGCCACAATGAAGATGCTCACACCATCAGGTGAATCCAAAGGTTCGCGCCGGGTCAAGACAATGCGCATTCGATCAAACCGTCACAATAGGTGCCTGCGGGCGGCCGCAGCCTCCCGTGGCACCGCGTTTCAGCAATGGAAGCAAAAGAGGACCTCCCCGAAGTATGCGAGGCGGCAGGATCGATCCTCGGGGCAAATCGATAAACAAAAAATGGGAAATACCCCGGCCCGCCCTGCGCTCGTTGACGCGTGAAGCTTGGTCTGCCTATGGGCAGCCCTGGTCGGTTCCTGCCGGTGCATGTTCCGGCCCACCTCACGACACTGCCGCGAAGGCCCGGATCGGGCGCCTGACCAGGGGTTGATAGATGGCCATCAGCCGATTGAAGTTTGCCTCGGGCGTGTACTGCTCCTGATAGGCGGCATAGGCCCGGCCTGCCACTTCCTCCAAGGCAGATCGGTTTGAAAGCGCCCAGCGCACCCGATCGGCCAACGCGCCGGCGTTGCCGACAGGAACGACAAGGCCGGTGACGTCTGGCTCCACGACCCCTTTGATCCACGGCAGCTCCGAGCAGATGACCGGCAGCCGGCTTGCGAAGGCCTCGATGACTGTCATGGGAAACAATTCACACCCTTTCGACGGAAAGAGCAGGAATGCTGCAGCCTGCATCGCCTTCAGCACCGTCTCGCGCGACTGACGCCCGAGATATTCCACGCGCTCGCCCGCAGATTGCTCGACAAGCGGAGCCAACGGCCCGTCGCCGATGATCCGCAGCGGATAGTCGATCTCCTTCCATGCCTCGAGCAGCGTGGCCACGCCCTTGTGGTGCTCATCCAGTCGTCCGACGAACAGCCCTCCATTGCGACGAAGGTCACCGAAGATCGGCGGCCTGGCAACCGCGTTCGGCTTGACGACGATGCGTTCGGCCGGCAGGCCGCCTTCCACAAGCTTGCGCCTGGCCCAGTCGGTAAGGGCAATGAAGCGGTCGACCTTGCGGGACCAGGTGCCGGCTCTCTTGTGAAACTCGACCATTGCGGCAAGGGCGAGCGTGCCCGCCAGGGAATTCCTGTAGACCTTCTTCGGAACAGTCCACCAGCAGGCGTGGCGGAGACTTCGCTCTCGAAGCCTCTCATCGGGATAAAGCAAGGCGCTGGGACAGAGGATCCTGAAATTGTGCAAGGTCATTACTGATGGCACGCCGGCCTCGCGGCACGCATCCAGGATGGAGGGACTCAGGAGAGGAAAGAAATTGTGGATATGGACGACATCCGGTGAAAATTCCGCCAATTTTCGGGACAAGGCCTGCCGTGAATGAGGGTTGTAGACAACCCCCAGGGCGGTAGAAATTTTCCGCGCGACCCGCACGATATCGTCATTCGTGGCGGAGAACAGCTCGACGTCGACCCCATTCTGCTTGAGGCACGCGAGCTCCTCCCGAACCACGCTGTCCTCTCCGGCCCTTATCTGGTAGAAATTATGAACCATTAAGACGCGCATCGCAGTCCGCCCCGTCCGAATCTCAATTCGGCATCCCGGACGCCCGTGGCGACGACGCGACGGCTCCGGAAAAGTCGACCTCTGGCAAAACGACTTCCACAACGTCGCCGGGCGCAAGTCCGAGATCTTCGCTGCTGGGGAGCGTCTCGGCGCCCTGCTCTCGCTTTCTATGGACTGTTATCTCGGGCCGACCCGAGGCTATCAGCAAGGTGGATTGCGCTTGACCTGTAAGCGCCAGCTTCTGCGCGGTACCCTCAAGACGCGCCGAGATCTGGGCCAGATTCATATAGGCCTCCTGTAGCTCTCCCAAGGCCACGATTTGTCGTTCACTGTCGATCTTGTTCATCTGTCTGACATATTCGCCGCGCTGGCGCTCGATGTTCGATGCCTGGACGATCGTATCGAGCAGTTGGGTTGATGACATAAGCACCGCTCGACGGGCTTCAGATAGGCGCGTGGTCGGCGCCAAGCCCTTCTGAAACAGCGTCCTGACGCTCTCGTAATCGTCGGCGTCGGCCTGGCTTCCCTCTTCGTCCTTCTTCTTCTTCTCAGACAGGAGCCCCAGTTGGAGGTTAGTCTCCTCGACAGCACGTCGCAGAAGCTCCTTGTCCTTTTCACTGTCTGACAGACGAGCTTCGATATGCGCTGTTGCCGTTTGCTTCAATCGTTCGGCGAGCGCCTCAGGCACCGGCACGTTCTCGACATGTTTGACTTCTTCGCCGAGTTCGGTGCGAAGGCGCCAAATGCGAGCCTGTTCCATTGCGAATTGCGCCCATAGGGCTTTGTACTCGGAACGGAAATCGGCCGCTTCCATGAGCGGATTGGCGATGCGAACCTGGGCAGCGCTGTAGCCACCCGCAACCGCCACAGCCTGTCGGACGGTCATACCCGGCCGGAAGATGTACTCTCCCGGCCTGGCCACATCACCATAAACATAGATGGGCCGGTATTCGGCAAGCGAAACGAAGACCTGGTCGGTCTGGATCAGGTGCGTTATTTCACGGCCGTCCGCGGTCCCCCGCTGATACTGCTTGCTGGCGAGACTGCCAGCGATTATTTCCTGCGCTTGTTGAATGGAAAGGCCGCTGACTTGAACCGCTCCAACCAGCGCCAAGTTCACTTCGCCGTCCACTCCGATCAGCAATCGCTGCCTGAAATCCGGAATACCAGGGACCGATACTTCCAGCGTATCTCCGGGCTGTAGCGTGTAGTCGGCAAGTGCCGCTGTCGGAATCAGAGCGATGGCGCCAGCGAACGAAGCGAGGCGGGTCGAAGCCATGGGCATCGACAGCGCCGACAACAAGGATCTCAACAGCTTCATGGGTTCCCCCAACGGGTTGCCCCCGTATCTCTACGGGCGACTTAGCACGGGTTTCTCCGGCGCGGGCGAACCTGCGCAGTGGATGGCCCTATGCTACCAGAGGAGGCATAGCCGAGGCCGAGGCAAAATGGCTGGCTCGCTGGCTCTTTCGAGGCACTCCTCATGGAAGCGGCACGGCGCCGCCGCACGAACGGGCACATCAGCGGACGGCTCTCCTGCTCCTGCCGCGCCAAAATCGGTACAACGCGATCCCGTTCTTACCGAGACCGATAGCCCGCCGATGTGGTGTCGGCCGCATCCATGTTCGGTCAGATATATGAACTAGCGCAATGCTGCGTTCGACCCGGTTCAACTGGAGGGGGTTCCACAGCCAAGGCCGGAACGCTGGCACGAAGTGCAATCAAATAGCCGTATGAGAAACCAATTCCCACAATCTGTAGAGGGCTCTCCAGGACTGGGTTGACGAACATGGCGAGGAAAATCGTGATGAAGACTGTGGACGCATGATTGCGAACACCGCGTGGCAGTCGATTTGGCGGGAAGGCCACCAAAATGGCAGACACGATCAAAATGAAACCAATGACCCCCGTCCGCAATATGGCTTGAAAGAACGAATTGTGAATTCCTGTCGAGAGTATCTCAAGCATTTTGGCATGCGTAATATTCGTGGTGTCGGGAAGAAAGGTAGTACCCTCGAACCCGGGAAACTCATATCGCCATCGGACCGATTCCTTCCCAAATCCGATGCCAACTCCGTATGTATCCGCAAGGGATGCGAGTGCGTCCGAAATGAACGCGAGTCGGATTCCGGAGTTCGGGTCCAGAGCAAAGGTTTGAGGTATGAAGTTCAGCCCGACGGCATAGGCCGAAGTCAGTGCGGTCGCCAGAGCTGCGGCCACCAACCGGCCGGGCACGCCAATCAGAATGACGATCATCGTGACCGCGAGCACCTTGAACTGAGCCAAGGGGCTGGCGAGGGCTATTCCCAATAAGAGCAAAATGCCGCCGTATCGGCGCCAGTCGTTCGTCAGAAAAATACCGCCTGCAATGAAAAACGCGGCAATGACCATGTTATTGATCAGCGAACCATAAAGAATCGGTATCGTGGCTTGCGGAGATGCGCCCTGATATTGCACGTCCTGCTGAAACATTACCGCCGGAGCGACAACGAGAGACAGGAACAGAAAAACCGGTGCACCAAAAAAGACATTGCCATTCATCAGCCTGCGGCGGAAATAAGCCTTGGATGCCCATGCGACGGCGAAGAATCCTACAATCGGGACGATTTGCCTTATGACTGCTTCTTGAAGGAAGTGAACCTGCCAGGAATCCGGCATCAGCCCGTATCTGGACAGCAGGGCAATGAAGAGGCAGAAGGCGGTGTAGACCGCCAGCAGACGAGGCGGCACCGTCTGCCGCAGCACGGCATAGGCCAGACAGACACCGACCGGGATCACTATGAAGAAAGGGCCAAGCAGGCGCAGGGATATTGCGAGGGCGCAGGCCAGCCAAATGCCGGAGAGAAAGAGGGTGTAGTCGAGCACGTCAGGGGAATGGCTGCAAACGAGGTCGACCGGCTCTGAACCCTTCCTGCGTGACAATGTCGCTGGCGAGGTCATGGCCTGTATTGCCGGTTAGGACTGAAAGCCGCACGGTTGATCCTGGTCAAAATTACTGCCGAGAGTTTCTCTGCAGGGATGATGCGCAGGATTCCCTCGAGGTGGTCCGCGAAAGTGCGGCGTGCCTTCAGCACCAGGAGGACCTCGCTGATGACGCCCATGGCCGCTTCCAGATCAGCGGTGCGGTCGGTGCTGTGAAAATCAACCACTATACAACTGTATTCTTGCTGCAGATGCTGGAGTGCAGCGGAGATGGAGAGCGAGGCATTCAAGTCGGAGATTGACCCCGTGGGCCTGAGAACCAGAACTTCCAGCCCTTCCTGATCCGCGGGAATGGTGGCAAACGCCCTGGCGAGCTTGCGACCTGGCTCCGCGTTCAGCATTGGCTGGTCCATCGATGGCTTTTGCCAATTGGCATCAACGAGCAGTGTCTTTTGCCCGGTCGCCGCAATGACCCTTGCGAGATGAACCGCCACCGTGGAGCTTCCGGACTTGCCGAGGGGTGAAGCAACGCCGATTACAAATCCGCCTTGGCGGCCCTGAACTCCGCGCATCCGGGTGGCAATCTTGCTCACTTGGCGGCCCTGAACTCCGCGCATCCGGGTGGCAATCTTGCTCAGCGAGCTGTGAAGCTCGGGAGCGTTCTTTGAGTAGACGGGCTGCAAAGACTGCTCGCATGGCCCCACAACATTCCACCTGCGGCGGGGAATTCTGGGGATCCCTACAATCCGATCAAAGCCGGCCGACCTGTGCACATCCTCGACCGTTATAAGGCGGTGGTTCATTGCTTGCCTGATCAATGCATGACCAACGCCGGCAACCCCACCGGCCATAACGGAGAGCGCTACCATCAGGACCGATGGCGGCCAACTGCGTTGGCGAGGCGGTTCGGCCGCCGTGATGACCCTTGCGCTCGGGATCAGCGACGAGGCGCTAAAATCGGAGTGGGCCCGCTGCAGAAGGGCATTGTAAAGCGAGCGATAAACCTCGGCCGCGCTCTGCTGCTCGCGGAAAAGGACTCTTGCCCTCTCCGCAGATTCAGGGTCTGATGGGGGTTTCTTCAGTGGTTCGGTCACAAAAGCCTTTTCTCGAAGTTCCGCCAGCCGCTTGTGCAGATCAGAGGCTTCTTCCGCGCGAGCCGCCTGCCGGCGTTCGCGCTGACTTCCGATGTAACCGCCGGCGATCGCGTTCGCGAGCATGGCCGAGAACTGAGGATCGGAAGAGGTGGCCCCGATCTCGACGGCGCGGGAGGAACCCAGCTGATGAACGGAAAACGCGCGCCTCACAAGGACCATCGCCTCATGCCGAATATTTGGCTCCGCCGCCGGCAGTTCGGTGCCGAAGAGAGACGCCAATTGGCTCCGCACATAGCTGGAGATCAGCGCGCGCAAGCTGTCATCCGTCACAAACTCTTCGTCTTCCGCCAAGCCAGTGTGGTCAACAACGCGTCCGACGACCTCGTCCGACTGAATGACCTGTATCTGGCTCTCTACATAGACCCGCTCATCTGCCTCAGCTTCGCCCGGTTGCGAAGCGGGCGGAGATGAAAGGAGGATCGTCGCATAGGCGGTGTAATATCCAGGCGAAAGGACCGCATATGCGCCGCCGACACCAAGGCTCACAACCATCCAGAGGAGGCAAAGGCGCCAACTGCTTCGAACAAATCTCAAGATGTCTTTCGCGGTCAGCTCGTCGCGATCCTTGGGGGGGATCGGCTGGCGAGGCGACCCGGACGGCTGAACGACAAAGTGATCAGTGGCGAACATACAGACTCCCCTACGACCGGAAACGATCGGCCTCATGCTCCAACGGCGCGGATTGGGACGCCGGCGGATATCCTCGCACCCGGCCTGCGTCGCAAGCCGCCGCCGTGCGAAGGACGGCCGCTCCGCCAATGAGGAAGAAGCCGGCTGAAACCACCAGCACGACGACTTCCTTCGCCACCAGCGCATAAACAATGGCTTGCTCCGCCATGACGAAAGACAAAAAATATGTGGCCACCAGGAATACTAGCAGACCGGATACGTTAAGGACGGCCCATTCATTTTCATAGCCGTAACTAAACATGAATATATTTGATGTGAAAGTATTTATGTTCATCAGCAATGGTATAATGGCCATTGCACGCACGATAGGTATCGCTCCTGAAAATTCATCTCCGAAGAGGATCAATATTATATATGGAGCAACAAAGAACATTCCAATACTCATCGCCGTTCCGCCTGCTACGGTGAATAGTGATATCCTTATCAGTCGTATTCCGGCAGCAGGGTCGACATGAGCGTAGTATGAAACCCTCGGTATGAAGGTATCCATAAGCAACTTGAAAAATACCCGCGCGGCTAATAGGAATTTTTCGGCGACAGAATATTGTCCGGCTGCGACATAACCTTCGAAATGCCCGACAAGGGCGACAGGGAGCGTGAAGAGGGCAGTCTCCACGGCTAAGAAGAGGCATCCCCTCCAGCCATTGCGCAGCTGCATTCCAATCGTCGAAAGCGTCACGGACCTGAAGCCGCCGAACCCAATCGGAAGGATGAAAGGTAAGCAGATGACGCCACTGACGACGGGAACTGCGCTCTGGATGGCAACGGCGAGCGCGACCTGGTCAGGTGATGCGACCATGGCGACGAAACAGACGAGCGCCAGAACGCGAGCAACAACCACCGCGACGGCCGCCTGCCAGGCGCGTTCCAGGCCGACGAAGAGCCAGGCCGGAAAAATAATGCCGCCGGCGGCCGAGAGCATCGCGCACAGGAATGTCGGCCTACTGAGCGCCAGGACGTCGCCGGCCAGCACAAGGCCAACCAGGCATACGGCAACGAACAGCACTGCCTTGGTGGCCATGACCTGAGCAACGAGTGACGCGATCGCCGCCGGCTCGTATCGAAGGGAAGCAACCCTGCGCTGCGCGGTCCAGTGAAATCCATAGGCCACGACGGAGGCAGCGAGTTGTCCGATGGCGAGCGCATACGCGTACTGCCCGAAACTCATGGGTCCGAGGACACGCCCGGCAAAGGGCAAGATGATCAGCGGCTGCAGGACGTCGGTGACATGCAGGACAGCCAGACTGGCGGCCTGTTTGCTCAGAGTCATGGTAGCCTCCAGTCAGGTGCCTGTCGAGGCAATGCAAACCACACCGTCCAGATATGGGCAGCGCCGCCTCCCAGCAGCAGCGCCAAAGAACAGCCGCCCGTGAAGGAGTTGGCACAGATCAGCAATACGGCGGTCCGAGCGTGTTCACTGGTTCCGCCTCCCTCTAACCGTCGCGAAGTCTTCGCCTGGGAAGCAGCAACGCCTGCAGCAAAGCCAGGATGAACAGGCTGTTCGTCACGAGATACCTGCTCGCCAGGCGGCGGGGATCCTGGAAGAGCCGGTGCAGCCATTCCAGCCCGCTCTTCTGCATCCATTGCGGCGCCCGCTTGACGTCTCCGGCGTGGAAATCGAAAGCTGCTCCTACCCCCAACATGACCGCATTGATCCGGCCGCGATGCGCCTGCATCCAGCTTTCCTGCTTGGGACATCCTAGCCCCACCCACACGATCCTCGCACCGGACTGATAGATCATTCTGACCACTGCCTCATCTTCCTCGGCCGACAGAGGGCGGCGCGGAGGTGAGTAAGAGCCCACGATGTTTATGCCGGCAAACTCGGTTCGAATGCACTGTTCGAGACGCTGGAGGGTGCCCGGGCTGCCGCCGTACAGGAACATTGCCGTGCCGAGTTCCGATGCCCTCCGGCAACAAATCCACATCAGGTCTGGTCCGCTGATGCGCGGCTGATCCGCGTGTCCCTGCCGCCTCAGCATCCAGGCCACCGGCGCTCCATCCGGCGCGACAAGGTCGGCCCTATCCATCGCTTCGGCATGGAAGCGATTGCGGCGGGCGGTGACGACACTGTGGACATTGCACAGGAAAACCGTTCGGCTCTCCTGCCGTAGGGCCCAGTCGAAGACGCAGTTCACTGCCTGCGCCAAGCCCAGGGCGTGCACGGGTACCCCAAGCACTTGCTCGCGCAACTGTCCCTGATCGATCGCGGGCTCTGTCATGCCACCCTCGATGGCTGCGATAGGTGAGCCATCATCACAGCGTGCGAGCACTTCGAGTTCAATTGCTATTCCGAACGGGAAGCCGGCGGGCGGCGCTCATCGGAGGTACTTAAAAGGAATATCCCTTGTTCTCTCCGTGGTGCCGAAAGAGCGCATGGAATGCGCAGCCCGTCGCGCCGTCGAGCAGGAGGTTAAGCCCCCTCACCGCGGGTTTGCCTACGGCATTGTTGTCGGGCGACACCGTGACGATCTTGGCGCCGATATGGCCGCCTGCCGACGTGTCGGCCGCGGAGGAGAGAACAAGGGATATTCCTTTTAAGTACCTCCGATGAGCGCCGCCCGCCGGCTTCCCGTTCGGAATAGCAATTGAACTCGAAGTGCTCGCACGCTGTGATGATGGCTCACCTATTGCAGCCACCAAGGGTGGCATGACAGAGCCCGCGATCGATCAGGGAGTGGTGGGATGTCGCAAATGTTCGCGCATGATGCGCTCTGGTTGCAGCCTAAAGAATTCACGCAGGATTATCTGGCATCGCTGTGTATCGCATTGGCGCAGATCGATACGGATGCCGTGCAGGAGGCGATACAGATGCTGCGCGCCGTACGCGATGCGGGCGGCACAGTCTTCGTCGCCGGCAACGGCGGCAGCGCAGCGACCGCCTCCCACTGGGTCAATGACCTCGGTAAGGCTACGAAACGCTCGGGAAGGCAACCAATCCGGGTTATGGGCCTGACAGACAACGTCTCCTGGATGACGGCGCTCGGCAATGACGAAGGCTACGAGCGTATCTTTGCCGGCCAGATGGAGAACTTCGCCAAGCCGGGTGACGTGCTCATAGTGATTTCAGCCAGCGGGAACTCGCTTAATCTCGTGCGAGCAGTCGAACTCGCTCGCGAAAGGAAGGTAGCCACCATCGGCATTGTCGGTTTTGACGGCGGCACGGTTAAAGAGCTGGTCGATCAGCCAGTATGGGTGCGGTCTGAAAAAGGCACCTACGAACTCGTCGAGGACGCCCACGCCGCGATCTGTCATGCCATCACGCGATACCTCGCCGCCGACCGACCGGAGCGCGGTCAATGAATATTGTCCTGCCGAGCTCTCCCTGCCTGCAAAAGGCGGATGTCGAGGGGCGCACCTACAACCGGCCGCGCCAGGCGGTCATCCTGGCCGGCGGGCGTGGCACGCGCATGCGGCCGATCACACTCGACCGCCCGAAACCAATGGTGCCGGTGCTCGGCCGCCCTTTTTTGGAATACCAGATCGAACAGCTGCGGCAGGAGGGGTTCGAAAGGGTTCTTCTTCTACTCGGGTATTTGCCCCATGTGGTGATGGACCACTTCGGCGACGGCAGCAGGTTCGGCCTCAGTATCGAATATGCCGTCACCCGTCCTGACGACCTCACCAGCAGCCGGGTATCCAATGCCCGTCACCTCATAGATCCGTGCTTCCTGCTGCTGTACTGCGACAATTACTGGCCGATGCACATGGAGCGGCTGTGGCAACGCTTCTGTGCGGCCGGCAAGCCTGGAATGATCACGGTCTACAGCAACAAGGACGGCTATTCACGCGGCAGCGTGATCCTTGATGCGGACGACAATGTGGCCGTCTTCGACCGGCTCCGCACCACGCCCGGGCTGCAGGGAGTCGAGATCAGCTATGCCATACTGACCGATCTCGCCCTCGAACTCCTGACCGACGAGGACACCCTCTTCGAGGAGGCCATCTACACGCCGCTCGCGACGCAGCATCGCCTCGCCGCCTTCTTGAGCGAGCACCGCTATTACAGCGTGGGCTCGATCGAGCGTCTACCCGCGACGGAGCGCTTTATGAGGCGCGAAAAAACCATGCTCGTAGACAGGGACGGCGTACTCAACTGCAGACCGCCACGGGCTCAATATGTGTGTTCATGGGACCAGTGGGAGTGGGTTCCGGGTGCAAAGCAGGCGTTGGCCCTTCTGAACGAGGCCGGCTACCGCATAGTCATCATCTCGAACCAGGCAGGGATAGCGCGCGGAGCCATGACCGCCGCTGATCTCGAGGCGCTTCACCAGCGCATGTGCGCCGAGTCCGAAGCCGTCGGCGGCAAGATCGCGGAGATCTACCACTGCCCACACGGCTGGGACGACGGCTGCGACTGCCGCAAGCCCAAACCCGGCATGCTGTATCAGGCACAGCGCGATTTTGATCTCGACCTCACACGCACACTCTTTGTCGGCGATGACGATCGTGATCGTCAAGCGGCCGAAGCCGCGGACTGCCTATATGCGCAAGTAAGCGAGCAATGCTCGCTTCTGGACCTCACCCGTCAACTCCTTTCGAAAGCGGAGCAGGGCAGACATGACTGAACCAACACGCGTTCTCGTCACCGGACACAATGGATATCTCGGTTCTGTCATGGTGCCCGTGTTGCAGGCGGCGGGCTATGAGGTGGTCGGGCTGGACATGGGATATTTTCGTGCGTGCACCCTGGGAGCCGACAATACCAGTGTGCCCGAGATCACAAAGGATCTGCGCGCCATCGAACTCCCGGATCTCCAGGGCTTTGACGCGGTGATCCATCTGGCGGCACTCTCGAACGACCCGATCGGAAATCTCAACGCGGATTGGACGAGGCAGATCAATGCAGAAGGGACAGTTCGTCTGGCCACGATGGCCAAGGCGGCCGGCATCCGGCGGTTCCTATTTTCCTCCTCTTGCATCATGTATGGCATGTCGGAAGCCGCCGTCGTCGACGAAACCGCCCCGCTGGCGCCACAAACAGAATACGCAAGATCGAAGGCTGTTGCCGAAGAAGCGCTGCGCGCGCTGGCGGACGACCGATTCTCGCCCGTCTATTGCCGCAACGGCACCGTCTATGGTCTCTCGCCGCGAATGCGCTTCGACACCGTGCTGAATAATTTCATGGGCAGCGCCTTCACCACTGGACGTGTCGAAGTCCATAGCGATGGCACGCCATGGCGGCCCGTGGTTCATGTCCAGGATGTCTCGCGCTATTTCAAATTGATGCTGGAGGCGCCGCTACAGGAAATCCACAATGAGGCGTTCAACATGGGTGTTGAAAGCCTCAATCTTCAGGTGCGCGAGATAGCGGGGATCGCCGTTGAGGCCGTCCCCGGCGCGCAGCTCACAATGACACCGAAGCCGGGCGCGGATCAAAGAACCTACAAGGCGGACTTCAGCAAGTTCTCACGGACTTTCCCGGATTTCGAGTTTCAGTGGACGGCGCGAAAGGGAGCGCAGGAGCTTTACGAGGCGTTCCGCTCGATCGCACTTAGATTTGAAGACTTTACCGACAAGCGCTTCACGCGGCTGCGCTGGCTCGATCATTTGCTCAAGGCGGGGATGCTCGATGATCAGCTGCGCTGGCGACCCGCACAGCCGCGTGTTGCCTAATTTTCATTCCGTTGATTTTCGAGGGGCAAAATATGGAACAGCTAGACGATACCAAAGCCGTGGGGCGCCGCTCAGGACTGGACCTTCCGACCATCATCGATCGCGCCGCACAGCGTCTACCGTCTCTCGTACTGACGCGGACTCCTTTGCGCGTCAGTTTTGCTGGCGGCGGTACCGATCTGCCCGATTTCTACAATCTCGATTGCGGCGCGGTCTTCAGCGCGGCAGTGGACAAGTACATCTATGTCACCGTCAAGCGTCACAGCGACATCTTTAATGAACCCATCCGCTTGAACTATTCACAGACGGAGCAGGTAAACACCATAGGGGAGATCAAGAACAACATCGCTCGCGAATGCCTGCGTTTCCTGGAGATCGAACCGCCGATTTACATCTCGACGGTCGGAGACATGCCGGCCTCGACGGGCATGGGGGGGTCGAGCTCGTTCACGGTGGGACTGCTCAACGCCCTGCACGCATTCCGGGGAGAACGTGTCACCCATGGCCAACTCGCCGAAGAGGCATGTCACATCGAGATGGACGTCCTCAAGGAGCCGATTGGCAAGCAGGACCAGTATGCCGCCGCATTCGGGGGCATGAACCTGTTCCGCTTCCAGCCGGGCGGCGCGGTAACGGTCGAGCCGCAGCGGGTGCGCAATGGCGCCGTCGAACATCTCTTCAGCAACCTGATGATGTTCTGGACATCGCATCAGCGGCCGGCCAGTTCCGTGCTGGCAGAACAGAAGGCGAACACGTCAAGCAATCTCGATACGCTCAGGCGGATGCGGGACGATGCCTTCATGCTTCAGGAGATCTTTTCGGAGCCCGTCATCGACATAGAACGCTTTGGTGCCGTCCTTCACGCAGGGTGGGAGATGAAGCGGAGTTTGGCGTCCCGCGTGAGCAACGCGGCGATCAATGGCCACTACGACCTCGCCAGGGACGCAGGTGCGGAAGGCGGCAAGCTGTGCGGCGCCGGCGGCGGCGGATTCCTTATGTTCGCGGTCAAGCCGGAACGCCGGGAAAGCGTAAGACGCGCACTCTCTCACCTAGCTTATGTGCCTATCGGCTATGAAGTCCACGGCTCGCGCCTCTTGCATCCGGCGCAAGTCTGATGCCGTCCCGCGATCGCACAAGCGGACCGCCGGCGCGAGCCACCCTCAGGAGAGATCGTCCGAGATGCGACCCGACGTGACACTCATTTGATCAATGGATCTTAGATGCTTTTCACAAAGACCGATATTCCCGGCGCCACCCTGGTGGAACTGCAGAAATTCGAAGACGAGCGGGGCTTTTTCGCACGCGGCTGGTGTTCGCGGGAATTTGCCGAGCAGGGGCTTCCGGATCATGTCGTGCAGATGAATATTTCATACAACAGGCACAAGCATACACTGCGTGGCTTCCACTACCAGCTGGCTCCCCATGGCGAGGACAAGATGCTTCGCTGCATCCGGGGCAGCCTGTACGACGTGCTGATCGACCTGCGGCCCGAGTCGCCCACCTATAAGCAGCACCTCACTGTGGAACTTTCCGCGGCGAACCAACGGATGCTGGTGATACCGAAGGGCTGCGCGAACGCCTTTCTCACCATTGAGGACCACACCGAGGCCACGTATCTCGTCTCCGAATTCTATGCACCGGCAGCCGAACGCGGTGTTCGTTGGAACGATTCTGCTTTCGCCGTGAAGTGGCCAGTGGATGAGCCGGCGGTGATCTCAGATAAGGACCGAACTTGGCCGGACTACGCCGAATGACCTTTCTCGGCGACGAACTTGCGGGAGCGCTACAGAGGAGACGCAAATGTTCATCGTCGACAGGGAGTTGGAGTTGCTCCAGGCTGAGGGTCGTCCAATTCGCGTGGGTATGGTGGGGGCCGGTTTCATGGCCCGAGGCATCGCGATGCAGATGCTGCGATATGTTCCGGGCATGGAACTCGTAGCCATTTCCAACAGACACGTGGAAAAGGCGCGAGAGGCCTATGCCGCTGCAGGCGCGGACGATGTGACGGAGGCGACCAGCACCAAAGCGCTTGAGGATCTCGTGGCTCGCGGCCGCCGCGCGATCACGGCGGACCCGATGCACATTTGCGAGGCCGAAGGCATCGACATCGTCGTCGAGGCGACAGGCGCGATCGAGTTCGCTGCCCACGTCACAATGCGCGCGATCCGGCACGGCAAGCATGTCGCCCTGATGAATGCCGAACTCGACGGCACGATCGGCCCAATCCTGAAAGTGTATGCCGACGGGGCAGGCGTGGTCCTCACCAATGTGGAGGGGGATCAGCCGGGCGTCATCATGAACCTCTACCGTTGGGTCAGGGGCCTGGGCATACGTCCCGTGCTTTGCGGGAACATCAAGGGCCTGCACGATCCCTACCGAAATCCGACGACCCAGGAGGGATTTGCCAAGAAGTGGGGGATGAAGGCCCCGATGGTCACCTCCTTCGCGGACGGCACGAAGATCTCATTCGAGAACGCCATCGTCGCCAACGCCACAGGCATGCTGGTGGCCAAGCGCGGCATGTACGGGCCTGTGGTCGAGCCCGGGACCCCGATCCAGGAGGCGGTCGGCTGGTATCCGCTCAATCAGCTCCTCGAGGGGCCGGGGATAGTTGATTATTGTGTCGGCGCCATGCCCAACCCCGGCGTCTTCGTTCTTGGCACCACAGAGAATGCCGTCGAGAAACACTATCTGTCACTCTACAAGATGGGCCCCGGGCCGCTCTACTGTTTCTATTGGCCTTATCATCTGTGTCATTTCGAGGTGCCCTTCACGGTGGCGAGGGCCGCGATCTTCCGCGATGCTGCGATTGCGCCCCTGGGCGCGCCGACCGTTGACGTGGTGGCCGCCGCCAAGCGGGACCTTAGTGCCGAAGAGATCCTCGATGGCCTCGGACATTATATGACCTATGGCCTCTGCGAGAACGCGCGGACGGTGAACGCCGAGCGCCTTCTGCCGATCGGGCTCGCCGAGGGCTGCCGACTGCTGCGCGACGTCAAGCGCGACGAGGTGCTCGGCTATGACGACATCGAGCTTCCGATAGGGCGGCTGTGCGACGCGCTGCGCCGGGCGCAGGATCTTGTCTTCTTCGGCAGCTCTGCCGCGTCACCGCAGCACGAGGTTCTTACAACCGCTAGTTAGCGGGATGTTCCGCAGACCGAGCCGAGGAGGTTCGAGATGGCCGAACCGATGGCGCGAACGCTATCCGACTCCATTACCTGAAGCATGCCGCCGCGCTTTGCCTGCGTAGCCTCGCCTTGGCCGCCAAGGCGACGCTCCCGCAGCATCTGTTACGAACGCCGAGCGATGGGGATTACCTCCTTTTGCTGGAGTGCCTGCCACAATGACACCCTGATCGCGGGAGGGAATTGATGTAAAATTCACAGGGCGATAGCCCCTCCGCGTTAGGCCAGACTGAACCCATCTGGCGCTCTTGTCCATTTTGGACATGGTGAGGACGGCGCAGTCAAGCGGAACAGCTACTACAAATAAGCCAAAGGCACTATTGATGTACAATCCAGATTGGCTCCGGTATTGTAAGCGTGTTGTAAGAGCGGCCTTAGGCTTCGATCATCTTCTCCGGCCCGAATGCTCTGTTCCTACACAAAAACTCGGCTCCGTATATGGAGGTTGGGTGGTTGCGGTCGAGCCTCTTCTAGGTACTCCCTCCCCTATTGTTCTTTCCTTTGGCTTAGGGGACGACATTTCATTTGATCAGGAAATCAGCAAAGTATTCGGCGCAAAGGTCTATGGGTTTGATCCGACTCCGGCCAGTCTTGACTGGATTGCCGCTCAGGAATTACCCCCCACTGTGCGGATCTACCCCCTGGGAATATCTAATTTCGACGGGGAGCAGACGTTTGCTGTATCCGAAGATGATACACGCAGCAATTTTTCCACGAAGATGGTTACAGGCAAGAGCATTGTCTGCAACGTGAGGCGTTACTCTACTATCCTGGATATGCTCGGACTGGCAACTATCGATGTGCTGAAACTCGACGTTGAGGGGGCAGAGCACGACGTCCTTCCAGAGGTGCTTGGATCTGATGTCTTACCGAGACAGATTCTCGTCGAGTTTCACCACTGGTGGCACCGCACTCCGGTGGAGCAAACCTACCGAACAGTGGAAGCGATAAAGGGCCAGGGGTACACCCTGTTCCATGTTTCTCCTGCGGGCCACGAATTGTCATTTTTGCTGGCGCGATAACAAGCCTTACGAGAACTTTCGACAAGCCGCCGTCGGTGGCGGGGATCGTCGGCAACAAGCGCCCCGACGCCACGCTTGCCAGGTGACCCGAGATGCAGGCCGGACGCGAACGTTTCTCAGCCGGCATGGCCCGCGCCGCACTGGTCAGACGACCCCACATGTTCGGCATTGCCGAGGGCAGCATGGCCGGCAAGCAGTTCGCGGAGAAGCGATGGCGCAAGCGCTTGTGAACTGACGGCTCGCGGCAGGGCGGCTACGTCCATGCCATAGGAGCATGGGGCCGAAGAGGCTAGCCAAGCAGAAAGGGGACGCACGGGAAGTAGCTGTGACCGGCATTGAGCGGTGGGATTACCTCCTTTTGCTGGCGTGCCTCCCACAATGACACTCTGGTCGAACAAAGTGCTTTCGCCTTTCATTAGAGGAGTGCGGGGGCGGACCGTCGGTCGACGCGCCACGACAGCCCTCGACAATTGGATGGGACCTGATGACAGATCGCATTGCGCTCATAACTGGTGTGACCGGTCAGGACGGTTCCTACCTTGCCAGACTGCTGCTGAAGAACGGCTATACTGTCCACGGGCTGAAGCGCAGATCCTCCTCCTTCAATACCGAACGCATCGACGACATCTACGTCGATCCGCACGAACCGGAGGCGCGCTTCTTTCTCCACTACGCCGACCTGACCGATGCGACCAATCTCATTCGCATCATTCAGGAGACGCGCCCTACCGAAATCTATAATCTTGCGGCCCAAAGCCATGTCCAGGTAAGCTTCGAGACGCCGGAATATACCGGCAACGCCGATGCCCTTGGCACACTCAGGCTGCTTGAAGCCATACGCATCCTGAAGATGAAAGAGCGGGTGCGCTTTTATCAAGCGTCAACCTCCGAGCTGTTCGGCAAAGTCCACGAGGTGCCCCAGACGGAGACGACGCCGTTCTACCCGCGCTCTCCCTATGCGGCGGCCAAACTCTATGCCTATTGGATCACGATCAATTACCGTGAAGCGTACGGGATGTTCGCTTCCAATGGCATACTGTTTAATCATGAAGGCCCCACGCGCGGCGAGACGTTTGTGACCCGCAAGATCACACGTGCGGTTGCAGGTATGGAGCGAGGCTTTCAGTCCACCCTCTATCTTGGAAATCTGGACGCGAAACGCGACTGGGGGCATGCTCGCGACTATGTGGAGGGCATGTGGCGGATTCTTCAGCACGGCGAGCCTGACGACTTCGTCCTCGCCACGGGCGAAACCCATTCGGTGCGTGAGTTCGTGGAACGTGCCTTTCGGGCAGTCGGCCGCGTCATCGTCTGGGAAGGTAAGGGGGTGGACGAGATCGGCCGGGATGCCAAGACAGGAGTGATCCTCGTCCGAGTCGACCCACGCCATTTCCGTCCGACGGAAGTCGATCTCCTGATGGGAAATCCGGCGAAAGCCCGCTCAAAGCTCGGCTGGTCGCCTAAGACGACGTTCAGCGACCTCGTGGCGGAAATGGTGGCCGCCGATCTGAAACGTCTGGAGCGAGAGAGCTGGCACATGGACAGTAGCGTCTAGAGAGGCCACCGGTCATGGACTACACGTATCGGCTCGACGCAAAACGGATATTCGTGGCTGGCCACCGCGGCATGGTCGGCTCGGCTGTGGCGCGGCGATTGGAGGAGGAAAACTGCGAGGTCCTAATGGCACCGCGCGACGTTCTCGACCTTCGAAATCAGGACGCCGTGCATCGCTGGATGACAGAAACCAGGCGCAAGCCGGCCCCCATAACCCAATTATTAGAGATCGCTAATTTTCTGCTTGACGATCGCATCGCCGGCACCAAAATCGTGGTCTTAAGCTCAAGCGTTCGGACGGGGGATATCGCCATGCCTGACGGCATCGAAATCTACTTCAGTGCGAGCCTGGCGCGGGGTCAGCGCGAAATAGTCGAGCAGTCGATCGCGTCGGCGGCGGAGCGCACGCGTGCGGAGGCCGACGCCGCGCGCCAGCGAGCGGCCGAGGAGGACAAGCTGCATGACGCGATCACGGCGCGCCTTGCGAAGCTGATTCGAGCGGACCCCGGAGTTGCAGAGGCGCTCGAAGGGGTCGGCATGCGGCCATTCAAGGCTAAGGACAGCCTGCGCCTGCTGGGCCCACCTGGCGGAGGACGCGAACACGTAATCCCTGCGTCGCCGACCGACAGCAGCGTCGAGCACCGGCTTCCTCCCTACGACTTCGCCTGGAGATGGCATCACAACGGAGGGCCCCTCCATTCAGCCAGAGCGGCGACCAACGGGGACGCCTCGGCTTGGATGCGCGGGCCGGCGGTGGCGTCGCGGGCGGCGCCGACCGTTTTGTCCACGCACACATCGGCGTCGGCTGCATCGTGCGGACCGATCGTCCGATCGCCGTCGAGTTGTTCGCGCCGCGCCCATCGCGCCATTCCTTCGCCATTGGCGCACGCGGCATTGGCGCGAGCGCCACCTCGGAGGGTGGCCTGGAGACGAGTTTTATGAAGGGTGACCAGGTCTTGATGGCGGGCACCTTTCCGTTGTGGCGCAGACGCGGGAGCGGCCTCTCAGAGAATGAGAGCGTTCGGACTAACTTCACGAGCGTATTCCCCGGTGGCATGGGAGGACGAATCGACCCGGGCGAATACACCTTCAACGTGGGCATCTGGGCATTCGCCGATTACGCTTCAGGCATTGGAAGTGCGGGAGCGCAGTCGCTAGTGGAGAGCAGCATCATCGAGATGCGTATCCATCGCCGCGACTGACCCGGTCGAAAGACAGGTTCACGCACCAAGCCAGTCATTACACCGCTGCCGTACAAACCTCGTCGTGTGCGTGCAGAACGGCCGCTTCCCTGCCGGAGGCACTGAGGCGGATGTCAACAGTTAGCTGGCCGTGCGCAGACGCCGAGATCGAACAAAGGCCTTTAGTCCGTCGGAATCCAACGCATGCCCGAAGGCGTAACCCTGCAGTATGTCGCAGCCCAAGCTCTTGAGTGTCTGTGCGTGCTCCATCGTCTCGACACCCTCCGCTACGACCTCAATACCCAGGGATTTGCCGATTTCAATGATCGACGAGACGACCTGCCTTCGTTGCGGTGATTTGACAATTGGGATGACCAGCTGGCGATCTATCTTCAGCCGGCGAGGCTGCAGCTTGAGCAAGCTGACTATTGAGGCATAGCCCGTACCAAAATCGTCTATTTCTACGTCAATGCCGAGCTCTTTTATCTGCTCAAGATTCCAGGTAACAAAATCATCATTTTCGTCAAGGAAAATTGACTCAACGAGCTCGAACGAAATCGTTCCTTTCTTTATATTCAGCTTCCTAAGACTCTTTATGAGTTCCTCATCTTGAAGGCGGCGTGCCGAAACGTTGACAGACACCCGCGGAATGTTAAGATTCGCAGCAGACCACCCTTCGAAATCCAAAAGCGATTGCTCTAATATGGTTCGATCGATGATCGAGACGACATTCAATTCTTCCGCAATCCTCAGGAAGACGTCGGGCGCCAAAATACCCTTCTCCGGATGTCTCCATCGCGCCAGCGCCTCAACCCCAACAATTTCGAGCGTTTTTGCGTCAAATTGCGGCTGGTAGAAGGGAATGAACTCGTTGCGCTCAAGGCCGCCGAGAATTTCGTCGGCAATCCGTTTTGTGTCGACGATCTCGCTTTGCATCGCCTCGGTGAAGAATTCGTATCGATTGCGCCCACGCCTCTTTGCTCGATAGAGCGCGATGTCAGCGTTGACCAGCAGGTGTTTGGCTTCGACATCTTTTCCGTTATCGACTGCAATTCCCACGCTCACGCCAAAACGGCATCGATGGCCCTGATAGTAGACGGGTTCGCGCATCTGGCAGATGACGCGGTCAGCGAGCAGCCCCAGTTGCTTGATATCGTCATGCACCACGCACAGGACGATGAATTCGTCTCCTCCGATCCGAGCGACGAATCCCTCACCATCGACCTTGGATCGGAGGACAGTTGACGCGTGAACAAGCATTGCGTCGCCTGCGGCGTGGCCAAGCGTATCGTTGATGTGCTTGAACCGATCCAGATCTATGTGAAGCAGTGCCGCATTCCCGCCGGCGCGCCTGGCGTTTGCAGCGTAATCTTCCAGCACTTGGTCGAGGTAACGCCGGTTGGGCAAACCGGTCAGCGAATCGTGGAGCGCAATGTGCTCTATGCGCGCCTTGGCCGACTCGAGTTCTGCATTTTTGGACTCGGAAAGCTGTTTTGCGCGAACCAGGTCCTTGTTCAGCAGGACATCGGCTGTCACATCCCATTCGGCGCCAATCATTTTTGGGGTGTCGTTTGCGTGCCGGTAAATTATCGCCTTGGATCGGACGTGGCGAATCTCGCCATCCGGCCGAACAATCCGGTACTCCGACAAATATGGCCCGCCGCCGGCCATCGCGCTGTCGAAATCGGCGTGGGCGCCAGCCAAATCATCCGGGTGGATTGCTCCCGCCCAGTCCAGATAGCCGCGGTGCTCCCCAGTCGGTTTGCCGTATATTTCATTGACGCGGTCATCCCACGTAAGTTCGTTGGTTGCGAGATCGTGTTCCCAAACGCCAATAGCCGACGCTTCCAGAGCGAGTTCCAGGCGTCTCGACAATCGACTCAGTTCCGCATAGTTGCGCTGCCTCTCGCCAATCAGGCGACCCGTCACCAGGAATGGGATCACCACCAACGCCCCGGCCACCGCCATGATTGCGCGCAAGAGCCACGCGTTGTCGGGCGTCGAGGGCCAGCCGTTCTTGGGAATGGCTGCGATCCGCCACGAACCGGACGGGAGCAGAACGTCGGCTGTCACCGGATTGCTTTTGGCGATGCCCTCATTGCCGAAGAATTGATCTCCACTCGGACCGAGAGCGTCCTTACCGATCAGCGCTATGTCAATCCCGAGATCATCGTCAAGCAGACCACTCGCCTTATAAAGGCGCTGAACGTCGACCACGGCCGAAATGATGCCCCAGAACCTTTCGGTGTTGCCCGCACTCGGTACAAAAACCGGAATACGACCGACGAAACCTTGCCCTCCCTGCCTCAAGTCGACGGGACCGGCAAGAATTAGCTCGCGCTCGTCTCGCGCCCTTAGCGCGGCCACACGCTGCCGCTCGTCCTTGCGGTAATCAAGGCCTATCGCCTTCTCGTTGCCCTCCATCGGGTACATCAGGGAAATGACCAGATCGGGCGCGCCGGCAATATTTTTCAATTGCGAGCCCCTGCCAAACAGGTTGATCGCGAGCGAGGCGAAGCGTTGCTGTCCCATATAGGGCTCAGTCACGACCGCCGCGACCAGCCCCTGCACCAGTTGAAGGTTTCCGTTGATGTTACCTTCAAGCTTGGCGCGGATAAGATTGACCTTGGCCAGGACATCCGCACGGGCGGCTTGATCCGAGACGACGTTGTTCTGGTGGTCCGCGAATGCTGCGCCAACGGCAATAACTATTGCCGCCATTGCCGCCGGGATATTTGCCGACGAGAAAACAGCTTTCTTAATACCGCCGAACCTAGCGCGGAAAAGAGCCAATAGGCGATTCCTCAGCTGCTATTCAGGTTCTCGGGCCAACCCGACCAAGGAATATTAGCTATCAATATTTAATTTTGACCTTCACGGGTCCTAAAATCTTTGCACTTTCCAACCGCCTGAGGTCGCCGGAGTGGTTGACACGGACCTGCGGCTCCGGCTGACACCTTAGAAAGAACTGCTTGCAGTCGCTGAAGGTGCATGGGTTGCCCTCGGGCGATCGACTCGACCGCCGCTGCGAGCAGGAAAAGCTCGGCGATTCCCACCGTCGAGGGATAACCGACACCCTTTCCGGCATCAGATCGACGAGATGACAATGCAAAACGGGATCAACAGAAGGGCTAGGTGGTGTGGACTCTTAGGATTCCCTTTTTGACCGTAGCATGATTCAAGACTGCTTTTGGAGGCAGCCTTGGGTGTA
>NZ_JAMYLQ010000042.1:0-45355 GCF_040318115.1 Mesorhizobium sp. M1312 | reverse complement strand
ATCGAAAGCTTGACCCCAGCACCGCTGTGCTCAGGTGCTCATGGCCGCCGGATACGCACGTCTGCGATCTTCACCGGATGCGTACCTTGCATTTGCAGGTCGCAGCACCTTGTCCACGACGAGGGACACGGAAGCTCCGAAACGAGGAGCCTATCGTCCTTCTGTTTATGACTCAGCCCTCGGCGACGCCCGTACGCTTTCCTCGGCAATTGTCGCGGGAGGGTCCAGTAGGAGAGATTTGAGCTGAAGGGAAGGATCGCTCAGTGGTGAGGGTTCTACCCTCCTACGACGACCAATAAGTATGTCGGATACCCGCATATCCTTGGCGATCGATCCGAGTTTTCCGAAGCCGCACGCCCCGATCAACGTATTCTCCGGGTCTAGATGAAATGACAAGTAGGCGTTTTGGGTTAAACGTTGCACCTCCTTTGCTGCCAAGGCCGGGATTCCGGCGATCTGCAAAGTGCAGTCGAAATGATCTGACCAGAACCAGGGTACGGCGCTGTAGATAATCGCAGCTCCAATCATATTCCTGGCCGCGACCTCTCCCTGGAGCCGAGCATTGTTCCAGGCCTCAAGCCGCAAACGTCGATTTTCGAACAAAGGATGGGGGAATGAACAGCAATCGCCTGCAGCGAAGATATCACTCTTTGACGTCTCCAGACGTCCATTGACGGCAATGCCATTGTCGATTGCTAGGCCTGCGGCCTCCGCCAGCGCGATGTTTGGAACTGCACCGATGCCAACGATCACGAGATCTGCGCCAAAGGCACCGTCGCGTCCAGTTTGCACAAGGGTTACGCCTTCATTGTGCTTGATCTCGGTAACTGTCACGCCACAGATTATCTGAACTCCGCCCCTAACGTGGCGATCCGCGACGAATGCTGCAACGTTTTCAGGAACTCCGCGCGCGAGAATCCTGGCGCCTGATTCCAAGACGGTCACATCCTTGCCATTGCTGGCTGCGGTCGCCGCAATCTCAAGGCCTATAAATCCGCCGCCCAAGACAACTACTTTACGTGCCTTCGCCAAAGCTTTTCTCAGCTGAAGTGCGTCGTCAAATTTGCGGAGCGTGAAAATTCTCGCCTCACCTGCAACTGGAATTGGGGGGAGCGCGCGCGGCTCAGCGCCGAGCGCAAGCAGAAGCTTTTCATATTCGACGGAACTCCCAGTTTTCAGGGTGATAAGGTGTTCCGCTGCCACAATCTTAGTAGCGTGATCACGCACAACGGTAATGTTGGCTCTAATAGAATCCGATTCTGTGAACAAGAACACCGGCTGAAAGTTGTCGGCGAGCAATTCCTTCGACAGTGGGGGGCGTTCATAGGGCAGAAACACTTCGTCGCCTATGAGTGTGATGGAGCCTTGCCAGCCTGCGCTCCGTAGCTCAAATGCCGCGGCAACACCGCTCTGACCGGCTCCGATAATCACCATCCCGCTGCGGGCCATGCTAACCTCCAGTTGCTGCCGGCCTAGGCTCGTCGACCTCGGCCGTCCACAGGTCCTCAATAGCGGCCTTGAGCGTGATAGCCTCCTCCCATCGGTTCGTTGTGTCGTTTCCGTCGCGCCCGGTAATTGCGTAGGGTTTAGGGCCGAGTTCGCAGGTGAAGCACAGTGTGTCATCAGGTTCGGCGCGCTTACGCCAACTCGTGATGCCGTACCGCCACCAATTGAGGAATAGATCCAACCACATTCGATGGTGCGGGAAGGATATCTCAACCTGCACCTGCTCCCGAGAAGCTACCCTGCCGTGCAAGGCCCAACTGTTGTCGAGAACCCGATGGATCATTTCATGGTGTTCTGCGGAAATGGGCCACGCAAATTCCCGCCCTACCAGAAAGTGCGACAGATCGGCCAACAGAGGCAGGTCTGGCATTTCATCCAGCAGATCGAGCACGAAGAAAAGGTCCGTCGTCATCCTGTCGCGATGAGTTTCGATCAGAACGGGAAAACCGACCTGCTCTGCAAGCTGCCTCCATCCTTCGATGACGCGCAGCGCTTCCGCCACCGTCCTTGGTCGCACGTCCGGCTGCAAGTTTAGATGATGAACCCCCATTTCCGCTGCCAGCTCGAGGCAGGGCTTTAGGTCATCCACGGTTGCCGGAAAGCACATCCCTTCGATGAGCATTCCGCGCCCTTGCAGACAATCCATCGTCCGCCTGACCGCAGCGGCGTCGACACACTGCGTACTTATTCCTGCGAAGCCTGCATCCGATATCATGGCTATATTGGCATCAAGCGTGCGCTCCGCTCGATGCGTGTGTCGCCGCTCCATTGCCCACATCGACTGAAGTACCGCTAACTTCTGTGCCATGCTCCCTCCGCGTCGGATGACTAGAAGACCACGACACTGTGGATCGACTTGCCCTCATGCATGAGGTCAAAGCCCTTGTTGATGTCCTCCAGCTTCAGCGTGTGGGTGATCATCGGATCGATCTGGATCTTTTTCTCCATGTACCAGTCGACGATTTTTGGCACGTCGGTGCGGCCGCGCGCGCCGCCGAAGGCGGTGCCCATCCAGGTGCGGCCGGTGACCAACTGGAACGGCCTGGTCGAGATCTCCTGGCCGGCGCCGGCGACACCGATGACGACCGACTTACCCCAGCCGCGATGCGAGGCTTCCAGCGCCTGGCGCATCACCTTGGTGCTGCCCGTGCAGTCGAACGTATAGTCGGCGCCGCCGATCTGGTCGGCGCCGCGCTTGGTCATGTTGACCAGATGAGGGACGATGTCGCCATCGATCTCCTTCGGATTGACGAAATGCGTCATGCCGAATTTCTCGCCCCACGGCTTCTTGTCGTTGTTGAGGTCGACGCCGATGATCATGTCGGCGCCGGCAAGTTTCAGCCCCTGGATGACGTTGAGGCCGATGCCGCCGAGGCCGAAGACCACCGCGGTGGCGCCTTGCTCGACCTTGGCGGTGTTGATGACAGCGCCGATGCCGGTGGTGACGCCGCAGCCGATGTAGCAGATCTTGTCGAAGGGGGCCTCTGGATTGACCTTGGCCAGCGCAATCTCGGGCAGCACGGTGAAGTTGGAGAAGGTCGAGCAGCCCATGTAGTGAAAAATCTTGTCCTTGCCGATCGAGAAACGCGATGAGCCGTCCGGCATCAAGCCTTGGCCCTGCGTGGCGCGGATCGCCGTGCACAGGTTGGTCTTGCGCGACAGGCAGGACGGGCACTGCCGGCATTCCGGCGTATAGAGCGGAATGACGTGGTCGCCCTTCTTGACCGAGGTGACGCCCTTGCCGACATCGACGACGATACCGGCGCCCTCATGGCCGAGGATCGCAGGGAAATGGCCCTCAGGATCGGCCCCCGACAAGGTGAACTCGTCGGTATGGCAGATGCCAGTCGCCTTGATCTCGACAAGCACCTCGCCATCGCGCGGGCCTTCGAGTTTCACGGACATTGTTTCGAGTGGCTTTCCGGCCTGAACGGCAACGGCGGCGCGTACGTCCATCGTGACCTCGCGAATAGAAAATGGGCTGCACAGACGGGAGCCGCTTCAAAGGCTGGCGAGAGACGGCGACGGTGTTGCTTCCGTCGCTATCATCATGTCGTCAGGAGGATTGGCCTTCGCTCTGCGCCTTCTGCTGACGGCTCATGACGCGATGGTTCATCTTCTCCATCGCCTCTGAACCCCCATCGTTGAACGTTCCGAACCAAGCGTCGACGTTCATGATACCCCCGCCGCCATAGTTGCACTCGAAGTAGCGGTGATGGAGATAGTGGTAGTAGTCTTCCATCCGCATTTCGATGCCATCTTTGATGATCAACTTCTCAAAACCGGTGTGGGTTTGAGAAGGCGCTAGGCTTGTATGGATCATATGGAACATCGCATGGATCGGATGCGAGGGCACGATCCAGTGAATGAGAACCCCTGAATTGTAAATGATGTGTTCAATCGGGTGCATGGACAGACCCGACCATGGGCCGACGTTGACATTCGCATGATGGACGGAATGCACCCATCGGTACAGAAACGGCCAGTGGATCGGTCGGTGAATCAGATAAAAGTGGACGTTCCGGAAGAGAGGGATCGCAAACAAAACAGCCAAGCAGTAGACCGGATGTTCACTAAACGACACGTAGGGGATATATCCGTTCGCGAACATCCACCACGTTAGCACCTCATAGGCAGTCCAGATCGGCACCCCACTCACGAAGGTCCAGAATAGATTATCGAGTAGCTGATTCTCAAATAAGAAGTTGGGATTATTTCTGGCAAGCCATTTGCCATTATACTTTTTTTCGAACCCCTGTATCTTTTTTGTGTAGAGTGGAATGTGTATGCAACTTACAAATACAACTAACAGTATTGTATTTCGCGCCAAAATAAAAGATATCCAGTTTACACTGAACGTCTTCATTGTTACCATGCTTGGCGTCAAGTATATCAGTACTAAGACTGAAATCGCTACATAGATAATCGTCCAAGGTATAAGATAGAAATACAACCACTTTATGATACCGGTCGGACTTACCGGCCACATTTTCGGCGGCGGCAGTAAGAAACGATCAGGCCTCCACTCGGTTCGACGCTCTTTGCCTACACTCGCCTTGTTTTGCTTTTCCGAGAGACCGCTCGTTGCCACAGTTGCTTCCCTTCGTTCTTGCATTGCGCTAGGGGATCGCGATGTAAACGCGCTCACCTTCTACTTTGACCCGATGGGTCCTGAGGTTAACGCAAACCGGCAGCCCCTTTATTTCACCCGTGACATAGCTGAAACGGCCCATGTGCTTTGGGCACTCGATTTCATCTCCCATAACCAAACCATCGGAGAGATGGACGCGTTCATGGGTGCAAAGCCCGTCGGTGGCATAGTATCGGTCGTCAGAAGACCGGTAGATCGCATAGGTCCTACCGCCGTGATCAAACCGGATAACACCTTCTTCTTCAATGTCATCCACGCTGCAAGCGTCAGTCCAATTTTCCAGCATGAATACGTTCCGAAACCACCGGCTAATTAGGTCGCGTGACCGGGGCCGTGCCAGACCGCCCGTTATCTTGCGAGTGCCTCGATCTGCGCCGCGTCCTGCAGTCGTATCCACGACTTACTCGAGCGCTGATTACCTGCTTGTATAGAGCTGATGCGACGAGGCCGACAGACGAAAAAAATTGAGTCAGATATAGATCTCATTCATGTCGAAGATTGTTAACTAATGAGATGTGGTTTGCGCTTTCGCGCAGGCTTGGCGCCAATTTTTTGGGAGACGACAGCCTGTGCCATGATCCGCCCTGAATTGTGGCGCGCCCTGGGCCGGGCGACATCAATCCAATCGATATCAGGCGAAGTCTTTTTCGACTTGGACATCACCCATGCCTTGTTTATTGCATCAGCAGTTCGGAAACGCTCCCATCCCAGACCCTCGTCACCGCGCACAAGAGAAAGAACTGTGGCCTCAATTGATCTTACCGACCAGGTCGTGTTGCTAACCGGCGCAGCCGGCGGCATCGGAAGCGCCATCGCACGGGTATGTTATGGACTAGGTGCGCGCATGCTGCTCGCTGACAACAACGAGCAGGCTGTAACGCGGTTGGCGTCGTCGTTAGATCGGAGCGGCGAAAGGGCAGCTGCAATGGCTTACGATGCGAGCAACCCATCCGATGCGGACGCGATCGTCTCGAAGTGCGTAGCTCAGTTCGGCCACATTGATCATGTTGTTCCGGCTGCAGCCATCTTCGAGGACCAACCGTTCGCAACCATGACGGACGAGCAGTGGCGAAGAACCATGTCAATAAATCTAGACGGCGTGTTCTATCTCTGCAGGCGAGCCATTCCCCATATAAGATCTGGGGGAACAATCGTCACCATAGCGTCGTCTGCGGCACATGAAGGCGCCTCCCCAGAGCACGTTCACTATGGCGCCTCTAAAGGCGGGATACTGGCTTTCATGAAGTCACTCGCCCGAGAACTGTCACCAGACATAAGGGTGAACACGGTCTCTCCCGGGACCATTGATACTCCTATGGTGGCAGAGCTCCTGCGACACAAAGGGGATAAGTTCCTGTCAATCACGCCCGCAGGTCGGTGGGGCACCGGTGAGGAGGTGGGTGATGCCGTGGCGTTTCTTTGCAGCGGCGCATCAAGCTATATCATGGGCCAGACCATCCACGTGAACGGCGGGTCATTCATGGGAGGCTAGGGGAACTCTTCTGACCTTGCCAGTCTGACAATACGCTGAACCCGATTTCCTCTGCGGCCCAGACTGTTCTCGATCAGCTTGCTTTCGGCTGACTGCTGCGCTGGTCGTAGACCATTATCCCGAGCGCGTAAGTCGAAATGCCATCGCAGATCAACTCCGAGCTGGGAGGGTTCAAATCGACAGCATGGCCGTCAGCGCAGGCATACTCAGGGAGCAGCTGGTCGCGCATCCTGTCGGGGGTCTCGGTGCAGCCAAGCTGTCGAATCTCGGAATGTGGCTGGACTCGGACGCAAGCACCTCGCAAGCGGCCAGGGCTACGTCATCGACGGGGCCGCACACATAAATTACGGCTGCCGATCGCTTGAAGCGGTCGAACACCTCCCTCATCCACGCTAGCAAAATTGCAATTGACGAGAAAGGAAATCACCCATGCAGCATACCAGCGCTTTGAGTGAGACTAGCGAGAACCAGGTGATGATATGTGACGTTGTTATCGTGGGCGCCGGGTTTGCCGGGATGTACATGCTGCATCTGGCTCGCAGCCTTGGCCTTTCCGCCGTCGTGCTTGAGGAGGCATATGGCGTGGGCGGGACGTGGTTTTGGAATCGGTACCCCGGCGCGCGCTGCGATGTTGAAAGCATGCAATACTCTTACTCTTTTTCGGAAGAACTCCAGCAAGAATGGCACTGGACTGAACGGTATGCCTCGCAGCCGGAAATCCTGGCCTATGCAAACTATGTTGCGAAAAAATTCGACCTCTTGCGCGACATCGAATTCAACACTCGCGTTACGCGGGCGGCCTTCGACGAAGGCGATTGTCGCTGGCTCGTCTCAACTGATGCAGGCAGAAGGTATCGGGCAAAGTGGTGCATAATGGCAACCGGCTGCCTTTCCGCGGCTCAGACCCCAAACATCAGCGGAATGGATAGCTTCGAGGGCCGGGTCTTTCACACAGGCAACTGGCCTCATGAAGCCGTCAGTCTCTCTGGTCAGAGAGTCGGTGTGATCGGAACCGGATCTTCAGGCATACAAGTTATACCGGAGTTGGCATCCCAGGCTAAGCACCTCTATGTGTTTCAGCGGACACCAAATTTCAGCGTCCCTGCTCGAAACAGGCCGATGGATGCCCAATACGAGGAATCCTGGAAAATCAATTATGCTGATCGGCGTGCACGTGCGCGCTCTTTGCCCAGCGGCATCCTATATGATTTTGGTGAGAGGCCTGCGTTGGCAGTATCTTCGGACGATCGGATCCAAGAATACGAGCGCCGATGGGCCGAGGGTGGAACTGGCTTTATGGCGGCCTACTGCGATTTGCTGAGGAACGCGGAAGCCAACGAAACGGCTGCCGAATTCGTGCGCGGAAAAATCCGAAAGGTCGTCGAGAATCCAACCGTGGCCGAGCTTCTGACACCGTTCGATCATCCCATCGGCACCAAGCGGATATGCGCTGATACAAGATACTTCGAGACCTTCAATCGTGAGAACGTCACGTTGGTGGACCTGCGTGCCAACCCAATCCGTCAGGTATCTGAGGCCGGAATTGCCGTGGGGTCTGAATTCTACGAACTCGACACGCTGGTGCTGGCGACTGGTTTCGACGCCATCACAGGCGCACTAAACAAGATCGACATTATTGGACGTCAAGGCCTCACCCTCGGAGAAAAGTGGCGACATGGGCCGAAGACGTTTCTTGGGTTGATGACTTCAGGGTTTCCAAACTTGTTTATCGTCACAGGTCCGGGAAGCCCTTCCGTTCTGACTAACGTGATCGTCGCGATTGAGGATAACGTCAAATGGATAGCTGAGTGCATTGAGAATCTTGCCGCGGTGGGCGCTGAATTTATTGAAGCAACCCAGAGCGCTGAGGAATTGTGGATGGAGCACGTCGGGCAGGCTGCGGACGAGACGCTGTATACTCGAGCGAAATCTTGGTATCTAGGTGTCAACGTTCCGGGAAAGCAGCCAGTATTTATGCCGTATATCGGTGGTTTGCCAAATTATCAGAAGCTTTGCGAGGAAGTGGCTGCCGAGGGGTACAAAGGTTTCAGCATTGGCACGCCAGGAGCATCGGCGCGTCTCGCTGTCTAAGGTCTTATCCTTCGGCACGCGGCCTATCGCTCACAGCCTCGATTGATAGTTCGAAACTCGCTCAGAAAAAGCCATCGACAGTTACGTCCGAACCAAGAGAATGCAATGTGCGATCTGCCGTTTTTAGACGTCCGAGCTATAAGCGCGGTCACTTAGAGACCGGATCGGTCAAAGTATGATGGGTGAAGCCGATGTTCATGTCGTCGCGCCCCGCTCTCGACGCACCGGGCAATAGGTGATCTTGCGCAATAAGGCCTCACCGGAAATGTCGTACTCCACTTAAATGTGAGATTTGAATGATCATACCTCCCTCACCACAATTTAAGGCGATCGATCTGACCGATCACTTCAATGCGCACCGTGCGATGCCACATAGCGAGATGGCTGAAGGCTCAGCCGGAGAGGGCTGGGCGCGTTCGCTTGTCGGTCTCCAATCGCTGCGAAGCATCCCTTTCCTTTTTGGCCAGTGGAGCAACCCAGACGTCATAATGCTGCGGCCGGCGGAGGCTGCGACACAGATTTCACCAACGTCCCAGACGCTCACCTACGTCCTATTCGCTCAGGCCGTTGCCGACCGTTTTGACGATGTACCGCCCGGGTTTGGTGGCAAGGCGCCGCTTGACAGCCCGTTCTCGAAAGGGGTGGCAGCCAATTCTTTGGGGAATGTCGTTTCTCGTTACGCGATCCAGTATGCGGATGGCACGGAGGTCGAAACCCCTATATAGCGGCGGTTTGCTATTCAGTAACATCACAGTCTGTTGGGGAGCAAGCCCGTTCGCTGCAGTGCCGGCTCGCAGATCGCTTGTAAACGCAACGCACCCCGAGGACGTCGCAATAGGACGTGCATCAAGGGTTGATTACGGGCGAGCAGAATTTCGCGCCGAATCGGGGCTCGACTATCGGGGCGAGAATATCTGGCTTTACGCCTTGCCAAACGAACACCCGGAAAAGGAGGTCGTGGGCATCCGGTTGGCCGCGGAATCAGAGACGTCGCTCGTGTATGCCCTTAGCATCACAGAGCTTTGTGAACACCCATTGCGCCTGCAGACGCGCAAGAAGATGAGGCTGAGCCTTCCTGCGGGAGTGAGTCTGAACCGGCTTGGTGAGTTGGACTGCGACGATCGCGGCAACCAGATCGGAGTTGATCTTGGAGTCGTCATCTCCGCTCGGAGGGCGCTGGACTACGAGCAAACAGAATGGCTCAGCGATCTTCATGACGTACAGCCCAAGGCCTCGGAATCCGAGGTCATCGTGGAGTATTCAGCCCACCCCGATGCGCGGCTCTTCTTGCGAGCGGACGACGGCACAATCTGGGAAAAGGAACTGAGTGCATTGGCAGACATGGATCAAGCGATGGCGATCGCATTGAACCGGCTGCTTTGCCGATCGCGCCAGCCACCAGGAGCGTACGATTAACAGTCGTTGAAAAGGGAACGTCCAGGCGCGTCCCTGCCAGGATACACGTTCATGGCCCCCACGGCGAATATCTTCCTCCCAAGGGGCATCATCGGAAAGTCAATGTCGGAACGTTTGAAGACTGGTTTGCTGAATTTTCCAATGGTCTTAATCAGTATGCTTACATAAATGGCCAGGGTGGTGCCAGATCAGCGCGTTCGCGCTTGCCGATTGGTACCGGTTCCTCAATATCGGCTATCAACTACCCGTCGTGGCCGGATCGGACAACATGGATGCTGCCGCGCTCCTCGGAGGAGTTCGGACATACGCCAAACTGGCCGACAATGATTTCACTTTCAAGAACTGGATGGATTGCGTCCGTGGCGGCGATACCTTCATTTCTGTCGGGCCCTTGGTGAATTCGACAGTTGAAGGGCGCCGTCCTGGCAGCAAGGTCTCACTCCCCTCCACTGGCGGCACAATAACGGTCCACTGGGAGATTGAGTCCGTCAGCGTCAGAACGCTGGCCGTTGAGGTGGTCTGCAACGGATTGGTATGGGAGTCTGTGTCGTACGATCAGCTTTCTGCGACAGGCCATTATTCTTTTCACGTTGCCGAGTCTTGTTGGGTAGCTTTAAGGGTACGTGGCAGCGTCGCCGGCCGTCAAAGCGATATCGCTGCTCACACGAGTTCAGTGTTTGTCGACGTGGGCGAGCGGCCGATATTCGCGACCACGGACGCCGTGGCTGTCTTGGCCCAGATTGAAGGTTCTATTGCTTACTTGGACACACTTGCCCCGAGAAGCAGCGAAGCCGGGCAAGCGCGAATGCGCGCCGCCCTTGAACTGGCCCACCACCAATTGCACCATCAGCTGCACCAGCACTGAGTGGGTCACACCCATACGCCAATCCATTCGCCACACATTTCACGCGAGCATTGAGCTCGTTGGAAATAGGAGAAGAATGACAGGAAGTGGCTTTGCGATGCCGAAATCTCGGATCTGGCGCATTTCCCCCAGGCCCAGTCGAACCCGCAGCCGGCCTATTGCTATCCCGACGACTGCTCTGGCGGAGTTCCGCAAAGTGGGTCCGCGAGGAGTACCTGCCCAACCACGTGCCGCAATAACTCAACACCAAAGTGTCCCAGCGGCACATCTCGGGGCCGAAAAGCAGTTACGGCGATCAGCGCGTTCGCCCCGCAGCGCGCCGTCCCCACGCGGTAACTCGAGGTTCGGGGTAGTGAGGCCCAATGCCGCCCACTCGGCAAACGCAACATCGGTAGGCCCTATCTCAGCGCGATCGTTGTCATCAACGCTTCCATCTGGCTTCAGGGCACTGGCGCCGCGCGACGGATCAATTTTGTGATTTCTAATCGAGAACGATGACATGAGCGATTTCCGGAAATCAGTTGGAAGGGGATGTAGGCCCGGATTTGCAGGGTACGAAAGACGGAAAAACACGCCCTTACATAAACTGGCATTATCTGACGTGGGTCACAGGCTTGCTCATCATCGAGCCATCTTGTATCCGGATGCCACTCGGGTTAATGCCAAACGCATTGCGGAAACATTTTGAAAAATGCGACGCAGATGCGAAGCCACAAGCGATTGCAATCTCGACTATCGGCAGTTCGGTCTGTTCAATCAAACGCTTGGCGTGTAACAACCTGAGATGCAGATAGTAGCGCATTGGTGATGCAGAGAGCATTTGGGAAAACAATCGCTCGATCTGGCGTTGCGATCGGCCGACACATTTCGCGATATCGCGGAGGGGGAGGGGGTCTTCGATATGCTCCTCCATCATCCGGATGACTTCGGCGATCGGTTTGCAGACGCCGGTTTGATTGGCGTTGATGGTCGACTGTCTGTCAGATGCTGGCCGCCAATGACCTGCCGTCGTGTGGCGACATACGGCCAAGCCAGTTTCCTTGCCGAGATGTTCGATGATCAGCTCCATCACAAGGTCGAACGACGCAAATTCACCGGCGCAGGTAGCCAGGCATGAACCCCTGACGAAGAGCGTATCGTTCACCTGAAGTCGGGCGAACGTCTCCGCAAGGGCCGCGCGCTTATCCCAGTGGATGGTGCATTCGAAACCGTCGAGCAGCCCGGTCTCGGCGAGAAGCCAAGTTGCGGTACCCAAGGCTGCTATGGGAATTCCCTGTCGTTTGCAGAGACGAAGCGTTTTGCTGAGGGAAGCGGATACCTGTTTTTCCACGTGATCGCCGGCGCAGACGATGAGCATGCTGGGGCCGTTCAGCGCCTGGATGCTTTCCCCCAGACTGGCAAAGTCGCCATCAACCTCCAGGCTGAAACCACTAGCGCATTCCACCGGCAAAGCATCAAGGCTGGCAATCGACCACGTGAAGAACTTTCGGCCGTAAACCAAATTGGCCAGCCGTAGGGGATCCACAAAGGACGAGAGACTAAGCTGCGAAAACCCAGGCAGAATGACAATGGCCAGCCGGAAAATGTCTTCTCGAATGTTGATAGCCGGTTGGTCGGGGTTCCATTTGACGATCCGCGAACGCTCACCCGCTGAAAATGGGGCATTCATAGTGACGGTAATCCTCGTGCTGGTAAGGGGCTTGGCCGCTTCCCGTAAGAATGGGCGACCTGCTACGCAGTGTCAGCCGCGGATATTGTGCTTGCGCTTCATAAAGTCCTTGGCGGTTTCGACTGCAACCGCAGCATCCCGGCAGTAGGCGTCGGCGCCGACGGCCTTGCCGAATTCTTCGTTGAGCGGCGCGCCGCCAACAAGAACGACGTAGTCGTCGCGGATACCCTTTTCCTTCATGGTGTCGATGACGACCTTCATGTAAGGCATGGTCGTCGTCAGCAGTGCGGACATGCCGATGATGTCGGGCTGGTGCTGTTCGATGGCGTCCAAATACTTCTCAACGGAATTGTTTATCCCGAGGTCAATGATCTCGAAGCCGGCGCCTTCCATCATCATGCCGACGAGGTTCTTGCCGATGTCGTGGATATCGCCCTTGACCGTGCCGATCACCATCTTGCCCTGCTTCGGCGCGCCGGTGGCTGCAAGCAGCGGGCGCAGGATGAACATGCCGGCCTTCATGGCGTTGGCGGATAGCAGCACTTCGGGAACGAACAGGATGCCGTCGCGAAAATCCTCGCCGACAATGCGCATGCCTTCGACCAGTGCTTCCGTCAGTACCTTGTAGGGTATCCAGCCGCGCTCAATCAGGATGTTGGTGCCTTCCTCGATCTCTTCCTTCAGGCCATCGTAGAGATCGTCGTGCATCTGCTGCACCAACTCGTCGTCCGAGAGTTCCGAAAGAATGATCTGTTCGTCGGCCATGTCGTTTCTCAATTGTTTGAGTCAAAGGAGGTCGGCACCCTCGGGGTAGGGCACCGACCAGTCTTCTGACGGAGCCTTGGGAGTATGTTAGGCCAGCCAGACCCGCTCCAGATCCATCTGGAATGTCTGATGGACCGCGTAGTTTTGGACCTTCTTGTTCATATGGCTGAACAGGCTTTGCCAGAAAGGTTGAATGATTATGCCGGAGTCCTGCATGATCTCTTCGAGGTCTTCCATCAGTTCCCTGCGCTTGGAAACATCACTGACGGAGAACGCCTTCTGGAGTTTTTGGTCAAAGTCAGGATTGGAATAGGCTGTCTCGTTCCAGGCTTCACCGGTCCGATACGCCAGCGCAAGTACCTGCACTCCGAGAGGTCGCATGTACCAGACGGTAAGTGAGTAAGGGTATTTCGCCCAATCGTTCCAGAACGTCGAGCCAGGCAGAACAGTCCGCTTGACCTTGATCCCGGCCTCACGTAGCTGGGCGGCTATAGCGTCACCGGTATTCTTCTGCCAGTCTTCGTCGATCGATATGAGCTCGTGCTCGAAGTCGGTATGACCCGCCTCGGCGATCAGTTTCTTGGCCCCCTCGAGATCCCGCGGTTTCTTGGGCAGAGGGTAATATTCCGGATGAATCGGGCTTACATGGTGGTTTTCACCGACCGTACCGCGTCCAGCGTAGCCGAGCTGCAGGACGGCGTTGTTGTCGACGGCCAGCTGCAGGGCATTGCGAACCTTCTTGTCATAAGGCTTATTGCTCGTATTGGTACGGCAGACGAGCGTGGTTGCGGTAGCTACTTCTGTTTTGGCCACATCCATTTTGTCGAGGATGTCGATGTAATCCGCCGGCGTCTGCAGATCCAGGTCGATCTCGGCGGAGTCGAAAGCAGATATCGTCGCTTGGAAATCGGTGCCATAATCAATGAATTGGACACGGTCCAGAAATGCCTCGCCGCCCCACCATTTGCCATTTTCGCGACGCTTGACCTCGGCCTTGCTGCCCACCGAATACGATACCAGTTCAAGCGCCCCGGTTCCGATCGGTTTTGCGATGGGATCGGCGCCAGTGCTGTCAAACCTATGATGAACGATTAGTCCGGGGTAATCGGTGAAGTTAGCGATAATAGCGATGTCCGGCTGGCTGAGCCTCAACTTCACGATATGGTCATCGACTTTTACGATCGCGCCCTCGCGAGCCTTGCCTGACTTCGCATCGATCAGTCCGCCCACGCGAGCCGCCATTGAGTTCCCGACCACAGCCTTTTCACACCACCGTGTGATGTTGAAGACAACGTCATCAGCGTTGAATGCGTCGCCGTTGTTCCAGGTCACGCCTTCCCGGACGTGTAAGACATATTCAGTTGCATCATCGTTGACCTCCCAGCTCTCCAGCAGCACGGTCTCGAACGTAAACTGGTGAGTGTAGCGCACCAAGGGCTCGAGCCAAGACCTCGAGATGTTGGCCAGTTCTACCCAATCATACGTGCGCGGGTCTTTTTGCGCCTTGACTGGCATAGCCACGCGGAGTGTTCCGCCCTTCTTGGGCTCAGCGGCTCGCGCCTGGGAAGGCAAAGTCACGCCAATCAGGCTGTAGGCCATTGCGGCCGAAGCGCCGAAGGTGCTGGCCGGCGCGAGGAATTCCCTCCTGTCCATTGCACCCGATTTCACTTCGGACGCCATCGTCTTGATGTTGTCGGGGATACGATCGCCGTTGCTTCTGAAAAAACCCATTATCACGCTCCCTTTGTTTTTGTTCCCGGGTGTTTTAGGCTAGGCTAGGCGAAATTTCCTCTTGCCGTTTCGTTACGAATGCGTCGAGCTCCTCGCGCACCGCTGGGTCCATCGCGGGTTGTTCGTAACCGGCGATAATAGCCGCTGCCTTTTCGCGGCAGCGCTGGGCCATGTCGCGAGAGCCCTTTACCTTCCACTGCTCATAGCTCAGGTAATCAAGGATTTCGGGGGCAAAAAATGCGTCCTTGAAGTGCTTCAAAGTGAAGGAGTCGCCAAGATAGTGGCCACCGGGGCCGATGCGCCGGACAGCCTCCAGTGCTTCATCAAAACGGTCGAAGGATATGCCCTTGGCATATTTCTCCATGAGAAGGTTCTGTTCTGCGTCGGCCACGAACTTTGCCATGCAGCACACCATGCCCGCTTCATCCCAGCCGCCGGCATGCATCATCAGGTTCGCATTAGCGCTAGCGCCCGACATATAGGCCACAGCCGATTCATAGCCGGATTGGGCGTCGAACGTCTTTGCAGAGGACTGCGATGCAGTCGTTCGCCACGGAATCCCGTACCTCCGGGCCAACTGGCCGATAACGGCATTGATCAAGGTGACTTCGGGCATTCCGGACATCGGCGCTCCGCTGCGCATCGAAACCGAGACTGAATATTGCCCGTAGATCATTTTCGCACCCGGTCTGACGAGTTGGGTGTAGGCGAGCGCCGCGAGCGCCTCAGCGTTCAACTGGGCTATTGTGGCGGGGATATCGGCCGGCGTATTGGCGGCGCCAAGGACGAACGGGGACAGCAGAACGACTTGGTTTGCCTCGACGAAGACCCGGAGCCCCTCCAGCATCGTGGAGTCCCACACCAGCGGCGAATTTCCGGACACGTGTCCCATCATTACGGCATTATGGTCCATAAAATCTTTGCCATGGACGATTCTCGCCATCGCGATCGAGTCCTCGGCGCGCTGCTGCCCGGTCGTGAGACCAAAGAACGGCATGTCTGTCTCAACCAGGCTGGAGTGGTTGATGTGAAGGTGTCTCCAAGGCACAGCCACGTCGGTTGGCTCGCATGTGAACCCGCCGGCGATGTGGAACCCAGGCAGCATTTGTGTAAGCCGGTTCATATTGCGAAGGTCTTCGATGGTCGAAGAGCGGCGAACCCCTTGGAGATCACGGATGTTCGGCGCACCCTGCATTGCCCCGAATGTCATAGTGTCCAGCGCGATCTCGAACCGCTGCGAAGGATCGCGAGACGTCATTTCGAAGCTGGAAGGAGCCCTGGAAATGAGGTCCATAATCATGTCGCCCTCGAGACGCACGCGGTGCTCTCTAACGTCGGCGCCAGCCTCCTTCCACTGCTGGATGGCTGTTTCGTCTCTGAATTCGATTCCGATCTCGCGCAAGATTGCCTGGGAAGCTTGGTGGATACGCTCTAGCTGCCCAGCAGTAACTGCTTTAACCGGCCGGATCCCGTACCTTATGGTTGAAACCCGGGGCCGCCTTTCCGCTTCGCGGGTGGCCACGATCGATGCGCGGCCGCCTCGACGCCGGGTTAGGGGAGCATCAGTGTCCATTGTCGTGCCTTCCCAAATGCGAGAATCATATCCCCGCAACAAAATCAGACTTCGCCGCCCCAGCTCAGACGCCGCTCAATTACGAGCATGATAGGGCACGGTCAGGGGTCTGAGAATTGGCAAAAGGTTTCGCTGGCCTTCAATCCAGTTTATATCTGATTGGCTGGATTGAGCATTCCTGAGCCGCGGTCTTGCTTGAGCGCGGCCGCGATTGCAGAGCTGCGGCGATTAAGACCGAAGTTCACTCGTCTGCGCGAGAAACCAATCAATCAGAGGTTTGCTTCGTTTATTTTTGGCAGGGTCTTCGCTGGATAGCAGAAAGAATGCGCGATCTGTCTTAATCTCGATGGGGATTGGACGAACAAGAAGGCGATTTTTCAGAAGTTGCTGTGCAGTGAGCGACCATCCCAATGAGATCCCTTCACCGGCAAGAGCTGCTTGGAGGGTGAGTTGGTAGTCATTGAAGACGATATTTGTCTTGATTTCAGTGGGATTGCCCCCTGCCAGCTCGACCCATTCTGGCCAGCCCAGCCTCTTGCGAAAAGCATCAGACGAGTGAATCAGCTGATGTTGAAGGAGGTCATCGGCCGCCTTTGGGGTGGAATGAGACAGAAGATATGCGGGCGAGCAGACTGGGAAAACGATTTCGTCACAGATGAACCAGCTGTTTGCCCTGTCAAAGTCCCGCGGACGTACCCATACGGTCACGTCAACTTCGTGGTCAGGTTCGGCATCCCGGTCAGTGGCGACTACTTTGATCTTAACGTCCTGGTGCTCTTCCTGAAAGTGATACAACTGCGGCGCAAGCCAATGGGCCGCTAGTGACGTCGAGGCCGCGAAAGTGATGTACTTCGTCCCGCGATGGGAGATGGCTCCCAGCCTCTGTTCCAGCCTGCGGAAGCTAGTTCGCACCTCGTCGTATAGCTCGCGCCCGGCCTCGGTCAGCTGTACTCCGCGATTGTCGCGTGCGAAGAGCGCTATCCCACAATGCTTTTCAAACATCTTGATAGAATGTGAGACGCTTGGCTGCGTCACGTTCAATTCCCTTGCTGCATTCTTGAAACTGAGCGTGCGAGCAGCTGCTTCGAAGACGAAGAGCGAATGCGTCGAGGGTACAAGATTACGCAGGGTGGACATGAAACACGTCTATATCAGGCGCGATCTTTTCCGTCTACGAGCGTTCCGCCCGATGGTTTATTCGATACCGATAGACCTTGAGGGTGACCGTGACCGGCCACCGTTAGCTAGCGAGTCGGCAGGTGCAATTGAGCGATAAGAGCCAAGCGAAGCGGATTTCGGTTGAGCCTCCGCATCCGGAGCCCACGATGTCGGGCTGGTATATGGCAGCCGGCCCGGAATTGGCGCTGGTCCCGCAGGCCGGCGATGTTGCCTGTGATTGCCTGGTCATCGGCGGCGGCGGCTTCACGCAGCACGTCGTTTTGCGGAACTCAACCCAGACAGCTCAGGGGTCTTGGTGGACGCTGGTCGGATCCGGCACGCGCTCTGGTGCTAGCATAGCCGCTGCGTGGGCGGTCATGCGCTTCCTTGGCAATCAAGGCTATCGTAAGATCGCCGATCAGATCTGGCAGGTGCGTGAAAAACTTATGCGGGATATCCCCACAATTGAGGGGCTTTTCGTTTGTGGCGAGCCTGAACTTACGGTGATGAGTTATGGTTCGAAATCGCTTGATGTAGCCGATATCGCGGCAGGTCTGGCTGCCAAGGGTTGGCATACTGTGGCGCCGTCCCCGAATCCACCTGCGATCAATTTGGGTATTCTCAGTCTCGCTTTTGGGGAAGTGGTAGACGCCTATTTGGCCGACCTTCGACAGGTCGTTGCTCAGCTTGAATCGGGCGAAAACTCCTTCGATCGTTCACTTGTTGGGACCTATGGGGCCAGATAGGTTAATCTCTTGATTCAGCGACAGTTGCCCCACAATGGGCATAGTAGCGCTACCCGCGTGTCTGATTGAGCATTGCGGCAGCCTCAATGATACTAGCGATGTAGGTCAGCGCCTGGTCAATGTCCTGTCTGATCTCTTCGGCAACCGCGGCGGCATCTTTGTTCTCAACCCCCGTGGCTATCCTTTCCCGCCAGTCGCCGCGACCAGCTGATATCGAGGAAACATAATGAGGGTAAAGCAGATTTAGGTATGGCCCCGTTTTCAGCCAAAGTGAATTGATTATTCGAATAAGGTTGGGCATGCTGCACGCAGCGTATAGTTCAAACTGAAATCGATATACCAGCGCAATGTCGGCGTGACGGTCACCAGCGGCGCGAGCTTTTTTCAGTTTTTCTGATGTCTTGCGCAACCTTCCTGCAATCTCCGGCGTACCTCTTAGTGCCGCGCGCTCTGCGGCAAAGCACTCAATGTGCAAACGGATATCTTTGAGTTCGGCGATTTGCTCGGGCCTTAGAAGGGGTATAACTGCGGATCTGTTTGCTTCACCTTGTAGGACGCCCTCAGATATTAAGCGATAAAGAGCCTCACGAACAGGCGTTGGGCTCATTGAAAGGTCTTTGGCAAGGTTTCTTATCGTGATCTTCTCGCCGGGAGAGAAGTGCCCGCCACGAATCAGCTCACCCAATCGATCGTAAACTTGGTCTCTCAAAACAGCGGAGCTTGGCGTGGTCAAATTCCGATCCTCTCAGCTTCCTGATCGTCCAATACCGTTTTGATCGATGCTTCTGCAACAGGGAGTTTTGAAATTCCCGGGGTGCTTTGACATATATAATTCACCACACTGACATCACAAAAGGGCAAGAGCTAATCTGAATCACCGTTTAACGCAGGTTTTGGGGAGTTGAGGTGATGAAGCGAGTGGTGGCGGCGTTTTGGCAACAGGAAACTAATACGTTCAACCCGCACTCAACAACAATTCGCCAGTTTGCTGATGGTGCCTTACTGTGCAGTGGAGATATTGCTCGTCACTTTAGGGGTACTGAAACTGATTGGGGTTCTCTGTTTGATTTCGCCGACCGGTACGATTGGGAACTTGTTACACCCCTTCATGCTGATGGGGGGGCCGGCGGCACTCTAGCCGAAGCAGCATTCGAAGAGCTGATTGACATACTGCTCCAGCCGCTCGGTGGGCATGAACCGTGTGACGGCATTTTGTTGATGCTCCATGGCTCGATGGTCTCGGAGCGGATAGAGGATTGCGAAGGTGAAATATTGACAAGGGTTCGGCAGGTGGTCGGTTGGAACGTGCCTATGGTTGTGACATTGGACCCTCATGCCAACGTCACATATCGCATGGCTGATATGTCGAATGCTGTTGTGGCCTACCGGACGACGCCTCATGTTGATCAGATCAAAACGACGCAATTCGCGTGCCGGCTACTCAATGAAATGCTTAGCGGCGGACCCCACACGCAAGTTAGGCTGATCAAACCTCCGCTGTTGGCCGGTTTGGACAGTGCAAGGACGACCAACGAAGACGGACCAATGCCCCGAATCTTGGATCTTGCTGAACGCCTAGTGAACGAGAATTCCGGCTATAAAGCATATCAGCGTTCAGGCTGGGTACTCGTATGGTGATGTATTTGATATCGGTCCCAGCGCCGCAATTACGTGCCTTAACGCGACGGATAAATATAACAAAGAAAGCAATGCGCTGTCGAACCAAATGTGGCAGACGCGTGCCGAGCGCACGATTAAGTTTCACTCTGTTGATAAAGGATTGGCAATCGCTGAAAGCCTGACTGGTAACGGTAAACCAGTCATATTGGTCGATTATGCCGACAATCCGGGAGGTGGAGCGGCCGGAGATGATGTGACGATCCTTGAGGCGATGCTTGCACGGGGCACCCAGGATGCCGTCTTCTTTAGCCTTTGGGCGCCGGAGGCCGTTCGAGCCTGCCAGGCTGCGGGGCTTGATGAAGACGTCAAACTTGAACTTGGGAGTGAGGGCGGCCTAAAGGTGACGGGCCATGTCAAAGCGCTGACGCGCGGCGAGTACCTGCGGAAGGGTCCGTTTATGCGCAACACGGTCGGTAAACTGGGGATGAGCGCGCTGGTTTCGATCGAAGGACTGGATGTGGTTCTAACTTCAATTGCCAGCCAGACCGAGGAACGTGAGCAATTCAAACTCTTCGGGATCGAATTCGAGAAGGAAGAGCTAGTTGTTTGCAAAGCCATGAATCATTTTCGTGCTGACCTTGAACCCTTGTCCCATGCGCTCGTATTCGTCGATAGCGGAAAAAGCTGCACCGCAAACTATGCCGCCATTGCCTGTCAACATGTCCGAAGGCCGATCTGGCCTCTAGATGATTTTCATTGAGCGGCGTGGTGGATTTTTGGGCTATCCCTATGAATACCCCAGCTTTGGCTGTCGCTCGGGGTCAGACCATTTTGGCTCGCCTCCCCTCTCGGCGCACTCACTTGTGCGGCATGCAATAGACCCCCTCGGATTCCATCAGTACCGCGCCACCCTTCAACTCGCTCAGTGCGCCGACCCATGCTTCCGAATAAGTGCGGCTGGCATCCACGGCCGTCAGCCAAAGAACGCGATTGTCGGCCAATTCGACTTTAACTTCCTGCTGCAAAGGGCTTGCCTGCACAGTCTGTTGATAGTGGCGTTTGATCCTGACATTGCTGGCCGGGAACTCAGCTTCGTTGCTGCCGTAGTTCAGCACAAATCCAGAGCGGTCCTCAGCCACTGAGCAATTGCCATCACGCTCACACACGATTTTGGCAGCGGTCTTGCAGTCCCACTTCAGTGAAGCGGGCCACATAGGATTGTCCACGCTTGATCGCGGCTTGTCACTCTGGCCAGCCGCCGTCGACACTGCGCCTGTGTTCAAAATCACAGTGGACAGGAGAAGCGCTTTGAACACTACAAACCTCCCTGAATTGCGACCCCAATAGTACCTCGTCCTGCGCGATCGCCTGGCTCAAGGCATGTTGAGATTGAACCAGCTTTTCTGGCGCACACCGTTCGCGTCATCATACTCGATGAACCAGGGCTTTCCGCGCATCGGTCGAGGGATGGTGTAGTAGGTGGGGCCATTACCAATGGAATGCCCTCGATCGTTCCCCACGGTCTGGATTGTTGCCGCAACCACCTTACCGTCGATTTCGATTTGGACCTGACGTGATCCGTCTCCATGATGCCCGCCGAGGGCGTTGTTTTTGAAAACGACGGGCAAGGAGAGCCTATCGGCCGCGATGCGGCAGATGTTCCGTTCTTGACCTAAGCCCGGCGATCGGATTGGCGCTGGCAACTGCTTGCCAGCCAGACGGACAATCCGCATACTTCTCAAATCTCGCCGCGCTGGAGTTGGCTTGCGGACAGGTCGGCCAATTAAAACCCGGGGCTTCCATCGCCGCAATCAACTTGTAAATTGGCGGGTGGCACGACGGAGTGCCTTGCCAGTCGCCGGAAAGACATAGGAGGACCTGACAGCCCCATTCCGACGCTTTTGATTGGGATGGAAGAGCTGCGGCGCCCGCGATGGCGACGGCACCCGCCAGTAGGAATTTGAGTATGGTCATAGCCTTTTCCTCAACTGGCCTACCGAACCTATATTCAGACTGTGCGTCAGAAAAATAATGTCACATTGACGACGCTGCAGATCATGGCAAACGGCTTGCAAGTGTCTTTTGCAGGACTGCTCGCCGGCGGCAAGAAAGTTCCGGAATGGGCGCATCGGTTGGACGACAATGCGATCCGCAAGCGGCTGGCGCACATCATCGATTTTGAGCGACAACGACGTACTTTGCACCGCTATGAGATGGCCGAACTCATCGGCGTGGCGGAGGCGACATACATGAAACTGGAACGCGCGAGCGGCGACATCAGCGTGGACACGATTGCCGCGATCGCCAAGGCGTTGAAACTTGATCCAGCGACCTTCCTCTTTTCCGAAAAAATCCCGCCAACAGCTGATCTACCTGTTTCCGACAAAGTGGAGAAGTAGGCTTCTATTCGAGAGCCGATCCAGCATAGACCCAGCAAACACGAAAGCGCGTAGATGGCAATTCACGTCACGTGGGACCAGATTGTACATACCTCAGCTCAGTCGGCCCTTCGCATGCCGGGATATGCCTAGACTGCTCGTCGATAGGTCCACAGCTGTGCCGGCGGTATGTTGCGGACGACGAAGTCATAGTGGGAAACCACGTAGCGGTCGGGCATCTTTATCACCGGCGACAGGGGTCCATATGTGATCTGAATTACCGGCCGGCCGGCCGGAATGCGGGCAAGCAGATCTTCAATCAGAGCAACGCGCCGTTCCATAGGAAAGCTCAACAGCGGGACTGAACTGACGACACAATCGAACTGCTCACCTTTGCGCTCACCCAGAACTTCATTCAGCGCAAATGCGTTGCCTAATCTGAAGTCCACGCCCGGGAAGCGTTGCACCAGGCCGTTGTAGAAATTCGTGGAGTATTCGACCGACACCAATTGATGCGGTTTGATGCCCCTCTCCAGGATTGCCTTGGTGATGACGCCGGTTCCCGCGCCAAGCGGCATCCCGGACCGTGGGTTGACCACGCTTGCCATCCGGCGCGCCGCATAAATCGAATGGGGATGAGGGCTCCTACGCCCTTCTTGTCCTTCTGCCAGCCTTTGAAGAATTGCACTTCCTCATCAAACCTCTTGCCGAGTCGCTCCTTCAATCGGAAAACCATGCTCTCTTCGTGCTCCGGCCATTTAGCGAAGCGCGTTGTGGCCAAGCTCTGCGATATTTGCAAGCCGGTTACGACTTGCTTGCGGTTAACACCCGGCACAGGCAGTCACGAACAGCGAGGGCCTCTTGCGGTGGCAGGGCCGTTGGCACTCGCCACTGGCGAGCGCTAACGACGCTCCGGCAACGGACAACCGTTCAACCTCCGCACCAGGGACATCCTAAAAAATGGCAAAGTCGAAGTTCCGGCCGCTTAATGACCGCGTGGTCGTTCGCCGGGTCGAATCCGAATCCAAGACCGCGGGCGGGATCATCATCCCCGATACGGCTAAGGAAAAGCCACAGGAAGGCGAGATCATCGCCGTCGGCACCGGCGCCCGCGACGAAAGCGGCAAGCTGGTTCCCCTGGACGTCAAGGCTGGCGACCGCATCCTGTTCGGCAAGTGGTCGGGCACCGAAGTCAAGCTCAATGGCGAAGACCTTCTGATCATGAAGGAATCCGACATCATGGGCATCATCGGCTGATTATCGGCCTTACGGTCAACTGAATTCCGGGCTTGATCCCAAGCCCCTGCCAGGAGCTAAAACATGGCTGCTAAAGACGTAAAATTCTCCCGTGATGCCCGCGAGCGCATGCTGCGCGGCGTCAACATCCTCGCCGACGCAGTGAAGGTCACGCTCGGCCCCAAGGGCCGCAACGTCGTCATCGACAAGTCGTTCGGCGCACCGCGCATCACCAAGGACGGCGTCACCGTCGCCAAGGAAATCGAGCTTGAAGACAAGTTCGAGAACATGGGCGCGCAGATGGTCCGCGAAGTCGCTTCGAAGACCAACGACATCGCCGGCGACGGCACCACGACCGCGACCGTACTGGCGCAGTCGATCGTCCAGGAAGGCCACAAGGCGGTTGCCGCCGGCATGAACCCGATGGACCTGAAGCGCGGCATCGATCTCGCGGTTAGCGACGTCGTCGCGACGCTGATCAAGAACGCCAAGAAGATCAAGACCTCGGAAGAGGTTGCCCAGGTCGGCACCATTGCCGGCAATGGCGATGCTTCGGTCGGCTCGATGATTGCCGAAGCGATGCAGAAGGTCGGCAACGAGGGCGTCATCACGGTCGAGGAAGCCAAGACCGCAGAGACCGAACTCGAAGTCGTCGAAGGCATGCAGTTCGACCGAGGCTATCTCTCGCCCTACTTCGTCACCAACGCCGACAAGATGGTTGCGGATCTGGAAGACGCCTACATTCTTCTCCACGAGAAGAAGCTCTCCAACCTGCAGGCCATGCTGCCGATCCTCGAGGCTGTCGTGCAGACCTCGAAGCCGCTGGTCATCATCTCGGAAGACGTCGAAGGCGAGGCTCTGGCCACGCTGGTCGTCAACAAGCTGCGTGGCGGCCTGAAGATCGCCGCCGTCAAGGCGCCGGGCTTCGGTGATCGCCGCAAGGCCATGCTGGAAGACATCGCCATCCTCACCGGTGGCCAGGTCATCTCGGAAGACCTCGGCATCAAGCTCGAGAATGTCGGCCTCAACATGCTCGGCCGCGCCAAGAAGGTGTCGATCTCCAAGGAGAACACCACCATCGTCGACGGCGCCGGCAAGAAGGCCGAGATCCAGGGCCGCGTCGCCCAGATCAAGCAGCAGATCGAGGAGACCACCTCGGACTACGACAAGGAGAAGCTGCAGGAACGTCTCGCCAAGCTGGCGGGCGGCGTTGCCGTCATCCGCGTCGGCGGTGCGACCGAGGTCGAAGTCAAGGAAAAGAAGGACCGCGTCGATGACGCCCTCAACGCGACCCGCGCGGCCGTCGAAGAAGGCATCGTTCCCGGCGGCGGCGTCGCACTGCTGCGCGCTTCGCTGAGCATCAAGGCCGTCGGCGCCAACTCCGACCAGACCGCTGGCATCAGCATCGTGCGTCGCGCGCTGCAGGCTCCGGCTCGCCAGATCGCGGCCAACGCCGGTGCGGAAGCATCGATCGTTGCCGGCAAGATCCTCGAGAACAAGGGCCCGACGTTCGGCTTCAACGCCCAGACCGGCGAATATGGCGACATGATCGCCATGGGTATCGTCGATCCGGTCAAGGTCGTGCGCACGGCTCTCCGGGACGCGGCCTCGGTCGCCGGCCTGCTGGTCACCACCGAAGCCATGATCGCGGAGGCTCCGAAGAAGGAGTCGGCTGGCGGCGGCATGCCAGGCGGCATGGGCGGCGGCGGCATGGGCGGCATGGGTGGTATGGATTTCTAATCCAACCCATCAGCGTTCAGATACGGAAAGGGCGGCAAGCAATGCTGCCCTTTCTTCGTGTCCATTCGGCCGATTGTCGGCGACCCGCAAGCCGGGGTATAGGCCCGACAAGGGTTAAGCTTATGTTTGGACGGATACTGCCTTTTCTCCTGGGGCTGGCTTTACTGTTGGGTAGCGGCTGCGCGCGCAGCGATGATGGTACGGTGATTATTCCGAGATCGCTTGATGCCAGGCGATTCTTTGACAAAGAGCCGCCACGCCTGCAGCAGCCACAGTTCGAAACCAGCGTGTTTCCGGTTGCGCCACAGGAGCCGGAACGGCTCGAACCGCGCCGTACGGCAAGTCTCAAGACATCAAACAGACGGGCATCGCCGGCAGCAAGTCCTCCGCTCTCCTCTTCCGAGCCACACAAGCCGCTTGTCTGCAAGAACATCAGCGAGCCCGGCAAGCGGTACCGTGTGGTTTGCGAATAGGACACTTGGTTTGGCCAGCATTCTACCCACGCGGTGCCTTCCGGATCAGGTTGTCCAGAGCGACGTCTCCCTTCTTTCCCATGATTCAGTCATTCTATCATTCCCAGCTTCACGAAACGCAACGAGTTTAGAGGCGGCTTCCGCGAAGCGCTTGGCTACCGATCAGAACAGTCTTTGAAAGAACAGGCCGCGCTCGGCGGCGATCGCAACCGCATGGGCCAAGCTTTTGGCACCCAGCTTGGCCCGTGCCAGATCAAGATGAAATCGCACCGTGCGAGGGGATAGCGACAGTATCTCTGCGGTCCGTTTGACCTTCTCTCCCCTCGCGTACCATTTCAGGCATTCGATCTCTCTATCGGAGCAGACCGTCTGATGGCGTGGCCTTCCTTGGATTTGACCGATAGCATTGTGAAATTCGCCGGCGAGATGCTGAAAGTCGCGAACCTCAGATTTGAGAAACGCCTGCCACGCCGCTGCGTTCTCGTTGTTCGTCACGGCGCGGTCGCCGCGACACCCCTAACCGGGAACGTGACGCCATGCTTCCCGACACCATGTTCCCTCGCTTCACCAAAGAAGTACGCACCGCCTTGTCCGATAGGTCGATCTCCTTCCAATCAACCAATGTCACAGCACGCAGCCCATGGTGAAGCACGGGATCGATGTCGAAAAAATCCTTCTCGATGTAGCGTCTCACCCAGTCAGGCGAATAGGTAGTCACATAGAACGGCTTACTCGGTTCCTCGTAAACCGGCCCGACGGTAAGAAAGGCCGCCGTCTCAAGGCCGTAGACGGAGGCGATGGCCAAGTCGCCGAGTTTGGACACCCGGAGAGCAAACGGTGGCGATAACTGCTGATGGGCGCGCCCGGCAAATGGGGTGCGATTGCAGACATCGCGTGGCTACTCTATTCTCGGCTTTTGTGCGATTTGTCTGACTAAGAGGAAAAACGTTGGCTGAGGGTGAAACGAGCAACGCGTTTGTTGAGCTAACCGCCGAAATTGTTTCGGCATATCTGTCCAACAATCCGGTTCCTATGGGAGAACTTCCCTCTGCGATCGACCGGGTGTACCGGTCGTTGAACTCGTTGCCGTCTGGTGCCCAATCCCAACCAGAGGCTGAGCTGTTGAAGCCGGCGGTTCCGATCAGAAAATCCGTGACGCCGGATTTCATCATCTCGCTGGAAGACGGCAAGAAGTTCAAGTCTCTCAAGCGTCACCTGGCTACGAGCTATGGCACGACACCTGCCGACTATCGTGCGAGATTGAGCCTGCCTTCCGATTACCCCATGGTTGCACCGAACTACGCGGCAACTCGCTCGTCTTTGGCAAAAAAGGCGGGCTTAGGGCGAAACCAACCCAGCAAGCTGCAAAAGGATCCTCGGTTCAGAAATTTGGCAAGCGGAAGCCCAAAGCCTGATCGAACGTTTCCGGCAAAGATCGCTCCTTCGCTCAGGGAAGCTCTGCACCGAGGACTGGCAAGCGGTTCACAGTGCTGCTCTCTTCAGCAGTGGTTTTCCTATCTAATTGGCATGCAATCAAGGAAGAAATTATGAGGCGGCAAACCCGACCGTTTATTGTGGAAGTCAAGCAAAGGCGCGGCTATCAAAAACGCGACAATTCCATTTGGGGCGACATGGATCTCTCGTCTGCTTTCGCCGAGACAACACGGCAACTCGAGGAGATGGACACGTCAAACCGTAAGTTTGTTGATTCCAATATCGTGACCTTTAATGCTGAACGATTGGACCAGGCAAAAGTGGGGCATCACATGGCAGAGACCGAGCATATTGAACCGTTAAACGCCGCCACGAAAGGCGCTGCGAACATCGAGGCTCCAGAGACGAAGAAGAAGAGCCGCCCGCCGCGAAACACAAAGACGGATTTGAGGTCACCTGCTCCTAAGAACGGCGCCTCATCCGAGGCCAATAAGGGGGTCGGATCAGTACGGCTCGGCCGCAAAATGTACTCCGAAGAGGAGCGCGTCCAAAAGCTCAGTCAAATCGAAAAGTTGCTCGGTGGCGGCGCCACTCTAAAGAGCGCCGTTAAGCAGGCCGGCACAACGGAGCAGACCTATTATCAATGGAAGAAGAAGGCTGTGGTAGCCGCGGTGGCCGCGCCAGCGAGTGACGATCTCAAAGATCTTCTGGCGCTGGAGGAAGAAAACAAGCGGTTGAAGAACCTGCTTGCGGAACGTCTGCGCGCGGAGAACGCGGAACTGAAGAGGCGGCTGGGACTGTAACATGGCAGTCCCACCCCCACGGGTTTGAATGGGAGCGGCGCCGTCGCCGCGTAGGCTTTGCGCCATGCAGAAAAATCGGATTCGGCGGCTTTCTTCTTGAAGCATCGTGGAGAAAACAAAAATTGACTGGGAACCCAAGTTGCTGCGGCGCCGACCTTTCCATTGGATGGGAGAGCCAAACAGCCTGACTTCCCCCTGGGAAAGTTTGCTGCAAAGACTCCCCCGTCCGGTCGAATGCCCGTTGTGGCCACTATGCTCCGATGTCGCGTGAACGGTCCTGTCAGTCGCAGCGAAGGATATTTGCTTCGCGCGCGGCCGCGACGAATGCCCTTCGGGCGACGGGTGGGTAAGCGTCACCTCGTAGTACCTTCAGACAAGCGTCCATCGCTGCCTTGCGTTTCTCCGTCTGTCGACCACCAAAATCCCTAAGCAGAATTGAGGCGGCATCATTGACCTCGAACACGGCACGTTCTGTGCTATGGCGGCCAATCTGAATCACGACTGGCCTTTCAAATCTGATCAAGCCGGTCAATTCGCCTCCCATCAAGCCCCTGCAAACCCAGAGCCTACGATCCGATCACAGCCGGAAGAAAAATCGCGCCGATTGATCCCGCTTGCGGGGTGCCCCGGTCGGCCGTTCGATCGAAAGCTTGGTGCGAGGCGCAATTCCCATGTTCAATTCGAGCAGATGTTGGTCCAACGCCTTATCCGCGGTCGTCAGGCGATGATTCAGCCGCAGATAGTCCATCCAGGTCGGCGTGCGAAAGGTTTCTGTCCAAAGCGACGGATCCTGAAGATCGCGCTGGAGGTTCCAGTGCCGAGCACCGACGCGGCTTTGCACTCGCCGTCTTTCCTGCATCCGGTCCAGGAAAGCTTCGACGTTTGCCTCCGGTATCGAGTACTCGATCTTGACGACGATCGGGCCGCTTCTCGGCGTCAGGTCGAGAGCGAGCTGCGGTGTTTCGAAGCCAAAAGGATCCTGATCAGAATCTTGCCATTGACGGATAGGCATCAGAAAGCCGGTGGCCGCGACCATTACGAGCGCACCAGCGGAAGACGCCAGGGCTGTGGTCAGCGAATAGTTCTCAGCCACTGAGCCCCAAAGCCAACTGCCAGCCGCGATCCCGCCCGACAAAAGGGCATAGTGGATCGATAGCGTGCGACCAACAACCCACCTTGGGCTTGACAATTGGATACTCACGTCGAGCCCCGTCCAGGTGACGACCCAGCCCGCGCCGCCGAGGGCCAGCGCAATAGCCGCCACCACGACTGAGGACGTGAGAGCAAGAGACAGACAACACGCCGCGCAGGCAATGCATGCCAGTGTGGTCAGCCGCTCCTGGGAGAGTGACCGTCTCAGCACATTGTTGCAAATGCCGACGCACAAGGCGCCGGTCCCGAAGCCGGCCATAAGGACACCATAAACGATTGGTCCTCCCCCTAGTTGGTCGCGGGCGACGAGCGGCAGGAGCGCGAGTATGGAGATGCTGGCCAGGCCAAATAGTGCTCCACGCGCGATTGCCGCCTTGATCTCGGTCGACAGGGCCGTGAAGCGCGCTCCGTCATGGATGGCAGTGGTCAATGGCTCACGCGGGAGAGGTGAAGCGCGAACATCCCATGTGCGGCGCCCTATGGTCACCAGCAGCGCTACATAGGTCAGTGTCGCCACAGCGAAAGCTGTCAGAGGTCCAAAGGAGGCAACGACGATGCCACCGAGCGCCGGGCCGACGCTTCGAATGGCGTTGTATCCAACCGAGATGAGCGTGACCGCGGCTGGGACTTCGCGTTTTCGTAAGATATCGCCGACCGACGCGTGCCAGGCAGGATCGGTGAAGGCGGCGCCCGCGCCTGCCAAACAGCTGAATGCGAGAACCATCCATGGATTGAAAATCCCCAGCGCCGCAAGAACAGTCAGCATCGCCGAGGATAACGCTATAGCGCACCAGCCGGCGAACATGAGATTGCGGCGGCTGTAATTGTCCGCCAGGGCGCCGGCGATGATCGACAGGACGAACACGGGCAGTGTGGTCGAAGCCTGAACCAGGGCGACCATAACGTCCGAGGTTGAGATGGTCGCCATCAGCCAGCTGATGGCGACAGTCTGAATTAGCCAGCCAAGGCTGGCGACCTGAGTGGCAAGCCAGATCGAACGAAAGGTCGCATTCTCGAGCGGCGCAAATGTCGCCGACGACGCCGGACTCGCATCTTCGCGCGCCACCCTGCTCATTGGGTTGAGCCCTCCCTCGGTCTATAGGTCGTGTTAGAGGTGCCCTCCCGGCGCACGTGCCCGTGGAGGAATGGCACCATGAGCGCATTTTGCCGGTGCATCGCAAGATATTTCTTTACTGCTGGCACTCTGGTGCAAGCGATTGCTTCATCTGGAATTGCCACCAACGCCCTTTCATGATTGCTGGGTCCATGTCACGTCCTCGCCTTGGCGCCCGAAAAGAATTTCCCGGGCTACGCATATCCGCCTGGCAAACATCCACATCCGGTTCGCGACCCCTTGGGTCATAGCTATCAAAGCGACGCTGTGAAAATCGTTGCCGTCGAGGACTCGCTCAACTCAGATGTGTTCCGATGGGGAATCGACCTTTTCAACCACGGCTATTATTGGGAGGCTCACGAGGCTTGGGAGCCTCTATGGCATGCTGCACAACAAAGCGCCCAGCATCGCCAATTCTTCAAGGGATTGATCCTGTTGGCAGCGGCCGGGGTGAAGATCCGCGAGGGAAAGCGGGTCGCTGCCGCGCGCCATGCGGCAAGAGCCGCGGCGCTTTTTCGTCGGGTGGCGCTTCTGCCGAGCCGGCCCTTTTGAGGCCGCACTCGGAATGACACCTGCCGCCCTCGCGGCAGAGGCCGAAGCGGCCACAATTTTCCCGACTGCCTTGCGAGAGCCGACGCCTGGCCTGCCTGAGCCCGTTTTCGATTTCATTCTCGCACCCAATTCCGGGAGCGGCTGATAGACGTCACCTAGCGTGCGGTTCAAGCTTCTTTCGTTACCTGGATGCACTGCTGGTCTGTCGGATTGACAAGGGCAGCTTCAAACCCTGGAGCAGTCGACCTACCGCTACGTCCGGCTCTGGCGGAGCACCCAAGGCAGGCGCCGTTTCCATCGTTGACCGCGCGGTAAAGGAATATCTTTCTGCCACCGCTTCGTCTTGCGGGTTCGTCTGCCTCCAGCCTGTGCGTTCGATGCTTCCGCCATCGGCGCTTCTTCAACCGTCGGCGGCTTAGGAAGCGATCCGTCGCACACGGTCACGTCCTTGGCATCGGATACGGCTACGCGGGTGGCGAGCATGGGCTGTGGACGAACATCTTCAGGAAAAATCGGCGGCGGCGCTTCAGCGGTAACACCATCGGTTTTTGCTTCCGCGACTTCGTTCGCGATGGAAGCCAGGTCGATGCCGCCCCAAATCGACTGTGGCCGCTTCACCAACCCACGCTTCTGTTTGATCTCGACGACAAAGGGTCGCTGCTGCTGCCTCATGGTACTCTCGGCGGACTTAGGGGAGTTGCGAACGTCGTCCAAGCGGATCGTGCGCCTTCGTCCACCCGCCCACACGCATTCTCCAAAGGTTTTCGAAGACACTGCCGCTGCCCAAACCACCACTCAAGCGGCTCGGAACCCGCAACCTGGCCCATGGCCGCGTCCCCGATCTCTTGTCCAGCTTTAAGCGCCATCGTGACGACGATCATTTCGCCGCCCAGGCAGTCGCCGTTGTGGAGCGCGTTGCCAAGCCGCAAAATATGCACAATGCAATGAAGATGGCCGCCACGCTGATCCATACTTCCATGTTCCCAATGACGTCGGACGCGTCCAACGCATTTTCGGAATCGGTCACAGGCGATCGATTCATGCTGTTGATGGACCTGCAGCGTCGGTAGGCCGGCCGGAGCCGCCGATCGTTGGCGCCACTTCAAGCTGGCGCTCGATCATATTGATCACCTGTCAATTACACAGATGCGCTCGCGCGGCACGCCAAGTCAGGGTACACCTCGTTGCGAAGCCGGATGAAATTCGGATCGGAACGGTCGCGAGACACTGTGTCAGGGTCATGGAGATTCGCCCGGGAGGGGATGCATGATGACGTGGCGATCTCCGAGATAGATTGCTTCCTCGAGGTCGTGCGTGACGATCATTGTCGAGTTCTTGGAAAGCTCGTCCTGCAAGCGTAGCCTGGTCAGCGCGGGCCCCAGCGGCTCGTCGGGCAGCAGGAACGCGGCCTTTGTCACGAGCCTGCGGGCGACCGCCACCCGCTGCGCCATGCCGACCACCGGTGCTTCCTGAAAAACGCGTCGGGCGGTCGAGACCCACCATCGCTTCCTTGCTAGAGGTCTCGAGGAGCTGCAGCATAGAATCGGCCTGCTGGTCGCCGAGGCCGCTTCTTTCCTCTTGAACCGTCATTGCCCTGACAACACATTGTGCAATCGTCGGCGGGTGTCGAGGAAGCGCCTGTTCATGCAGACCAGTCGTTCAGTAGGTCGGGAGGAACGAATGAACCCTGAGGCTTTCAGCAGCCCGGTTTTCGTGAAGCGTGCAACCTACATCGTGCAGGAGATTGCCAGCCTTGCGGACGCTATCGACTTCCTCAATGAATGGCCGGAAGACCGCAGGGACCCGATCCACGAAGCTACCCTCAGGGCCTGCTATGATGCATATGACGGGCGAAAACCCGTAAGCGCGGCACGCAATGCTTTTTTCGGCTTTGCGAAGCGGGCAGCCATATTGGAAGATGCAATTTCCGCCATGCAGTGGCTGGCTGCCTGCAAGTCGGCATGTGGAAAAGTACCGATATAGGGGCTGGCACGGGGCACGCTGAGGAGTGCATTGGTCGAGATTTCCCGGATAGCCGCAGAAGCAGGTCTCGACATTTGCGGCGCAATCCCACCATGAATCAGATACCGAGCTTCGATCGCGAGTGGCCGGGCTCGCGACCAACCGAACCGTTCGGCTGGGCAAAGAGTGCGACCTAGGGCTATTTGCCACGCAGGAGCGGAGAGATGACCGGCTTGAGCAGATTTGAGAGGCCAGTCGTTGTTCAAGTTGGCCACCACAGCTCAGAGCGGATCGTGTTCGAGGTCAATGACGCGGCCGCCATTCTGCTGCGTGATCTCCAACGTCAGACTGTAAAACGCAAGGCCGCGATGGATGCCTGTCTGCAGGTATTGCGCGGTGAGGCTTATCCGGCTGCTGCCCGAAGAGCTTTCGTGGCAGCCGCGATTGAAGCAAAGATTCTGCGCAGCGATTAACAAAGCTGGGCTCGGGAATTGCTGACTGACCATCGTCGGGACAGCTGCAATCATGATGGCGATCCCAACTTACCTGACTGCGGCACAAAGGCGGGCGTCGGCGCGAAGCTGACCTCGAGGCGAGAACGCGACAGTTTCAGCGGGTCCGGAGCCCCCGCCCATCGAGGATCGACTATGGTTCACATCTTCGAAATCGCTTGCACAGGCCGCTCCGCGAATTCGTACGCAGGTGCTTCAGATGCCGCCCATGCAGAGGTATTTCATCTCGAGGTAGTCCTCAAGCCCGTGGCGCGAACCCTCCCGCCCGATGCCGGACTGTTTCACCCCGCCGAAGGGTGCCGCTTCCGATGACATGCGTCCGGTGTTGATGCCCACCATGCCATATTCCAAGGCCTCGGCCACACGCCAGACACGCTGCAGGTTCGAGGCATAGAAGTAGGCGGCGAGGCCGTAGATCGTGTCGTTTGCCTCGTGCACGACCTGATCCGGATCGTCGAAGCGAATGATCGGGGCCAGCGGCCCGAATGTCTCCTCCTGCGCAATCGTCATCTCGCCGGAGACTTGGGTGAGGACCGTCGGTTGGAAGAATGTGCCGTCCTTGCCAAGGCGTTTGCCCCCGCAGTGAATTACACCGCCTTTTGCGACGGCATCGGCGATGTGCGATTCGATCTTGGTAAGCGCATGCCTGTCGATCAGCGGGCCGATGGCAACACCTGGATCAAAACCGTCACCAACCTGAAGCTGGCGAACCCGCTCCACGAATTTGTCGACAAATTGATCGTGAACGCCCGATTGGACGTAAAGGCGGTTCGCGGAAACGCAGGTCTGGCCGGCGTTGCGGAACTTGGCCTGGATCGCACCGTCGACCGCCGCATCGACATCTGCATCGTCGAAGACGATGAAAGGCGCATTGCCGCCGAGCTCGAGACTGACCTTCTTGATCTGGTCCGAGCACTGGCGCATGAGCAGCCGTCCAACCTCGGTCGAGCCGGTGAAGCTGATCTTGCGGACCTTGGCGTTTGTGCAGAGTTCGCGGCCGACGGCATCGCCCTCAGAAGCGTAGAGCAGGTTGACCACGCCTTCGGGAAAACCAGCCTGGTGCGCAAGGGCAAACATCGCACCGGCCACGAGCGGCGTCTGTTCAGCGGGTTTCAGCACGATCGTGCAGCCAGCCGCCAAGGCCGGCGAGATCTTGCGCGCCACCATCGAAGCCGGAAAATTCCATGGCGTGATCGTGCCGACGACGCCGATCGGCTGCTTGATCACCAGCAGGCGACGGTCCGTCGATGGCGGGGAGATCGTCTCGCCATAGATGCGGTTGGCCTCTTCGGCGTACCATTGCAGGTACGCGGCCGCATGCGCCACTTCCGATTTGGCCTCGGCAAGGGGCTTGCCCATCTCAGCGGTCAATATCGCGGCAAGGTCATCGGCGTGGTCGATGATCAGCTGATGCCAGCGCCACAGAACGTCGCTGCGTTCACGGGCCGTCAATGCCGCCCATCCAGGCTGCGCTTTATAGGCTTTGGCGATCGCAGCGCGGGTCTCCTCGACGTCCATGTCGGGAAGCTCTGCCAGCACTTCGCCCGTCGATGGGTTGAGGACCACAAAAGTGCGCTCACTGACTGGTTTGGCCAGCGCCGGCAGGCGGTCAAGGCTGCCAAACAGGTCAGGAGATTTGAGGTGGCGGATCAAAGGCGGCAGCAGCGGCATTGTCGATTCCCCAGAGGCTCTTGGCCTGTCCGGCCGGACGGACATCTACTGCGCACATGTGGCTTTTGCATAGGACCACCGCTCGCGAAAAGACGGGCGTCCCTTGGGGCCGGGTGGACCTGCCGCGGGGAAGGCCGACGGCCAGCTTCCGTCTTAACCGGCGAGGCTCGAACCGGCCGATAGCGTCGTCGTCGACAGTTCCCATTTGCCCCAAGCGATCACCTTCTCGTTGCCGTGGCTGGTCGCTCTTGCCTTCTTGCCCGCCCGTGTCGGGTATCGCATCGGGACCGTAAAGCGTGTCGTCACGTGAGCCCCTACGGGCGGACGCTGGACGGTGCCTGAGGCGTTATAGCCGCCGGTCAAACCGAGCCTTGCAAATTTCTCGTTTTTGCTAAGCCTAACGCAGAAGTTTCGGTTATGAATCGGGACTGGCCTGACGGCCTGCCCACATTGCAATGGTTACAAAGGAAAACGCATATGGCGACTGGAACGGTGAAGTGGTTCAACAGCACCAAGGGATTTGGATTCATCCAGCCCGACAATGGCGGTCAGGATGTTTTTGTCCACATTTCCGCCGTTGAACGAGCGGGCCTCTCGACCCTCACTGACGGCCAGAAGATCAACTATGAAATCGAACAGGACCGCCGCACGGGCAAGTCCTCGGCTGGAAGCCTCAGCAAAGCTGGCTGAATTTTCTATCGCCTGCTGGCAACGGCGGATGGACGCGATAGATCCCGTGTGGTCTGACGCCGCGTGACAAGATCGGGCGAGCGTGAGCTCGACCGGTCCAGCTTGATCAGCAGATTGCCGCAACCCCGCGCGAATTCCTGGGGAGCAAAGGTACGGCGGGTAATAGCCCCGCCTTTTCAGATTCCGGACCGATGCAGATCATGCCAATGGCAGCTGCGCGCCCCAGAACAAATCGATTGCTGAAATCAAGCTGCGACCTTCTTGCGGGTCCGCTTCGCCGTCTCAGGCTGTTCCGGCTCCGCCGGTTTGCGGCCGAGCCCCATCGTCTTGGCCAATGCCGAGCGCGCGGCGGCGTAGTTCGGCGCGACCATGGGATAATCCGCCGGCAGGCCCCATTTGGCGCGATAGTCGTCCGGCGTCAGCCCATAGTGGCTCGACAGATGGCGCTTCAGCGATTTGAATTTTTTCCCGTCCTCAAGGCAGATGATGTGGTCCGGCGTCACGGACTTCCTGATCGATACGGCAGGCTTGCGAACCTCCGGTTCTTCCGCGGAAACACTGGCGGCGGCCGTGCCTTTGAGTGCCGCGTGCACCTGGCCGATCAGGGTAGGGAGTTCGCCGACCGGGACCGGATTGTTTGAGACATAGGCTGAGACGACATCGGCGGTGAGCTCGATGAGGACATCGAAGGTGCTTTCGGCTTCTTCTGTCATGAAACTCTCCAGGTGGCTTGAAAGACAGTTGGCGAAGTGTCGCTACATAGTGGCGGTTGCCGCTGAAAGCAATAAAGCTCCGGCCGACTATTGCGATGCTCGTCCTGCACTGCGGTCAATCGCGACGAATTCCGCCATCTTGCGCGTATTGATCCCGCCGCGGTTGGCGCATCCAGGCTCGATGTAACATAGCGAGCGACCCCGAAACGCTGCCAAGCCTGGTCTCGATCTCTTCTATTCTGGAGACCGGCATCGATCATGTGGAGAATTCGACAATGGCCACCTCTGCGAGCCGAGCTGGCCGCCTGTGAAGCAGCAGGGTTCCGTCGCAAACTCCAGCTGAGGTCGCAAAGGCAGGTTGAGCGTCACGCGGCGCTCATGCGGCGAGGATTTCGAACTGCTTGGCAATGGAGGGCGTCGGATCGTAGGCAAACCTCCCCTGTCGTTTGCGCATCATATGAACCATCTCGATGCCCGAGAGGATAATTTCGGCCGTTGTCGTTGACTTGAAGCCGAGCATGGACCGGACGCGGCACTTGATCCGCCTATGATCCTGTTCGATGCGGTTGTTTAAATACTGGCTCTTGCGGATTCTGATCGGCTTCAGTGCTCGTCGCGATCGATCCCGCAGGCGATTTTCAAGATCGCTAGATCGGATGGCCTCGTGATTGGTCTGGCTGCCGTCGATGACGATACGTTCCGGCCTGCCATGGCGCTGCAGCGCCTTCCGTAGGAAGCGTTTGGCCGCCGGCAGGTCACGGTTCTCGCTGAAGAAGAACTCGACCGTGTCGCCCACGCTGTCGACGGCGCGGTAGAGATACATCCAGCGACCGCCCACCCGGACATACGTTTCATCAACGTGCCACTTGCCGGTGACCGGACGTTTTGTCCGGTTGAAGCGTTCAAGCAGCAGCGGCGAAAAATCCCAGCGGTGGACAGTGGAATGGTCGACGTGAATGCCGCGCTCGGCCATCATCTCTTCCAGATCGCGCAGGCTGAGATTGTAGGCCAGATACCAGCGAACGCACAGCAGGATCACGGATCGATCAAAATGGCGGCCTTTGAACATGACAAACTCCCGAAAAAAAGAGCAAGCGTCATGCAGCAAATGACCTTTCCGAAAAGTTTGCGACAGAACCCCGCCATGGCCTGACGGAATCACGCCGCCCCACCAAACCGCCACCCACCCTAACCCGATACACCCGAGTCATTTCGCCGCGTCCGCCGCCCGTTTTGCCCCGGCTACCAGGCACTTGGCTAGGCACTGAGCTGCGGCCATCAAGGCCATTTGACATCAACGCGTGGCCCGATAGAGATTATCTTGACGGTTGCGCAGTGCGCCATCCATGCCAGTCGAGATGATCATGGGCAAATATCGAGACCATCGCGAGCCACGCCGGCATCGCAATGACGATGGCCCCGTTTCCTTTTTGGAACGGACTTCCGAGCCAAGCTACTTTCAGCACCCGGCGACCGTGACCGCGGACCCTGTCGACGCCGAGGTATTGTGGTTCACAGTCAGCAAGGGTTTTGGCTTCGTCAAACTGTCGGACGGCACGGAGGCCTATCTGCACGTCCGAGTGTTAGAGGCGGCCGGAAGCCGGGATGTTGCCGCGGGGACGCCGCTCAAGGTCACGGTCGAAAAAAGTCCAAAAGGTCATCAAGTCGCGCAAGTGCTGGAGATCGGCGATCAGATCGCGGAAACTCCGTCACATACGCGCGTCGCTGGAGGGACCATCGTCGAGACGGGTATGGAGCTGGAGAGCGGGGGCACGGTAAAGTGGTACAATCCCGAAAAGGGCTTCGGCTTCATTGCACCTGACAACGGTGAGAAGGATGTCTTCGTTCATGCCAGCACACTGACCCGCTCAGGGCTCAGCGTGCTGGTGCAGGGACAGAAGGTGTTTGCCAAATGCGGGCAAGGCAAGAAAGGCTTGGAAGTCCGGAGCATTCGCCTCGCTTAGACGGCGACATCGCCCATGGCCCGGAACTGCCGCTCATATAAAGAAAAAGCAGCTGCCGAGAGGAGATGGCAGCGGGCTTGATTTGAAATGCATTGCGGAGGAGGTGCGCCGCATTCGGCGTCCGCATCTCATCTGCGAGGGGCAAAGGCGTACCTGGGCCGGGCGTCATGGCCGGATCTGCCCAGAAAGAAAAATCCGCGCAGGCTCTGCTGAGACGAAGTAGCTGGCCCCGCGAGGCATGACCCTATTTGGCATAGGCATTTTCGAAGAAGATGCTCTTTACAAGAACCTGCCATGGGCAGCTAATCATTGTGGGCTCAAAGAGGCGATGGTTGGGACCACGGGAGGAAATGATCGATGGACTACCAACTTGGTATTCGCAATCAAGATGACGATCAGCCTTACGAGCTTACATCCTTCGCCAAAAGCATGGCCTGACTCTCCCGATTGCGGATGCCGTACTGTTTGCAAAAGGGCCGTCTCGAACGGCGTGTGACACTGCTGCTTTGCCTTTCCTCTGCGCCATGCCCACATATGCCAGGAAACAATCGGCGCGCTAGTTTTCGTCGAGAAGTTAGTGAAGCGTGGCGTAAGTCCGGTTCGCCTGGCAGGTTGTTGATACGGCAGGCCGCCTTCACCATGTGGCCGGCCGTTCATGCCTTCGGATGCTAGGCCCGGCCTCTCCCCAAAGCCACTCCGGCATCTCCCGTTCGAATTGATGACCTCGATGACGACATATCGGTCGGTTTCGGCGCTCCGACATAAGCGGCTGAACTCGCGTTGGCGCTGAATGTGGCTTTCCCCTGATGGCTGCAAGTCCAGCATTTCCTGAACATGTTCTTCATGCTGATCATCATGCGGGCAGGCCTGCAGATCCTGGCCGATCCTCCACGGTCTATTGGGGCCGCGACTGCACGCCGGGGAGCCGCTTTCTTTGATCGATCGAGTCTGGCGAAAGCGTCGCTGAGCTTGGCGCGAAGCGGTTCGGGCGAAGGAGGCTGCGTGTTGGTGGGCATGGAGCTACCGTCAGTCGCGAAGTCTGGTGAGCGCCGAACCCTTGTGGAAGGCAATATGCTCGGTCTTGCTGTTGTATTGCGGCGCTGCGGGCACTTGCATGGTGCGTGTAGCCATTGACCTCGAAATCGCGTGTGTGCACGCGAACGATCGTGCCACTGACGCGCCCGGCTTCCGAATTCCAGCTCACGTGATCGCCGAGTTCGAATCTATCCGCCATGAGGCTCATCTAGGGTGACAGGGATTCTCGCGGAACCAAGACGCCGTTCCGCATCGGATGCCGCGATCGAACGATGATCCACCACTCAACCTTCGCGCTCGTTCCAGTGAATCGCTTCCCGGTGCAGGGCTTTTTGATCTGGAAGCTAAACCGGGTACGATCCGCGCCGAGGTGGCAGGTCGCCATGCGCGGCTAGATTGGAACCGAAACGAACAGCTTCTTCACCATAGGCCATTCCACGCGCACGATCGTCAAGTTCGCCGAACTGCTTGAGGAGTCTCGTGTCGATTTCGTTGTCGATGTGCGCTCGATGCCGCGTTCGCGCATGAATCCGCAGTTCAACGGCGAAAGCCTTCCGGGAGCGTTGGTGCCGTGGCGGATCCGCTATGAGCATATCGCTGCACTTGGTGGCTTGCGAGGCAAGGCGCGTGGGTCGGGACCTTCCCCCAATAGCTATTGGCGCGTAGGCAGCTTTCGCAACTACGCCGACTATGCGCTGACCGAGCCGTTCGCCAAAGGCTTGGCGCAACTGCGAGAGCTTGGCAGCCAGCATCGCTGTGCAATCATGTGCGCGGAAGCCGTCTGGTGGCGCTGCCATCGCCGCATCATTGCCGACTACCTGCTCGGAGAAGGCGAACGCGTCATGCACATCCTTGGGGCCGGTCATGTCGAGGAGGCCAGCGTGACGCCCGGCGCTGTCGTGCGCGAGGATGGAACGATCATTTATCCTGGGGAGCATCTCCTCGGGAAGTAGGCATCGATCATCGCCAGCGGTACGGCCGGTTCAGTTTCCTTTGATTGCCCCGAGCGCATGGTCGACGATCGTTTGCGCGCTTCTCGATACCTTGCGCGAGAACATTCCGGACCTTCGGCCGGAGGAGGTCGTTCACTGCCTTCAGGTCGAGACGTCGTCTTGGCCGCATGCTGACACAGGATGGCATAGCACCCGATGCGCAGGCCGGTGTCATCGCTGCGACTGTGACCATCCTTACCCACCTTCTAACGGGGCCGGTTCGAGGCCGACGATCCCTTGCGCGCCAAGCTGGAGGCCTATGAACTCGCACTCGACGAAGCGTGCATGAGGGCCCTGGAGACCGATGCCGCGGCGCAGATCCACACCCTGTTTCAGAAGCATCGCGCGGCGATCACGCGCCTCGGACCGGAGCGACGCGCCACGTACAACCAGCTACATGCCGTGACTCGTTACGAAGAGCCCGGCATGCTGGACCTTCCGGAAACAATCGCCGTTCCTCTCCCGGCGGACGCCGTCGATGCGCCGGGCCATCTTTTTGTGGACCAGGCCGGTGCGTTCAACACCAAACTCAATGGCTGGGAAAAATCCGTGCTCGCAGAGGAGCGCGACCGCCCTGACTTTCTTTCCTGGCTCCGCAATGGCAATCGCCTGCCGGGGTATCCTGACTTCATCGTGCTGCGCGGCACAGTCGACGGCATGGTTCGGGATTCGGGCGCATCGAGCTGATCCGGGTCGCGGGCGAGCAGATCAGACGACTTGACCTGAACGATCACCGTGTACGAACGGCTGTTCTTCCCACCGTCAATCCGGACGAGCTGGACCGACTCTTCGACCAGCAGAACTGACCTTCATCGAACGCGATTTCACGGTGCTTGAGAATGTGTCCCTTACGATTCTCTTGCAGCTTTCCCGATAGGCGCCCTTCGCTAGCTGGTTCTGTGCCGACGGTTACGCGCGGGCTTCCGGAAGTACTGTTATCGGCCGTCAGGGATCCTTGGTCACCGGCGCGGCCTAGTCCCGACCGGTCGCTCCCGCGCCAGGGCGTGGCCGGTTCGTTCATTCTCCCTGTCGTTCTCGTGTCCTGACGCATCGATGGCCAAAAGCGCGGCGGCGTCAACAGCCCGCCCGCCCCACCGGCTCACGCCGGCCGTATTGGCCGCTGACCCTGCGGTGACCCAACCCGCGCCACCCACCGCAAGGGCAATTGCCGCAACTGGAATCGAAGAGGTCAGTGGCAAGCGACAGCGAGCACGCCGCGCAGGCGAGGCATGCAAGCGTCATCAGCCGTTCTTGAGACACGTTGCGCCTGAACACGCTGTTGGCACGGCAACAGTCAAAACTTAACGTCGGCGTATTCGAAAATCTCGACTTTTACCGTCGCTAAAATTCACCGCGCTTCCGTAAGCGGTTGCTCTCCGGTGACAGCTTCGAGCGACGTGCCTCTCGCCTCCGTCATATATCGATAACTGTTGGTGGACGCCGCACAATGGGGTGCGATTGCAGACATCGCGTGGCTACTCTATTCTCGGCTTTTGTGCGATTTGTCTGACTTGGAGGAAAAACGTTGGCTGAGGGTGAAACAAGCAACGCGTTTGTTGAGCTAACCGCCGAAATTGTTTCGGCATATGTGTCCAACAATCCGGTTCCTATGGGAGAACTTCCCTCTGTGATCGACCGGGTATACCGGCCGTTGAACTCGTTGCCGTCTGGTGCCCAATCCCAACCAGAGGCAGAGCCGTTGAAGCCGGCGGTTCCGATCAGAAAATCCGTGACGCCGGATTTCATCATCTCGCTGGAAGACGGCAAGAAGTTCAAGTCTCTCAAGCGTCACCTGGCTACGACCTATGGCATGACACCTGCCGACTATCGTGCGAAATGGGGACTGCCTTCCGACTACCCCATGGTTGCGCCGAACTACGCGGCAACTCGCTCGTCTTTGGCAAAGAAGGCGGGCTTAGGCCGAAAGGCCCAGCAAGTTGCAAAACGGAAGCCCAAAGCCTGATCGAACGTTTCCGGCAAAGATCGCTCCTTCACTCAGGGAAAGATCTGCACCGAAACAGGGAAGCGCCTGGACAGAGCGGCTCTCTTCAGCAGTGGTTTTCCTATCTAATTGGCATGTAATCAAGGAAGAAATTATGAGGCGGCAAACCCGACCGTTTATTGTGGAAGTCAAGCAAAGGCGCGGCTATCAAAAACGCGACAATTCCATTTGGGGCGACATGGATCTCTCGTCTGCTTTCGCCGAGACAACACGGCAACTCGAGGAGATGGACACGTCAAACCGTCAGTTTGTTGATTCCAATATCGTGACCTTTAATGCTGAACGTTTGGACCAGGCAAAAGTGGAGCATCACATGGCAGAGACCGAGCATACTGAACCGTTAAACGCCGCCACGAAAGGCGCTGCGAACATCGAGGCTCCAGAGACGAAGAAAAAGAGCCGCCCGCCGCGAAACACAAAGACGGATTTGAGGTCGCCTGCTCGTAAGAACGGCGCCTCATCCGAGGCCAATAAGGGGGTCGGATCAGTGCGGCTCGGCCGCAAGGTGTACTCCGAAGAGGAGCGCGTCCAAAAGCTCAGTCAAATCGAAAAGTTGCTCGGTGGCGGCACTACGCTCAAGAGCGCCGTTAAGCAGGCCGGCACAACGGAGCAGACCTATTATCAATGGAAGAAGAAGGCCGCGATAGCCGCGCCAGCCAGTGACGATCTCAAGGATCTTCTCGCCCTCGAGGAAGAAAACAACCGGCTGAAGAACCTGCTTGCCGAACGTCTGCGCAAGGAGAACGCGGAACTGAAAAGACGGCTGGGGCTGTAACAAGGCAGTCTCAGCCCCACGGGTTTGAACGGGAGCGGCGCCGTCGCCGCGTAGGCTTTGCAGAAAAATCGGATTCGGCCGCTTTCTTCTTGAAGCATCGCCGGCTCCTCAAAGGCGCGGACGTTCATGCGGCAGCTCTTACATCCGCCTGTTCAGCCGATCGGCCGATCGGGCGAACCCGCCAGCAAATTGCGCACTCGGAGTGCCCTCGGGGCCACTTCTAAAGAATCTGGTGCTCGCCCCTTGCTGCCACGGCATATACAAACCTGGTCGGTCGCCAGGCGGTCGTCGCTTGGCAACAGGGCCAGATCCGGTGCCGATCGGGTGCTTGCCTCGATCACTCCAACACTCGGATCCGGCTCGAGCTTTCGCCAGAGGGGCACGCACAACCTATCTCACCAGCAAAAGAGTGGTAGAGACGTGCAGGCAGCGGCTGTGGGCACGAGATCAAGAGATGCATTGGCCCGGGCTTCGCGCGGATCCTTTTTGCAGACACCGTCTGTTCGCGTCACTTGGGCTTACGGCCGAGGCCCATTGTCTTGGCCAAAGTCGAGCGCGCGGCGGCATAATTCGGCGCGATCATGGGATAGTTCGCCGGCAGGCCCCATTTGGCGCGGTATTCGTCCGGAGTCAGACCATAGTGGGTCGACAGATGCCGCTTGAGCGACTTGATTTCTTTCCGTCCTCCAAGCTGAGGATATAGTCGGGCGTAACCGACTTCCTGATGGGGACGGCAGGTATGAGAGCCTCAGGCTTTTCCGGCGTGCTGCCGATCGTGCCCTTCAACGACATCAGCGTTGAACTCGATGAGGGCATCGGTTGCGTCTTCCGGCACGCTGCATGAACCTGGTCGATCAGGGCCGGGAGTTCTCGACCGGAACCGGATTGTTCGACACATAGGCTGAGACGGTATGCTCCTGGTCAATCTAAGGCAGCTGACAAGGGTTTCGTTGATAATGATGCCAGCCGCGGAAAGCAATGAAATCCAGGCCTCAACACGATCCTTTTCGAACCTGGGGCCCGTGGGAGATTGCTGCGGGCACGGCCTTGCCAGCCGATTGTTTCTCACCAACTGTTCTCGACCAAGTTGTCGGGAGAACATGAACCAGACCGCAGGTCCAACGACCAGATCTTCCTGGCGGCGTCAGGACACGCAGCACACCACCCAGGTCCCGTCATTGCAGCTTTGTCACACTCCTGCTTCGCGGCGCTCGCCGGAGCTTCGAAAGGTCGGCTGTCTCCAACCTATGAGGAATGCGGCCTTCCGCACCTCGATGGGCGAGAGACGCGTTATATTACCGGCCTTGGCCCTGAGCGGCTGGTTGCGAACGGGAAATTCCGGCGTCAGGCGCTCGCCAGCCGCAAATCCGTTGTCTTCCGGTCGGACATGGCGGCCGTCACAGGCCTCGACATCGCCGCGCGCCAAAATCCATTCGTGGCGAAGTCGGGCTAGGCCTTTTTCGATGCTGGTTTCGACAGTCGGATCCGTATAGGGCCCGGACGAATCGTAGACCGTGACGGGCGGCTCGCCGGCCGTCGGATGGACGGAGATTTCGCGCATCGGCACCCTGATCTGCGGGTGGATGGCACCCGGCCTATGGATTTTTCGCGAGGCGGGCAGCGGTCCCGTCGACACGGCGGGGGTGAGGGCATTCATCTTGAGGCTCCTTTGCTCATGCATTGGAGACCCAGTTCTGTGCCGGAAGGATGAAAAGACGCTTTGGCCGCCTGTTCCAAACAGGACTTCGGGCGCGAACTCCCGCAAAGCGCTTGCACCGTCCCTACGCCAGTATGAACTGGATCAGGTTCAACGGGTCACTGCGCCGCGAAAGCCAGCAGTATCTCAGCCCCTTGCCGGGACCCCCCTGGTGAATGGGTCGAATTGAACGGGCCGGCGCTATCTTGTCAAGCGCATTCGGCCGTGGCGACGGTGGGCGGCCAATCAAATCGGGCGGAAGGGCTCGCCATGGGTCGCGGAGAAGTTACCGCGGGAGAGTAGGCAGGTGTGGCCAAAGCCGCATTTGCCTCGTCAAACTTGATGTGACATTGACGTCGACGGAACTGCTGCGGTTCAATGATCTTAAGCCGTCAATTCCTGAACCCGATGGATTACTTCGGAGATTTTCACGAAATTCACGAAAATTACTATAGCAGGTGGCCCGAACGAAGTGCTCCGCAACCGGAATAGGTCGCCTCGGCCAGGCGCATTCCAGCTACCAGCACTGCGCGGGCTAGACGCCCCTTTTGTTGCCCCAGAGCAGAACATGAAGCTGCGGCAGGACGCGTGCCTCAAACCATCTTTCACGAGCCACCGTTTCCACCAGCCATTCCATGCGTTTCATTATGCCGTCCATGTCAATGAGCGCTTCTTCGT
>NZ_JAMYLQ010000041.1:0-47354 GCF_040318115.1 Mesorhizobium sp. M1312 | reverse complement strand
TGCGCGAATCGAAACCGCGCGGATCGACGAGTCCACTACATCTCGTGTCCCTTAGGGCATGGCCCCACCTTTCGGAAAAACACCCACTCAGCCCTGTCCAGATCTGGCGCTCCTTGCTCGCTCCGCTGGCCTACACAGTTGATTGCGAACGACCCAGAACGGCTCTCGAAAACGAGCGTCGAACGAAATCAGATCACCGTTTGTTCTCCCTTAGCGTTGTTTGGCGTACTTTAATCGCGATGCCCTCCAGTGTTGGATGGTCCAAATTACGCAAGCTCGGTCGAGTGATCGCGGAGAAGGTTAATGTCGACTACATCGAAATTCATGGAGCGGTTCGGACAACGGGTGCGAACCCGGGACGTCGTGCCGGTGTCGTCAGGCTCTCCCGTCCGACTGAGCCTCGGTTTTCTTCACGGCGCGAATACTCCTGAGGCCGCCCGCATTCGCGGTAAGAGACAGCTGCCGCTCAGGACGGCCCACGCGATACTCACGGAGATGGTCGATCACGGCAAGGCGTTCGTGACGGTTCCTTGCGTCGACGACCTGTTGGCACTGAAGAATGAACTGTCGTCCGCAGGCGTGATCGCGAAGGTTCATGCGCCGCGGCCGATAAGTGTTCGCGAAGTCCGGGATCGCACGAAGCTGTCTCAGGAGGCATTCTCCGTGAGGTATGGCCTCGATCTGGCAACGCTTCGAAACTCGGAGCAAGGTCGCTCGAAACCGGATGTAGCGGCGAATACTCTCCTTTGGACCATCGCCCGGAATCCGAAAGCGGTCGAAGAATCGCTGGACATGGAGGACGGAGTGGCTGCCCCATCACCCTGAGGGGGCCGGTCACTCCGGCGCTCGGCTATTCGGCCGCCAGCGCGATAGCCGGCCGCCGCGGGGTATCGACAGCGCGCGAGCCTCAAACGTCCGACGCCTTCCTTGGCATGTCGCACGCCAGATCCCAAACATGGTTCCACCGCAACGAGGTGGTGACGGAAGCAGTGTCTGCACTTTGGAAACGAGCCAGGCCTTTGCGTCCTCATGTACGTCGCGATCGTCTCGTCCCAGTAAAAGTCGCAATCATTGTCGATGCGACGTTCCGCGCCAGCTGGCCGTTTATTTTCCTAAGATCTGCGTTACAGGCCGGGGCGTTGTCGCCGTTTCGGCGGGTAAAATGGGATAGGCGAGCTCGGGTGCCTTTCCGGTCAGCGAGTTGAGGAAGGCAACAAGCAGGTCGACTTCTTCGTCCGCCAGTACCACGCCAAGCTGGGTGGTTCCCATGATGGCAACGGCCTGTTTCAGATCCCAAACCTTGCCCGAATGAAAGTATGGCGCGGTGAGTGCAACGTTGCGCAGCGGCGCCACGCGGAAAACATAGGAATCGTCGGCAGTATTGGTGACCGCAAATCGGCCCTTGTCTTTTTCCGGCAGGACCTCGGCGCTGGGCTGTTCCACGAGGCCGAATGGGTAATAGGCTTCCCCACCAACGTTGATACCGCCATGGCAGGACGAGCAGCCTTTGTCCATGAAAAGCGCCAGGCCCTGTTTCTGTTCGGAAGTCATGGCGGCGTCATCGCCATTGAGGAAGCCGTCGAAGGGGGCCGGCGTGACCAGTGTCGCCTCGAAGGCTTCGATCGCCTTGGCGACGTTGTCGAAGGTGACGCGATCGGCTTCAGCCGGAAAAGCTGCATCGAACCAATCGACATATTGCGGCATCGACTTGAGGGTGGCGATGACTTGACCCGGTGTATTGGCCATTTCGACGCCGGCTTGGACCGGTCCCTTCGCCTGAGCCTTCAGGTCTTCGGCACGACCGTCCCAGAACTGGGCGATGTTGAAGACAGCGTTCAGTACAGTCGGCGCGTTGCGCGGTCCCTTCTGCCAACCATGGCCGATCGAGGTTTCGTGATTGTCGTCGCCGCCGGTGGCCAGGTTGTGGCACGAGTTGCACGACAAGACGCCTGACGCCGAGACGCGTGGATCGAAGAACAGTGCCTTGCCGAGGGCGATCTTCTCCGGCGTGATCGGATTGTTAGCGACTGCCGGCGTGGTGGGTGGCAAAGCCTTGAAAGTGGCCAATGCCGTTTCTCTGAGGTCTGCGGGGATCGAATCCGCAGCAAAAGCGGTGGCTGCCAGCAAGGCGACAGCCATCGTACTGAATAGGATTTTCATAAATGATCTCGCTGCGTGGTGCACGCAGCCACTCTGGGATATGCGGCTCATGAACGCCCTGCGCTAGATCAGCTGCGGGAGAGGACCGGGGATCCGACACCTCTCGCGGCAGAGATGGGACCGTCTCGGAAGTGAACGCTCTTCTCTATTGGATTTCATGGAGGCGGAGGATCGCTGCTCGCCAAGCGGCGGTGCCGGAGCCGTGCTCCGGTTCTCTCTGCGCCTTCTACCATGAAGAAATCGGGTCCGCCGCCGTGTCAGATTTCGGTTCGGGGCCGATTATCTGTTCCTCTGCAGGTCGGCTCGATTTCCGGCGTGCCTTCGCCAGATCGACGTTGGCCCAAATCGATCCGCGATCGCGTCTTGCAGCACCCTTTGCGGGACAAACTTATTTCGACTGTGGAGGGCCGTTCGGGGTGAGCGAAATTAAACGAATTTCAAAGGGCGCCCGAGTAGCTGTTTTGATTGGTTTGTGAGGCCTATAGCCTCCATCGAGCGAATATTAGCAGACGACGGAGCACAATCTTTGCTTCGCCTTCAATCGGACAACTGCTTTGCAATAATTACAGGGTAATTTGCCATCATGAATTTGAGAGAATCAAGTGACACGCAGTTGATTTTCACACGATGCGTTGCAGTCCTGTCGCGAGAAGCTGATTTACAAATACAACAAGATAATTAACATCGCCATAGCGACAAAATATTCTTTGTTCGCTATAGTACGCTCCAGATGCCGGCGGAATCTCGATACAATAACCTCGACGGCGTAACCCGCTCCAGCCTCACACACGACTGCGACGCCTATACTTGCGCTTTTCCACTGCCCGACATGCAGGCAGCGAGCCATTGCATCGCGGAGGTTGCATCTTCCAAGATGGCGACCTGTTGCGCAAAGCACAAAAAAGTCTTGCGCGCTGCGCTCGCAGGTTTTCGTCCGTTGTATGCATCAAAGCACGCCCTGAGGGCGTCTTCGTAGATCCGGTCTCTGCGATCTTCTGGCCATTCGTTGAGAAAATCGATAGCATCCGCAGGACTGGCAATCTCTTGCACGATGTGCGCTGCACGCCTTACGAAAAGTGGGCTGCTGAAACTCCCTGAGCTCATTGGTTCCTCCCGACCTGCTGAACCGCTGGTTGCGTGAACAAGCGCCGCCTCTACACCCGCCCACCATTGCGGAATGTGTTGTCACACCCATAGCGGTTCAATAGCAAAGCAGCGGCGTGATGTCCTCGGTTTACCAGCGGGCCAATCCCTAACATCCTGCTGCGAGAGCGGCTCACTGGATGAATCTACATCGTTTCGACCATTGCGAATCAAGACTTGATAGTTCCTCCACGCGCCACCAGGAGCGGCCAGTGCTCTGCCACCGATTTCACAGCCAAAGAGAGGATGGCGAAACAGAAATAGCCCGCTTCGTTTCGAGATTACTTGGTCATTTCGGCGCAAAGCTTACGGCCGAGACGCCCTGAAAATGCGCAAGCACCGCGGCAGGTCGCCAACAACGGACGGATCAACGGTCACGACGGCGGGATACCGCGCTATAGATCTCGCTGCTGGACGAGCATCCCAATAATCCTGTCGAGACCTTTGTTGCTTTCAACGGCGACCGCCACTATGAAGCGACGCTTCGCCGACTGTGTTTCACGCCGCCTGGAGAGTTTCATGACAGAAGAAGCCGAAAAAAACATCGACACCCTCATCGAGCTCACCGCCGATGTCGTCTCAGCCTATGTCTCCAACAATCCGATCCCGGTGGGGGATCTCCCTGCCCTCATCGGCCAAGTGCACGCGGCTCTGAAAGGGACGGCCGGAGGTGTCTCTGTAGAAGAGCCGGTTGCCCTTACGCCTGCAGTCCCGATCAGGAAGTCGGTGACACCAGACTACATTATCTCCCTTGAGGACGGGAAGAAATTCAAATCGCTAAAGCGCCATCTGTCGACCCACTATGGGCTGACGCCGGATGGATATCGGGCCAAATGGGGCCTGGCGGCGGATTATCCCATGGTCGCGCCGAACTACGCCGCAGCGCGCTCGGCATTAGCCAAGACGATGGGCCTCGGCCGCAAACCGAAATCGCCGGAAGCGCCGGCGCCGACGAAGCGAACCCGCAAGAAGGTCGCAGCTTGATTTCGGCAATCGAGATACGTTCTGGAGCGTTGCAGCCATCGGCTTAATCTGCGCGTCATATAAAAAGGCGGGGCCAACCCCGCCTTTCTTTCAAACAACTTTGTTCATGAGGAATTCGCGACGCCTTGCAGCAAACTGCTGCCCCTCAGTTTTGCTCGCCCCTATCGAGCGGCCGTGAGGACCTCCGGACCTACGCGCCCACTCTTGCCAGGACGCAGGAGAAAATTTCAACCAGCTTTGCTGAGGCTGCCAGCGGAGGATTTGCCAGTGCGTCGGTCCTGCTCGATCTCATAGTTGATCTTCTGGCCGTCAGCGAGGGTCGAGAAGCCCGCGCGTTCGACAGCTGAAATGTGGACGAAAACATCCGGACCGCCATTGTCGGGCTGGATAAATCCAAACCCCTTGGTGCTGTTGAACCACTTTACCGTTCCAGTCGGCATATACGTATTCCTCTTTAACAATTGCAACGTGGGCAGGCCATTAGGCCTGCCCGACTCATAGCCGAGACTTGGCCGCAGCAAAAAGCGAAAAATTGTTAAGCCCCGATCAGCTGGCGCACTCCATTGTGGCCGTGGTCGCCACCAAGCATTGTCCTACACTACCGCTCGAGCATGGCCGGAAGCACCCCATCCTTCCAACGCTCCTCAGCGCCACGTCTATTGCTGGTGCTTGGAGGCACGGGACGTATGGCCGACCGCTGCTCGTGCCGCCAGGTCAAGGCCGGGTAGTTCACGGAGCTACCTTCGTGCATAACGGCTTGGCAAGCGCTGTGAAGGAGTTTCGAATTGGATTGTTTCAAGAGGGTCGAGGGGTTAATCGATGCCATCAGCGTGGAAGCGATTGATAACGCGCGCGTATTGCTGAACCGATTCAAGGGCAAGTCAGAAACAATCGCTCAAGCGATCGACGACTTCCTACTTGATTTCATGACCTTGCTGTTTGTGGTAGAAGCTACCCGCGAGCGGTTCCACAATCCGGCGAGGCGGTTGGCGCGATCAGATTGAGCAGGATCAGGCTGTTACTCACCCGATGCTCTTGACCTAAGGGACCACGCCGCCAGCGATTCGTTTGCAGCCGCAAAGAAGGCGAAATCTGTTCGCCGGCAAACCGAGCACAGCCAGGCGGTATTTACGCAGATGAATTCGATCGCGACCGCCAAATTCTCCTGTTAGGTACCCAGCGACGACGGCAAGCCCGGACAGCTTCCGTGCTGCTGTCCTCCAGCGACAAACGTGCCTGCATGTCCCCATCCACGGCGAGCTCGACGGTCGTTTCTTACGTTTGACCAAGGTCCCGCGCAAACACTCCCCTTTCCCGCAGCAACTCATCACGCTCAACGGCCTCGCGGCAGGCGCATTACGCCAGAAGCGCGCAACCTCATCGTTTTTGTCCCGCCCGATTCCTCGATCTTCGTTTTCCAGCGCCTCGCGGATATCGCCCAACTCGCCGATCTTTGATCAGATCCGTCTTCGCGCGCGAGCAGGCTCCGCGCTTGAGTTCGCTGCGCTGCTCACGCCTCTGCCGTTCAGCATCGACCCGGTCTTGCTGTGGAGGACGGGAGGCCGCGGGGCGACCAACATCTCCATTCTCACCGTCAGTGCAGCGGCCAGCGAAGCGCATCCTATGCCCCTCCCCCGGCAGCGCGCCCAATCGTCTTCCGAACGAAGAAGATATCCTCAGCCGCGCGCGCGTCTCGTTCGGCCCTGTCCGATGTCCGACAATGTCGGATGCGCAACATGGCAGAGCCCGATTTGTCTACACGCCTCGACGGTTTTCTGATCTGGCACGGTGCGTGCTTGGTCATCCGCAAGGCGACGCGGACCAAGGAGAATCCGTCCCATGATCACCTCACCAAGAAGTACGGCCGCAGGTCTCCTGGGTCCATCCAAAGATGAGGCTCGAGTAAGGCCTGGCACCGTGAAGAGCTTATTCATCTGGCTCGGCGCTGCCCGCAGATCCTCCCACGGGGGGAGACTGGGACGCAGCGCCTTCATCAAAATGAGGAACAAATCACTTTGCCCCGAACCTTGCTTTTCGACCAGCCACCAAAACCGGAGCCATCGATCGTCCCCCTGGCTGCGCAAGGCGTTCATTGCCACCGCGCTGGCCCTGGTTACGACCTCTCCGGCTCTGGCCGCCACTGACGACGGCAAAGTGACGGATTTCCTGCTCGACAACGGCATGGAAGTGGTCGTCATCCCCGATCACCGCGCGCCGATCGTCACTCATATGGTCTGGTACAAGATCGGCAGCGCCGACGAGCCACCCGGCAAATCCGGCCTTGCCCATTTCCTCGAGCGTCTGATGTTCAAGGCGACGACCAACCACGCCGCCGGCGCGTTCGACCGAGCCGTCTCAGCCATCGGTGGCTACAATAACGCCTTCACCGCCTATGACTACACCACCTTCCTCGAGACGGTGGCGCCCTCGGCGTTGGGTGAGATGATGGACTTCGAGGCCGATCGCATGTTCAACCTCATCCTCAACGACGATATCAAGACCGAGCGCGACGTGATCCTGGAGGAGCGCCGTTGGCGCAGAGAGATGAACCCGCAGGCTCTGCTGGACGAGGAGGTCAACGCGACGTTGCGGCAGAACCAGCCCTACCGCATTCCGGTCATCGGCTGGACGCAGGAGATAGAGAAGCTGAACGGCACCGACGCATTCACGATCTACAACAAATACTACCGACCGAACAACGCCGTGCTGGTGGTGGCCGGCGACGTAGAGCCTGAGACGGTGAAGGCGCTGGCCGAGAAGACCTATGGCAAGGTTGTGCGCGGGCCGGACCTGCCCCCGCGCAACCGCCCGGTCGAGCCGGAGCAGAACACCAGGCGCACAGTGACGCTGACCGACGCGCGCGTTTCGGTGCCGAGCTTTTCCACTCGATGGGTGGTGCCGTCCTATCATACGGCAGAGCCCGGCGAGGCCGAGGCGCTCGACCTGCTGGCCGAGATCCTCGGCGGCGGTAACCGCAGCCGGCTATATCAGGAGCTTGTCGTCAAGCAAGGCATAGCCTCGGCGGCCGGCGCCTCCTTCCAGGGCACCATGCTAGACGACACCAATTTCACCATCTCCGGCTCGCCGCGCGGCGATGCAAAGCTCGTCGATCTCGAAGCGGCGGCCGTTGCCGAAGTCGCCCGGATCGCCAAGGATGGCGTCACCAGCGACGAGCTGGACAAGGCCAAAGACGGCTATATCCGCTCGGTGATTTTTGCGCACGAGCTGGACCACATCGCCAACATTTATGGCAAGACGCTCACCACCGGTGGCAATGTGAAGGACGTGCTCGAGAGGCCGGACCGCGTCCGCAAGGTCACCACCGACGAAGTCAAGGCGGTCGCCGCGCGTTATCTGGTGCTCGACCATTCGACGACAGGCTATCTTTTGCCGCAGCAACAGGCGGGGAATTGATCATGAGTTCCATCCCCATGCAAATGCGCCGGCCGGTCTTCCCTCGGCGCGCCTTCGCCACCCTGTTGCTCTCCATCCTCTTTCTCATCTTGCGGGCGCTCGCCGGGTAAACGGGATCTGTTTAAAGCCGCGAGGAGCGGTTTTCGCGGGCCTTGCCAGGCATTTGCCGGTTCAGGCGTCATTATTGGGGTGCGCTCCTCCTCAGGCCAGCCTCTCTTCGAGGGGATAGAGTCGCCGATTCGTGGTCCGCAGATTGTAGGCGCAGGCCACCAGCTTCCACTCCGCGCGGCTGGCGAAGCCGATGTCCGTTGTTCAATCGTTCGACTAGTAGAACCGCGAGGCATCTTCTAGCGTATTCAGGTATTCTCCCTGTCCAGTCGGGTACCGTGGTCCACCAGCTGTCTGGCCGAGGCCCTATAAGGAACCCGGACGTCGCGGAGTACACACCGCACCTGCTATATATACCTGCTGCGTTGAGGAGGAATCCGGTATTGCCCCTGCGCCTGCCGATGATCCGTCACCTGAGATCCTCCGACCTGTTTGGACCCATTGATCGCCTGCCGGCACTTGGCACGCGGATTAGCGAGCGGACATTCGAGGTCCTCAACCCGTCGACTGGCGAAGTGCTGGCAGAACTACCCGACATGGGTGTCGAGGAGACATGCGCTGCGGTCGACAAGGCCTATGTCGCGCAGCTTGGATGGGCAGGGCTGACCGCACGTGAGCGCAGCGACGTTCTATGGCGATGGCATCAGTTGATCATCGACCACGCCGACGATCTCGCCGCGATTCTTACCGCGGAGATGGGCAAGCCGCTTGCCGAAGCCAAGTCGGAGATATCGCATGCTGCGGCGTATCTGCAATGGTACGCCGAGGAGGCCAATCGCGTCTATGGCGAGACGATCTCCGCGCCATCGATGGACCGCCGAATGCTGGTAATCAAGCAGCCCATCGGAGTTGTTGGCACGATAACGCCATGGAATTTCCCGGCCTCGATGGTGGCGCGCAAAATCTCGCCAGCCTTGGCGGCGGGCTGCACGATCGTCCTCAAGCCCGCTGAACAGACGCCGCTCGTGGCGGGAGCAATGTTCGCCCTCGCCCATCAGGCTGGCTTTCCCGAAGGCGTCGTCAACCTGATCTATGCGTCCGAAGGTGACGCGGTCGGCCGCGAACTTTGTACCAATCCCAAGGTCCGCAAGATCAGCTTCACCGGGTCGACTGAGATCGGGCGCCTTCTCATGCGCCAGTGCTCGGACCAGATCAAAAAAGTCAGCCTTGAGCTCGGCGGCAATGCACCTTTCATCGTCTTCGATGATGCCGATATCGATGCCGCGGTTGACGGTGCGGTCCAGGCGAAGTTCCGCAATGCCGGCCAGACCTGCGTTTCGGCGAACCGCCTTTACGTCCAGTCGGGCGTTCACGACGAGTTCGTCGAGAAATTCGTGCAACGGGCTCGCCAACTTCAAGTTGGTGACGGTTTCGCTCCCGGAGTGGACATCGGACCGCTCATCGACAAGCACGCATTGGCCAAGATCGAATCCCATATTGCCGATGCCGTCGCCAAAGGCGGCGCAATTCGATGCGGGGGCAAACGCATCGGCACGAACGGCACGTTTTTCCAACCGACAGTCCTGACCGGTGTCTCCAGCGAGATGACCGTCGCGCAAGAAGAGACATTCGGGCCACTGGCACCGATTATTCGCTTCAAAGATGCGGATCAGGTCGTGCGTGAGGCCAACGACACGATCTACGGCCTCGCGGCCTACTTTTATGCCTCCAACCTGAAGCGTGTCTGGCGTGTGGCCGAGGCCTTGGAATATGGAATGGTCGGGGTAAATACCGGCCGGATGTCTTCGGAAGCGGCGCCGTTCGGTGGGATAAAACAGTCCGGCATCGGGCGGGAGGGATCCCGCCATGGCCTCGAGGACTACCTCGAAATGAAATATCTCTGCATGGGCGGCGTCTGAATTTTCGGCTTGCAGGGTTCACAGCCGGGTAACCTAGCGAGCGATCTCCAAATATGTGAATTGTAGGATCGCTCCTCGATTGGGAACTGAGGGGCGGCTCCGTACCCGAGCAAACACGCAATCCTGAAGGAGCACCCTGGCTGGACTTATCTCTCGACGAGACAAGCGTCTGCATTGTCGGCGAAGACGGCGTGCATGTGACGGAGGAGGATACGCTTGCGAGGGATTTGGCGGCCCTCGCCGACTATCTTCAGGCGACGGGCTGTCGTTGCGCGGGTATGGTTGGAAGCTTGTGCACCATCCCGATCGTGAACGCTGGTTGTGCGCGATATCCGGTTTCTGGGGCAGAATTTTGAACCTGCTACCTTCCGATTGTCAGTAGCTCAGTTGTTCTTCGGCCGACTGCCGCGCCGAGTACAGGCTCGGACAGAATCGAAGATACCATCAGGCAGGCATTCGCATTCGAGATTTCCGGTGATCGGCGCACGGTCCAGGGCGCGCCAGGTTGACCAAGCGCCTCGAACCGCATGACAGTCTTGACCGGCTGGAGGACGGAAATCCCGCGATGCCGAAGAGGTTGGTCAGCGCAGTCGAGCCCACACGGCATTTGCGGCACGAAACAGCAAGGGCTGTGAAGCGACGGCCGAGCGGTCCTCGAAGGCGCGGGCCAGGGTGTCGACGATGCGTTGGTTCAGGTCCGCCAATCTGGTCTCTACCGTCTGATAGCGGGTTCGGTCGCCAGTGACAGCGAGCAAAGATATTTGGCATCATCGGCTTTGATTGCCGCGCAGATCTGGTCGAGATTGGGATAGCTCACTGGTGCACCTTTGGGCTCATAGTGCTTCCTCCTCATCGAGATGAGGATTACCGGATTTAGCGTAGAAAACCAACACGGGTCCGAGATCAAAGCGCGTCCCGGGCGCAAGGCGCTGGACGGACCGGGGCCATGTTTCGGTTGAGACGCCATCGATGCCTCGCGCCAGCGTTCTGGCGAATCGGGGCATCAGCGGAGCGAGTGTCGGTGCCAGGATCGCAGCGGCCGTCGTCTGAAGGGCTAGCGAAGTCCGATTGCGGGCGGGATAGAAATGTCGCGCCGCCGCATAGTCTCGCGCCCGACGGTAGATCACGCAATCGCGCACGAAATCGCAGACCTGAGCGGCCGCGCGCCGGACCGAGAAGCCTTCGTCCGAATAGGCGCGCTCCATCGCCGCGCGATAGATCGCTATCCGAGCAAAGAAGGCGCGGTCGGCCGGGCTCCAGTCGCCTGCATCGGGTACACGGCCGCCAAAATCCTGCTTGATTTCCTGGTTCAACGCATCGAGCCAGTTCAGCCAGATCCCTTGGAACACCTCGTTCTCGGTGCGGCGCAGCGCGTCCGGGGTGAAATCCGTCCGCTCACCTTCCGGGCGTGTCAGGCCCAAATGGAGGCGCACGACGTCGACTGTCTCTGGGCTCAGAACCTCCTTGCCCCAAACCGCATGGCGGCAGCTGGTTGAGAACTTCTTGCCGTCGAGCAGGTAGAACTCGTTGACGTGATAGTGGATGCGTGGCGTCCAGTGGGAGAAAACCTCGGCGTAAAGAGCGGGGTAGAGTAGCGCGTGGTAGAAGGAATTGTCGAAGCCGAAGAAATGGACAATCTGCCAGTCATTGCCGGGCATGGCCGCCTTCCAGTCGCGACCCAGCGAGCGGCCGAGCGCCTGGATGTTGTAAAGAAAACCGAAGGCCATTTCCGGCCAGACCCAGATCACTTGCCCCGGGAACCCTTCGGCCGGCAGGCCCCAGTCCGAGGGGTGGGTAATGGGCACTGAAAAGTTGCCGCGCCGGCGTAGGCGCGCGAAGAGATCCAAGATCCGTAGCGGGACGCCCGACGCCGTTAGATGCCGGTCGATATTGGCGTAGCATCGGTCCAGCGCAAGTTCAGCGCGGCGGACGGAGCCGACCAGCGGCGCCTCGTCAGACTGCCGTGACCGGGCTGCACGCAGGTCGTGGCAAAGGTTTGGGGCGCCGCATTCCTCGCAGATGTTTCCGCCGGCGGACCCGCCGCAATCAGGGCAGAGGCCGCTAACATCCGGTTCGTAAAGATAATGACCTGTCACGGCATCGAAAAGCGCAGGGCTCTGGCGCAGATCTATCGCCGTGCTGCTCAGAAGACTGCGGAAACACGCGGCTTGAAACTCGCCGTAACCGTCTTCGCCCGTCGTGAGTTGGAAGCTGTGGACCTCACAATCGAAAAGTGCAAGCGTGGCGCGAATCTCGTCGGCGTAATAGCGCGCCACCTTTGCAGACGTCGATTGAGCGGCATCAGCGCGCGCGGCGACGTAGCTTTGGTAATCATCGCTTCCAGTCAGATGATAGGCTTCGACCCCTTTCATGCGCAGGAAACGCGTGTAGACGTCGGCGCCAAAATAGGGGCCAGAAAGATGCCCCAGATGCAGATCGCCATTTGGCGTCGGCGGTGTGGAGAAGACGAAGGTCGGCCCGCGGGGAGCCGTGACCGTTGCAGCGACATGATGAGCGGCATCGTCGTCTCGCCAGCAGACATCGACGAAATTTAGGTCTTCGTCCCCATCGTTGTGCAGCACATGCGCTTCAAAAGGGTGGAACAGAACGACATCGCCCGCCTCGACCGAGATTTCCCCACGGTCGGTCGTGACCTTGCCCGCGCCAGAGAGGACCACGAAGGCCTCGATTTCGTCGTGCCGATGGGGCTCGGATGTGACGCCGGGTCCAACCTTTCCGAATGAAAACCCCGTGCGAGCGCTTCCCGTTCCAAGCGTGGCCATGTCGATACCGAACGCCCGCGACAGCTCCGTTCGAGAAAACCTGTATTTGCGCATGACGAACCTAAGCTGTTGGAGCAGTGGGATCTTCGGCTGCCAACGCAACAGCCTCTTGTGCAGTTGCGCAGAGAAACGGTAGCCCGACCCGTTGGCGGCCCCGGCCAGGATAATTCAGCTCTGGGCCGCCAAGCGGGTGACGAGGGGGGCGCCAGTCGGGCTGTCGTCACAGAAGACCGCCCTGCGACCACCTCCACAATCCACGTGCCGAAGCGTCGTAACGGGCTGCGGTCGATGCTCCGCGAGCCGGCAAATCAGGACGCCATACTGTCCGCGCATTTTTGAGAGGTCGATCAGTTTCGTGTGCATGCCTCCACCTGGCTGCGTGAGCTCAATCGCGATAGAAAATGCCATTTGGGGGCTTGAGTTTGTCGAGATCGGCCACTTTGCCCTCGGGCGGGTTAAGGGCGCGCTTAAGCACGTTATATTCAGCGCGGGTCGGTCCACCGGTTGAAGCACGCTGGAACACCAAGTAGAGTGTCCGGCGCGAACGATTGCTTTTGTTCGGTCGTGAGTAGTGCGGTGCGTAATCGTCGAAGATGAAGATGTCGCCAGCCTTCCATACTATGGGTTCCCAGGAGAACATTTCGGCGACTTGAGGATCGATCACCCCACCGGCATCCATGGGAAATACCCCCTTCTTGTGGTTGCCGGGGCTGAAGAAAAGCCCGCCGTTTTCCGGGTCGGAGTCGTCGATGCCTATGGCAACCACCGCATGGACCATCCGGTCGGGGAGTTTGTGTGGAATGTGATAAATGTCCTGATGCGGGCGATAGCCGCCGCTGTCGGGGTAGTGGAAAATCAGCAACTCCTTGAGCCTGCGCGAATCTTCGCCAAGCAAATCCTCGACCGCTGACTTTATGCGCTGATCTTCTAAGAGCAAACGACGCAATGGATCATGGAAGTCGAGAAAATTCTCGATCTTGGAGATGATCTTTCGATTGTCCGTCGTCTTCTCGAACCACATGAGCCATTTATCATCGCTGACATCCCAGCGTGACATATCTTCGACAAAAGTAGAGATATCTTCCTGAGCCGCTGGAGCGAAGAACCTTTCGAGCCTGACGTATCCGTCTTTCTGCCACTTTTCTCTTTGTGCATCAGTCAACATGCGAAAAGCCTCCTGTTGGAAAGACTGGTTGGGCGGACATCCCAATTAGGGCAGTCGGGCGCTGGTCAAGTTGCGGGTCCACGGAGACGGACTCACTTCATGTGGGACGGCGATGCTAAGTGCGTTCCGCTCCGGCGGATTTTGTCCGCAGAAGCTCGGCGCGAGACTGCCTATGTCAGGCTCAGCCGGGTCCAGGGGTTCCGTAAACTGGGCCGGATCAATCGCTTCATCCGGTCCAGCCACGACACGCATCGCTAAAGGCCGGCACCATCCGCTGACCGCCGACCCAGCCATGGCCGCCAAGACCACGGCGCTCTTTCGAGTGAGCGACCTAGTACGGTCTTGACAACCGTAGGGGAAATGCACGCCCCCAGAATAATGCGATGCGCCGCTTGGTCCAAGGGCTTGTTCGGTCACGATGGTTTCGGAGAAGCCTCCGGCCTTCGCCGCAGCGGAGGCGGACATCATTCCTAGGATGGTACCGCCGATAATCAAAAGTCTACGAGTCATATCCCGCTGCCCATTTCTTCGGCTGCGGGGGCGGGCCAGCTCTCGATCGAGGTATGGCTGATGAAGCCAGGATGCTCGGGGTTCGCGCATGGCGCGCGCCCAAGAAGGCTATCGAGGATGCGGCGCGCGCGCCAGGCCAGCAGGCTTAGGTTCGGATCGGCCAGGCCGCGCTGCCCGAGGCTCGCGTTTTGTACGAAGATGCGTCTGTCACGCGGTCCGTCCCAGCTCACCGAAAAATCCTCGCGAATAGCTAATTCATTGTCGATCTGCTCCAGCCGATGCGCGATGGGTTCCAAGAAGTCTGGCACCGCGTTCTCGTAACCGGTGGCCAGGATGACGATGTCAGCCGTGACTTCTTCGACCTCGACCATGCCGTGCTGCAGGGTCAGCCTGTGACCCGGTCCGGCGTTGATGCAGTGCGAGACGGTGCAGCCTGGCCGCAGTGTGATTTCGCATCGGTTTAGCTCGAAAAATGCGTGGCGGTATAGCGCCTGATAGATCGCGCGCAACGTCCTTTCCGAAATGCCGTCCGAGGCAAGCACGAAAAGCCGCAGGAGCAGCTTACGCTGCGACTCGCTCATCGCCGCGAAACGATCCGAGAAGCAGGGCATGAACAACTCGTTTGTGAACGGGCTGTTGTCGAGAGGCAGGTAGTTCTCACGCTGCGAGACCCAAGTGATCGAGGCAGGCCGCCGTTCTTTCGGCAGGCCGACAAGGTGCAACATCACCTCGGCTCCCGACTGGCCTCCGCCAACCACGCAGACATGCTTTCTCCGCACTTCAGGATGGATGTGCAGTAAAACAGATGAGTGGAACAGGTTGCGTCCAGTCCAGCCCTGAAACTGAGGCGGAATTTGCGCCTGCTTGCCAATGCCGACCACGACGTTTCTGGCGCCGAGAGCCGCCTTATCCGTCCGCACCCGAAACTCGCCGTCAAAGCGGATTTCGCGCACCGTCTCGCCGCCACGCACAAGCGGGTTCCTGTGGAAGGCCCAGTTCAGATATTGTTCGAACTCAACTCTGAGCACGGCTTCGAACTGTGCGTTCAGGAAGTGGTACAGACGTCCGTTCTCGTACAGGTAGTTTACGAAAGTGTAGGCTGATCGCGGATTCACCAGCGTGACCAGATCCTTGAAGTGGCTCACCTGGAGCTCTGAGGAATCGAATGCGATGCCTGGATGCCAGCGGAAGTCGACCTGCCGATCCAGGAACAGTGCCCCCTGCCCAACTTGCTCGTGTATCTGACACGCAAGGCTCAAATTAGACGGCCCGGCACCGACCCCAACGCAAGATAACTCCACTGCTTTCCTCCTATAGAGTCTTCCCACTAGCCGGCTTGTTCGCGGCGAATATCGGCCATAGCCTTTGGGCCCCTCGCGGACGTTTTCGAGCCTTGGTCCCGACCAGTTCGCGAGAATTTGTCCAGCGCGTTCGGATCGTCGAATGTAGACCCAAGCATTCCAGCGCGGTGACAATCGAGGGTCATGCCGGCGACGTGGGGCAACAACGTATGTCCTATCCGCCCGTCTGGATGCCCGCGTCGCCGTCACGCGAGACGCTTTCCAAGCCCATGAGATGTTGAAGCCGGCGCAATCGCCCCGCCTCAACCATCACGCCTTTCGGGGCTTGATGGCAGGCGAGAGCGCGGTTTTCACTGCGGCGACGGCATTTTCGGTGCGGATGATCATGGACGACCTCTCTTTGATGCAGAGTCCCCTGCATCGGCCGTGCCAAAGACGGAACATTTTATTAAACAATGGGTTGGCGGATTTGCGATCCTGTCGGAAATCCGACATTGAGGGGGACGCCTCACGGCGGCGCCCGATTTGCACGTCGATGTCGCCTTTTCCGAATAGCTAATCGGGGCACCTTCTGCACCAGAATACTTCTCTTATGGAGACCAGCAGGAAGTCTTCATGAACGGACAGTGCAGAACCTTGTGTCTCTGCCGGACAGATCGCGATTTCCTTCTCCCATCGAGGTCGGCAGTTGCAAGAGCTGCCAGATCCTTCGCCCTATCGTGCCGTTCACTGGCTCGATCCCGACATCCTCGGAGCCCGCGATCATGAAGAGTGGCGCACTCTCATGTCCGCCGCGACGCCTCTCTCATGGGGAAGCAATTCTCTATGTTGGTGTCGGATCGATGCTCTTGATGAGATGGTTGCGGATGGGGGCATGCCCAGACCTAAGCACATCAATGATTGGGCGATATGGGACCTTCACCAACTGGATTGTCGAATCTCTGGAACGATAGCCGGAAGACAATTGCGTGATGACCACTCTGCCGGTTCCAAAAGCACGTGCGCCGTTCGGTCCCTCCGACTCAATCCAGGCGGAGGGATGAGGCCGCAAAGCAGTCCTTTGCGCGCCCACCGGTGGGCCAGGATGGAGGCAACGTAAACGCAGTTATTCGATGATCGCGCCGCGGTGTCCTCAGGCTGTGCCGCGCCCGACACCGGCGACGCAGTGGCCGTCGATCGCCGCGTCGCCGATGTCGATCCGAAGTTCGGCCAGTTTCGCGGTGAGCTTCACTGCATATTCCGCAGTGCCCACCGATCTGGCACGGGAGGTTCTATCAGGCGGTCACGGCTGCATTCGTTGTCGGATGTTCGACGCTGTCGGACATGAGACACAGCGTCATCAGGGTGATCGCATTGTTTTGAAACGATTTTCTTATTTGGCACGACTCCTGCGAGGCTGTCCGCAAAACGCGCTGCGGCACGGACAGGGGAGAAATCATTACATGATCATGCGCGCCAAACATGCGGTCGCAGCCGCGAAAGCGGAGCTTTCCCGGGCCGACGGAAGACTTTGCGCCTGTTTTCCAGGCGACTTCACTCTTCGGGTTAACCGGACATGACCGCATTCGATTGCCGCCCAACGCTGAATGCTCCCGACGATGATCCCTATCTTTGGCTCGAAGATGTAGAAGGCGAACGGGCACTTGACTGGGCCGCCAGCCAGTCTGCCAGGACCCTGGAGCAGTTCGGTGGATCGCAATTCGAGCGGGACCATGACGCCCTGACAGCGATTTTCGATCGCCCTGACCGGATTCCCTTGAGCAGGCGCCACGGCCAGTACCTCTACAATTTCTGGCAAGATGCCCGAAATCCGCGCGGACTGTGGCGCCGGACCACCCTTGCCGCCTACATGAATGTTGATCCCCAGTGGGAGCTACTGCTCGATCTGGACGCCCTCGCCGCTAGTGACGGAGAGGACTGGATCTGGGGCGGCGCGTCCCTTGAGCCGGAGAGACGGGAAAGAGCCGTTCTGCGCCTGTCGCGCGGCGGCAGCGACGCGGTCGTGCATCGCGAATTCGATCTGGGATCTCTTAGCTTCGTCGCCGATGGTTTCAACCTCGCGGAGGCCAAGGGCGAGGTCAACTGGCTCGACCCTGACACGCTGCTGCTTTCCAGTGCGCTTGGTGATGGCATGGCCACCCGCTCCGGCTACGCGCGCACCGTGCGGCTGTGGAAGCGTGGCGCGGATCCGCTCACCGCGCCGGTAATATTCCAAGCCGGTTCCGAATCCATCCGCGTGTCCGGCCATCTGGACCGCACCGCCGAGAGCGAGCGCCTCTGGTTCATCGAGGGGTCGACCTTCTTTGAGACGATCGTCAGAATCGGCGACAGGAGCGGGCCGAAGATGCGGATCGACCTTCCTCGGGACGCCTGGTGGAGCGGCTTCGGCGACTGGCTGGCGGTAAAGCCGCGCAAGCCCTGGACAGTCGGAGGGATGACCCATGCCGCGGACGCGCTGATCGGCATCTCGCTTTCCTCCTTCATCGCCGGCGAGCGCAGTTTTGCCATCCTCTTTGAACCAGGCGACAGGCGCTCCCTGCAATCATTCTTCTGGAATAACGGGAAGCTCGTTATCTCCTACCTCGTCAACCTCGATCCACGTTTCGAGATGTTCACCCCCAAGGGCCACGAATGGACGCGCCGAGCGCTGGACACCGTGCCCACCGAAGGGACTGTTCACCTTTGGTCGCTCGATGCTGAACCTCACGAGACCAATGGAGAGGTCCTCATTTCGGCTCAGGACCCGATCACGCCGCCGAAGCGTCTCCTATTAGACCTCAATGCCGCAGCGCCTCTCGGCGCTCCAGTAATCCTGAAGCGCGATCCGGAGAATTTCGACGCGTCAGGGCTGGTGGTGACGCGCCACGAGGCAGTCTCGACCGATGGTGAGATGATCCCCTATACGCAGGTCGGTCCGGCGAATGGGAACGGGGATGCCCCGGTTCACCTCACCGCCTACGGCGGGTACCGCAAATCGGTCCTGCCCCACTACAACTCCTCGCTCGGCAAACTGTGGCTCGAACGCGGCGGCACGTGCGTGGTGGCGAACATCCGGGGCGGCGGCGAGTTCGGCACCCGTTGGCACGAGGCGGGGCGCAGGGCGGGCAAGCGTCTCACCCATGACGATTTCGCGTCCGTTGCCGCCGACCTCGTGCGAAGAGGCATTACGCTGCCGAGGCGGATTGCCGCCCAGGGCGGCTCAAATGGCGGCCTTCTGATTGCCAATATGCTTACCCGCTATCCTGAGCGTTTCGGCGCGCTGTTCTGCAGAGTCCCGGTTATCGATATGCGCCGCTACACCAAGCTTTTGGCGGGCGCGAGCTGGATTGACGAATATGGCGATCCCGACAAGCCGGAGGAATGGATTTTCTTAAAGGAAATCTCGGCCTATCACGCCGCGACGCCGGGACAGCCCTATCCGCCGATCCTGCTTGCCACCAGGAAGCGGGATGACCGCGTCCACCCGGGCCACGCGCGTAAGATGGCAGCAAAGCTGCAGGCTCTTGGCTATCCCGCCTACTTCTACGAGCCCGGCTCGGGCGGGCACTGCTCCGGCAAGAACAATCAGGAGCGGGCCGCATTCATTGCCCTGGGCACCAATCTCCTTCGCAGTGCGATCGGCTGGCAAGCCGATGGCGTTCGATAGGGGGACGGAGACAAAGGGCAACGTTTCAACAAGTGAGTACAGATCGATGATTGCGAGCACGGCGCAAATAATGTGTGCGCTGTCCCACGCAAACTGCGCACGAGCGCTCCGTCGATTCCAGCAGGATTTCATAGTGCATCGCATCATTTCTGAAGAGCAAGGAGAGAATAGCATGGCGAAAAAGCGAATGGGCGTGGCGCGGGGGGTAACAGCGGCCGTCATCCTCATGGTGGTGGGACAGCAGGCCGTCGCGGCGGACCTTGCGCACCCCGCGTGCGTCCCGCAGGAAGGAGCCTTGGTCACTGAAGCGCCAAGCCCTTGGCAGATCCGCCTGCGTGCGTTGGGGGTCGTCACTGAGGATTCGGGCTACGTCAATGCCATGCCCGGCTCCGGTCTTTCTTATTCAAACACTGTGACGCCGGAACTCGATATCTCCTATTTCTTCACGGACAATATCGCCGCGGAGCTTATACTCGGCACCACCTATGCCAACATCGAGGGCCAAGGAACGATCGGCGGACTGGGCAATATCGGTAAGGTTTGGCTGCTGCCACCCACGCTCACATTGCAGTATCATTTTACCGATTTCGGCGCATTCAAGCCCTATGTCGGTGCCGGCGTGAACTACACGATCTTTTATAACCAGGACGTCGGCAGTGCAGATGCTCTCCATGTTAAGAACACGTTCGGCACCGCGCTGCAGGTCGGGTTCGACTACATGGTGGATCAGCACTGGGGCGTCAACTTCGACGTGAAGAAGGTTTTCCTCAAGCCAGACTTCGACGTCACGGTGGACGGCGCGAAGCTGACGGGGAAGGCGAACCTCGATCCCTGGTTGATAGGCGCAGGTGTCACCTACCGCTTCTGATAGCGAAAGGCGAAGCGGATTCGCCATCCGAGCTGAAATGAAGGGCGCCTTGTGCGCCCTCTGCCGTCGGCCATGCCTCTAAGTACCGAAAAGACCGTTTCCCCGGCGACTGGCGCTCCGCGGGTACTAGGACGCCTGTCAATGCCCCCGGGCGGCCTGCACCCAGTTTGCCGATCCCTTCGGCAACTTGTCGGTAGCAGCCGACGGGTGCTCACGCTCGATGAAGCCTTGGCGACAGCGCGGGAACCTGCATCCTCCCCAACGCTGGAAAGCGTCCTGTGATGAACCTGCCACCACTTGCCGCAATCATGCTAGAGCCTCTGGTGCGGGCAGCACTTCTGAACGATCTCGGCCGGCGGGTGATGTGACGACCGACGCGATCGTGCCGAAGACCCATAGCGACGACCGTACTGGCAGCGCGCCAAGCTGGAGTTGTCGCCGGTCTCGATCTGGCGATGCCGGCTTTCAAGCTGATCAACCAGAATGTCGAGATGACAGTGGAGAGAGCGGACGGCAGCGACGTCGCGCAAGGTGAGGCAATTGCATCGGTCAGCGGTTCGGCCCGGGCCATTCTCACCGCTGAATGGACCGCGCTCAATTTTTTATGTCATCTGAGTGGGATCGCCACGGCGACCGCTTCGATCCAAGCGGATCGTCATCACCGGAACAGACACCGGAATTGGCAAGACGGTGTTTTCGGCCGGGCTCGCCGGGCTGCTCGACGGTTTCTACTGGAACCCGGTGCAATCGGGCCTCGACGGCGAGACCGACAGCGAGGTGGTTTCGCGACTTGCCGGCCTGCCGTCGGGGCGCGTGCTGCCGGAAGCCTACCGCTTGAAGAGCCCGCTTTCGCCGCATCGTTCGGCCGAAATCGACGGCGTTTCGATCGAGGCTGCCGATCTTTCATTTCCGGTCCTGCCGACACCGCTCGTCATCGAATGCGCAGGCGGGCTGATGGTGCCGCTGAACCGACAGACAAGGTTCATCGACATATTCGAGCAATGGCAGTTGCCGGTCATTTTGTGCGCCCGCACCGCGCTCGGAACAATCAATCACACCCTGCTGTCGATCGAGGCCCTGCGGGTGCGCTCCATCCCGCTGGCTGGCGTCGCCTTCATCGGCGATGAGATGACCGATACGCAACGGACGATCGTGGAATTCGGCGACGTGCCGCAACTCGGCAGGCTGCCGCACCTCGACCCGCTGACGGACAAAACGCTGAGACAAGCGATGATTGCCGGCTTCGACCTCGCTTTGATTGCCGGAGGCGAATGATGTCGCATTCCCGTGTGTGGCATCCCTTCACCCAGCACGCGCTCGAGCCGGCGATCCCTGAAATCGTGCTGACGGAAGGCGCCTATCTCCACAAGATTGACGGCACGCGGATCCTGGACGCCATTTCGTCCTGGTGGGTCGTGACGCATGGCCACCGCCATCCCCGTATCATGAAGGCCATCGAGACGACCGCCTCGAGCCTCGACCAGATCATCTTCGCGGGCTTCACGCACAAGCCGGCCGAACGCTTGGCCAAGGCCCTTGTCGGACTCGCTCCCCCCGGACTCGACTGGGTGTTCTATTCCGACAGCGGCTCGACCTCCGTCGAAGTGGCGCTGAAGATGGCGCTCGGCTATTTCCGCAACATCGGCGCGCCGCGCTCGCGCATCGTCGTCATGGAGCACAGCTATCACGGCGACACGATCGGCACGATGAGCGTCGGTGCCCGTGGCGTGTTCAACGCCGCCTACGAACCCTTGCTGTTCGAGGTCGACACCATTCCCTTCCCGGCCGCCGGCCGCGAGCAGGAGACGCTGGATCGTTTCGAGGCTGTGACCCGCGATCGGCGAGCCGCAGCCTTGATCGTCGAGCCGCTGGTGCTGGCTGCCGGCGGCATGCTGATGTATCCAGCATCGGTTCTGGCCGAATTGAAGAGGATCACTGAGGCCTCCGGCACGCTGCTGATCGCCGACGAGGTGATGACCGGCTGGGGGCGCACCGGAACCATGTTCGCCTGCGAGCAGGCATCGATTTCTCCAGATATCCTGTGCACCTCGAAAGGCTTGACCGGCGGCACCATCCCGCTGGCCGCCACGCTTGCCACCGATGCCATCGTGGCATTCTCGGCGCTTCGGGGATTCAGACGGCTCGCGCCACGGGCTGATCCAGATTCTTGCGGGAGGAAGCAACAAGCCGCGGCGACCTTGACATCGGGCAAACCCGGAAGACGATCACCGACGGCCTTGAAGTGTTTGCCAAGGCCGTCGAGATGATGACTGCCTGCTCGCAAGACTCCCTCGCCGCAGCCCAGATGCAGCCGCAGAACATCGATCGGTTCGTGCCGCATCAGGCCAATGCCCGAATTTTCGATGCGGTCGGGAGGAACCTCGGCATAGCAGACCAAGCAATCGTCAAGACGATCGCCGAATACGGCAACTCTTCCGCCGCGACCACCATCTACGGTCTTGCAGCCTACTTCTACGCCTCCAATCTCAAGCGTGTCTGGCGCGTTGCCGAAGCCCTCGAATACGGCATGGTCGGCATCAATACGGGACGCATGTCCTCCGAGGCCGCACCCTTTGGCGGAATGAAGCAATCAGGGATTGGCCGGGAGGGGTCGCGCCACGGCCTCGAGGATTATCTCGAAATGAAATACCTCTGCATGGGAGGCCTTTAACACCGCAGCATACCCGGGCCTATCGACAGCTCCGTTGCAGCCGCAGGCGACCCGATCATCCGGAGCCATGGCGTCGAGTCCGGCCGGAGGCGGCGCGCATTGTTAGATGTCCACCCCTCCCTCTGCAACGTCTCAAGAATGGCGATATCAATCCTGTCGAGCGGCATTTTTGCGAATTCCTGCGACAATTCCAATGTTTTGCGCAACGATTATCGAAGAGTCGCCTCTCAGGCAAGCGCATTCGCAAACACTTATCGAGCGATTCGTGGTTCACTATCTCTAGACAGGGAACGAGCCCCAAGGGCCGGATCAGGAGAAAAAAGATGCGCGTCGATTGCCCCCGGGAAATCAAAAATCACGAATACCGCGTCGGCCTGACACCGGGCTCGGTCCGCGAGTATGTCGCGCATGGCCATGAAGTGCTGGTCGAGACCGGCGCCGGTGCAGGCATCGGCGCCGATGACAACGCGTATCGCGCTGCCGGCGCCACGATCGCCAAGACGGCAGCCGACGTGTTTGCCAAGTCCGACATGATCGTGAAGGTCAAGGAGCCACAGCCCGACGAATGGGTTCAGCTCCGCGACGGCCAGATCCTCTACACCTATCTCCATCTCGCGCCGGATCCGGAGCAGACCAAGGGCCTGCTGGCCTCGGGCGTGACGCCATCGCCTACGAGACCGTCACCGACGACCGCGGCGGCCTGCCGCTGCTGGCGCCGATGTCGGAAGTCGCCGGCCGCCTGTCGATCCAGGCCGGCGCCACCGCGCTGCAGAAGGCCAATGGCGGTCGCGGCGTGCTGCTCGGCGGCGTGCCCGGCGTGCTGCCCGGCAAGGTCACTGTGCTCGGCGGCGGCGTCGTCGGTCTGCATGCCGCGCGGATGGCGGTCGGCCTCGGCGCCGACGTCACTATCATCGACCGCTCGATCCCGCGCCTGCGTCAGCTCGACGACATCTTTGGCGGCCGCGTTCACACCCGCTACTCGACCGTCGAGGCGCTGGAGGAAGAATGTTTTTCGGCTGACATAGTCGTCGGCGCCGTGCTGATCCCGGGGGCAGCAGCGCCCAAGCTGGTGACGCGCGAAATGCTGTCGGGCATGAAGAAAGGCGCCGTGCTGGTCGACGTCGCCATCGACCAGGGCGGCTGTTTCGAGACCTCGCACGCCACCACCCATGCCGAGCCGACCTATGAAGTCGACGGCATCATCCATTATTGCGTCGCCAACATGCCGGGTGCGGTGCCGGTCACCTCGGCCCACGCGCTCAACAATGCGACGCTGCACTATGGCCTGCAGCTCGCCGACAAGGGCCTCAAGGCGCTGGTAGACCACCACCATCTGCGCAACGGGCTTAACGTCCACAAGGGCAAGATAACGAATCGCGCGGTGGCCGAAGCGCTCGGCTATGAGTTGGTCGAGCCGAAGGCCGTTCTCGCCGCCTGATTCCAGTTACAACCGTTTCCTCCCGTCTCGCCCGCCGGTTCGTTCCGGCGGGCTTCTCTTTTGGGGCTGGGTTTGTCAAGCAAGGGATCCTCACCGTGGCATACCATGTGCGGCGTTGGTCGTGGTGTTGACGGCTGATGCGGAAACGGTTTCGGTGCGCCGGAGATGATGAGTGCCCGCCAGGGGTCTGGCTTCTCTTCGAAGTCGGCGCGCGACCGCTCCATGATCGGGTCGGTGGAGAGGCATCTCAATCTTTTTGCCGAAACTGTCAGCCTGACCTGACGTCCAAGCCCGCCTCGAGATTGCCTACCCACTCGTCCCTGAACGGGACCTCTATCCGCGCGGCGACGCGGAACCCTTAATTCGAACTCTCAGGCGGCATTGGCCTCCCAGCGATAGGGTATGTTGTCGACCCACATCCGATGCAGGATGATCGCCAGACGCCGCGCCACCGCCACGGTAGCCTTCGCCATACCTCGCCGGCGAGCGACGGAGAGACCCCACGCCTTCAGTGGCGAACTCCGCTTCGAGGTACGCAGAAGAATCCCGGCGGCTTCAACCAATACCCATCGAATCCTGGCATCGCCGCACTTCGAAATGCCCCTATCCTGGTTGATCTCGCCGGATTGATAGCGCGAGGGCGTCAATCCGAAGTGGGCTGGAACGGAGCGCGATCGGCTGAACCGCGCCGGTTCGTCGACGCCGGCTCGGAAACTCAGGGCGACCATCGGTCCGACACCGGGGGCAGTCATGAGCAGTTTGCAGGTGTCGTCGCTCTCGGCCAGCCGTTCCATTGCCTTGTGTAGGCGCTGGAACTGCTCTCTCAAAACGCGACGGACTTCCAGCAGGGGGTCGATCACCAAGTGCAGATGCGGGGATTGTTCGAGCAACTCGATAATGCGCCGCTCGAACTGCAGCCGGGTTACGGCTCCGACCTTGAGGCCAAAGTTGCGCAGCAGGCCTCGCAGGTTGTTCTCCGCATCGAGAATCTTCGTCTGCACGAACTTGTGCGCAGTGAGCAGCATCCGGATCTCCTGGCTCCGGACGGTCTTGACATGAACCGGCTTGTAGAGCCCGACGCGCATCATCTGTGCGATGCCGCGGGCATCGTTGCGATCGGTCTTGTTGATCTGAGCCGAGATGCGCGGCCTTCATGTGCCGCGTCTCGACGCAGATCACCGGATAGTCTGCGGCCGACAGGCCACTGTAGAGCCATTGCGAAAGCGGACCGGCCTCAAGGCCGACGCGCTTGTAGGGGCCGCCAATCGCGTGGAGCAGGGCGCCGATCGCCTCCAGCTCGGTCTCCACCTTGCTCTCTCGAATGAGTTTACCACCCGTGTCCATTACGCAGACGCTGGTGGTGCGAACGGAAACATCAAGACCGACGAACAGTTCCATGGCAGACCTCCTGACCGGTTGAACCGTTGGAGCCTGCCCGGAAGACCGACCTCCCGCTACCCCCATGCAGGGAGGCCGCCGGAGCCCCAATCATCCGATCTTTTTTTGCCGACGATCGGCCAGAGGCGTCGTCCCTTGCCGTTTCCGTCAATGTCCGCGGTGAAGCTCGTCGGCGCGGCCCGCTGGTCGACGATGAAGCTGAACGCCTGTCGGAGCGGCGGACCTGCTCCGTCCTCAGTCGCAAGATGATCCGCTACCAGTCCCGTTGTTAAACCCCGTCGCCATTCCTGAGAAAACGTCGGGCAACCAACACCTACTGTCGTGTCTGTCGAATCCGCGACACGTTTTCGGCCTGGGTGCCTGCTGCGCTCGGGGTTAAGTCATTGTGCAAAACTCAGAAAAATATTTCTAAGGCTCCCTCGGCGCAATTGGCATGATTTTTGAGGAGGCCTCTTCGTGAAACGCGACACGCACTGGTGTTCGCCTGGGAGGATTCGGATGGTCACTTATAGCCAGAGCTTCTCGGAGCCACGCAACGTCCAGTTGCTGGGAATGACATTCCGAAGACCGGCGAAGATTAATGCAGCCGATGTATGGGAAATAATCGGGAAGTGTCCGCAGCTAGACCGCAACTTACTGTATTACGAGCTGCTGCTTGCAGTGATTTCGCCGCCACCTGCGGGCTTGCTGAGGGGGATGGTGAGGTGGTTGGCTGGTTGTCGGCCTACCCACGGCCGAGCGACCGCTCCACGGTCTGCATTTGGAATTGCTGTGCAACCTAAGCTACGCAACATGCGCTTGGGCAAGGAACTCATCCTCTCAGCCCTGAACGAGCCGGCTTGCGAGGGCGTGACGCACATCAAAGGCACGGTGACGCTCCCGAAAGGGGATCTAAATTTCTTCGCAGTTGTGGCTCGGGACTTGGGTGCGCCAATCCGGCAAGCTCTGGTTCGACCGCGAGACCAAGGGACAGCGTGAGAGCGAGTACATGATAGCCATCAGTCCATCGAACGCTCCATCAGCCCTGCAGGCATTCCCGCCGGTCTGCCTACCTAATACCCAAATAAGGAGGCAACGATGACTCACCAAAGTGCACCGGATCGCGAGGAGGAATTCGCGATCTTCAACCATCTCGAGTCTGAAGTGCGCAGCTACGCTCGCAGCTTTCCAGTCGTTTTCGCGAGGGCACGGGAGGCGCAGCTGTTTGCGCGAGATGGAACAGCCTATCTCGACTTTCTCATGGGCTGCTCAAGTTTAAACTATGGGCACAATCCTCCAGAGCTGAAATCCGCACTCGCAGATTATATTGCGGGCGACGGCATCACCCATGGCCTCGATCTGTATAACGAAGCCAAGGAGTCTTTTCTGCGAGAATTCCACGAGACGATCCTTAGTCCGCGACAACTAGACTACGTCGTACAGTTTCCCGGTCCCACCGGCGCCAACGCGGTCGAGGCTGCCCTCAAGTTAGCGCGCAAGATCACTGGTCGGTCCAACATCGTAGCCTTCACCAACGGCTTTCATGGCGTGAGTCTTGGCGCACTCTCTTGCACCGGCAACCGATACCACCGGGCTGCCGCCGGCCAGCTGCTCGGCGGCGTCGCGCGGCTCCCCTATGACGGCTATCTTGGGTCCAGTGTAGACACCGCCGATTACCTTGATCGCCTGCTCTCGGACCCCTCCAGCGGCGTGGACGCCCCGGCGGCGGTGATTGTCGAGACAGTTCAGGGCGAAGGCGGCCTGAATGTCGCCGGCACGGAGTGGCTGCGCAAGGTGGCGGCCATTGCGCGCAGTCACGGAGCTCTCCTGATCGTAGATGACATTCAGGCGGGGGTTGGCCGGACCGATGCATTCTTCAGTTTCGAAGGTGCCGGGGTTCGTCCTGACATCGTCACAATGGCCAAATCGATATCGGGGTATGGTCTGCCAATGGCCATCGTCCTTATTGATCGAAAACTCGACAGGTGGGAGCCGGGAGAGCACAACGGAACGTTCCGCGGCAACTGCCATGCTTTCGTCACCGCGCGCGCAGCCCTACAGCACTTCTGGCGGACGGACAGCTTTGCAGCGTCCGTCGAGGAGAAAGGCAATCTGCTGAAAAGCCGCCTTGAGCAGATCGCGCAGAAATACGACCCAAGCCGCGTGTCAGCTAAGGGTCGTGGCATGATGCGGGGCATCGATCTGAAGTTTGGCGAAGTTGCCAGTCAGGTCGTCTGGACCGCCTTCCAGAAAGGCCTCATCGTCGAGACCGCTGGTCCGAAAGGCGAGGTCGTGAAGTGTCTGCCACCTCTTGTCATTGGCGAGGATCAGCTTAGCCAAGGCCTCGACATCCTCGAGAACGCTATCGACAGCGTGATCGGCCACACAGCGGCCACGGCAGCATAAGAGGTGAATCATGATCGTAAGGGATTTCAATAAGGAGAATCTGACTGATTTCTTCACGACCGGGGTTGAACTTCAACGCCGAGCGCGGTGAAATCAACAAACACCGTCTCGCGATGTGTCTGGCGCATCACGTCGGTCGCGTGCGCCGTTTCCAGTCCTCGAAGGTCCAAGTATAGTCAAAGCCGTCTGGATTGGCGGCGCGAATCTCCTCTCACAGTAGGACGACCATCGACATCTTCGACCCCATCAATGGCGAAGCGCATATACGTCAGCAGTTATGACCAACGATCCTGATCCAGCCGACCTGTTGCAATCGGGCGGGGCAGATGGGGTTGCACCGCTGTCTCAGCAAAGTGCGTCGTCCACATTGAAAGCTCGTCCGCGGAGCTCCATCATGCGGCGACTGTTGTCGACCGCAAAGACAACCATGCACCCGGCAGCGTCGTCTCGACGCAATTACATGCTTGACGTCCCAGCGGCGATTAGACAACCACATCAGGTCACAACCGACAAAGACCGTTAGTTTGTCGCGTTCGCGACGCAGTCGTGGTTCAGGCAAAATCGGTGTAGCCCGCACTTTTAAGCCGTTAAATAACATTCAGATGGTTATGGGAAGCTGGCACAATTTTTGAAGCCTCCTCGTCGCAGGCGGAAGGAACTGCCATGCAGTTTGTCTCGTGGGGCGAGCGTGGACCTTACCGCCCCTACCAGTCGCTTCTCAACTAATCAACATACGGACTAGGCATATGTATCATGTAATTGATAGATCCGGTCGCCAGTGCTCCCCGGTAAGGGCCGAATTAAGTGGCGAAAGGATGAATACCTGTGTTGCGTCACTTAATCTCGCTATTGGGCGCATGAACGGGTTGATGGAGGGAGCTTGGCGGGTGCTCCCTAGAAAGCTTAGGTAGGAGCACACGTTTTGCTCAACCTCACGCCCCCTGTTCGCAGCGAACTTCGACACCTTCCAGCGCATCGGGTCGTCGAGTACGCGCTACTGCAGGTTGGCCTACTCGACTCCTGGACGCGCCGTGAATGTTGAGCGACTTCGACGCTTTTGAGGCCGGAGGAACGCTTGTCTCGATCGCTGTACGGATACCTTCGTCAAGGGACTGATACCAGCAGTGGGCGTACGGACGAAGACGATTTGAGCTCCGGCATATTAATTGCCGGATGAGAATCAGACCCTCAGGAGGAGGCCGCGTCCGACCTGGGTGTCGCGGCCTTTCAGTACCAGCTGCTCCTAAGTGTCTGGCAAATGCGGAAGGTTGGGGACAAAAGATGATAGGTTCGCCTGGAGGGTTGTGGATGGCTGGTGACAGACAGGGCCGATCCGACGGCCAGTCGGAGCGGGTGACATTCCGAAAGCCGACCTACAATCATGCAGCCGATGTGTGGGCTCTCATCGCGCTCTGCCCGCAACTAGCCCGCAACTCGCTTTACTGCGAACTCCTGCTTTGCACTCATTTTGCAGACACTTGCACAGTCGCGGAGCGTGCTGGGGAGGTGGTTGGCTGGCTGTCGGCGTATCGACTGCCCAGCGAGCCCTCCACGCTCTTCGTGTGGCAGATTGCTGTGCATCCTGCGGTGCGCAACACAGGGGTGGGCAAGGGACTAATCATCTCAACCTTCAACAGGCCATGTTGCAAGAGCGTAACGCACATCAAGGCCACTGTCGCGCCCACCAACAAGGCTTCCAATTCGCTCTTTGCTACTCTGGCTCGGGACCTGGGCGCGCCAATCCGGCAGGCTCTCTGGTTCGACCGTGACGCCGATTTTAAGGGACAGTATGAGAGCGAGTACATGATAACCGTCGGTCCCATCAAACTGCGCTCGATTTAGACCCTGCAGGCATAACAGGGTCTTGTCGGGCCAAGCCTTCGTCCGACAATCTCGCCGCATAAACCCTTGAAAACTCGCTTCCGATAAAGCGAGCTGCGTTGCAGATGTCCTCTCCTTCGCGCCAATCGCGACGGAGAGACCCTAATATAATCTATCCCGATTTAGCTGCGACTCATGAAAAAATTAGAGGAAAGGAAACACATCCGCTCGGCATAGTTCGGCGGTCGGCAAAGACCGCCAAGATGAACCAGGTCGATCCGCACGCCTGGCTCACCCAGACCCTCGAGCGCATCGCCAATGGCTGGCCAACCAGCGATATTAACGCCCTCATGCCCTGGAATTACCAGAGCTGAACGGCCTCAGCTGCCCGCTTACATCAGCGCACTCAGGCGCTGGCGGTCAATCGACGAAACGGTGAGGGATATTCCTGTGCGCATACGGCAGACTCGCACGCGCGCAGCCCGAAGGGAATCCCCAGCAGGGACTCTTAATTTTAGGCACGAACCGTCACAAAGGAAGTACAGTGTTCGCCACTAAAATTATTCCGACTGTCGGATACGACGCAGCCGCAACGCTCGTAAAGGAGGGGCCACAGATAATCGCCGATGGAATTCCGAACTTGCTCTCCTCCAACATAGCGCTACCTCGCTTAAGAAAGATCCAGCTTAACATTTCTCCTACCTATCCACAATTTGGAACAAACATACGGCGTATCTTCGCTCAGAATCCGTCCAATGGTGTGCCGGATTCAAGCCATGCTGCATGAATATCTCATTAAATGTATGAAGATTAACTTTGCGCATGATCTCCGTCATAATCATCTCTCCTTTTTCTAGGCACAGCGAGAATTGTAATTTCTCTAGATTGACGGATTGGGCCTGCATGGCCTCCAAGTGGGATTCCATTCGGCAGAGGGATTTATTGTGAAATGCTACATGTCGAAACTGGAAGACATTAAAATTACCATCAAATCGCCAATTTAAATGCTGAAGAACGCACAGGTTAGTCAGAATAGCACTTTGGTTATTATAGGCCGCCTCTAAGATATTCGAATTTTTATCCAAGTCTATACCGACTAGAAAATAGTCCCCGAGAGCGAACAACGTGCGCACCGAGTGAAGCAGATCGTGCAATTCGTCATCGTACATGTTTCCCACTGAGGCGCCGAGGCAAACTAAAAGCTTTGGACCTATGACCGTGGCAGCCTGTTCCAATCCGGTTTGGTAGACCCCAATGATGCCCGTAAAGTTCAAATCTGGTGTCATCGAAAGGAGGTTTTCGGCGGCCTTCTCCAGAATTGAACGGTTGACGTCAATAGCGGCGTAAGAAGTTGGGCCGTGGTTCTCTACGTAGGCGTCAATCAACAGCCTCGTTTTTTGCGCGTTTCCAGACCCCAACTCGACGAGAGAGGCAGGACCTGTCATATCGGCAATCGATTTGGCGTACTGCGCCAGGATCTCCCGCTCGGCCCTGAACAAGTAGTAAGAGTCTTCTTTGCAGAGTCGCTCAAACAGCGCTGATCCTGTGTCATCATAGTAGTACATGCAGCCTATTGAACGCGGAGACCCCGATAACGACTGTATCAACAAGTCGCCACGAAAGATTTCCGTTTCGGGTAGATCGGCACCGATAATGGTACACCTTTGGCGATCGTCTAGTTTGCGCTTGCTTGGAAGTCGTTGGGGCATGCCGATACATTCCTAAATAGAATACTGCACCCTGAGGGCATGGCGCCATCAGCCGCGACTGGAGAGTTTCAAGAGTTGTGCCAATTGCGGAGACCAAGCCGCGATTAGGCAGTTCCTCCCGTTAAATCAATGAGTTAAGCCGAAATGTGCAAGAACGGGGTAGCGCCACTCCGGTGTCGCGACCTCGACAAACTCGACGAAAGGGGCGTAAAGGCGGCCGTCACCAAGTGCTGTGCGCCTACATTGCATTGGTGCCACTTCCCTTCATGAGCAACCTACTGGCCCATGCCGGAGAAAAGCGGCCGCAGGATTGTCTCAGTCTTCATCGCCACCGTTTTCGCCCAGGATCCAGCACACGGTATTAACCGCCGTTTACAATAAATTCACGCAATCTTCACGACCGCAAATCGCCGGCGATGATACCGTCACGACAAGGTCTGAGATTAGGCGCGTCAAAAGGGGCTGACGTCGATTTACGCTTCAGACTGAGGCACAGCATACAACTCGGGATCAACAGCCAATGGCAAAAGAGTGCTTATCCTGGTTGAAGGCTCGAGGACTGGTCTGTTGTCCGTCGAAACGGCCCAGCGTCTTGGCCTTCATCCAATTACCCTGACGGCTGATTCATTTCAGCATGACTACATTGCGGCGGAACGGGTTGAGGCAATCCATGTCGATAAAGCCAATCTCGATGCCTTAATCGGCGAATGTTCGCGGCTGCTGCGACCTATGAATTGCCGGCATCACCTGCGCCAAGGAGTCGGTCCATGCAATAAGTGGACAAGCTCTGCCGGTATTTCGATCTACCAGGACCGAATCCTACATCGATTGAACGATGTTGCGACCGTTCTGTAGATTTTGGGCCAGGATATACCCAGGATGTACAATGTGACGAAATACACTTCGGACGCACGAATGTCCCCGATCGTCTTTGGATGCAAAAGTTGTCAGCGGTTGCGCTATGTGCAGACTCGCCGTCAGTTTCAAAAATGCCGTTTTGAGCTTGATCTATCGTGTGCAAACGCGGTCCTGGGCTATGACCCTTGTCGCGAAAGGAAACGTGGGTTCTTTCCGAGAGGACCGGGCTGCCAGCCTGGAACCGCTGACGACAAATGTCCGGCGCCTGGGTCCCGAAGAGCCCGTCGTGTGTCGGCAACCAAGAAGCGGTCGGCTCAGCCGACGGCGGTAATCAAGCGGGTTGCCTAAGTCATGAGGGCGCAGGACGGTGTGCCAAAATCGGTTGTCGCAAGGCAGTCACCAGCGCAAGGCATCGCGATGTATGCCGGCGGCGTGTTCGTCCTCTGCATCATGGATGCCATAATCAATGATTGTCGGCCGACTATTCGATTGCTCAGATCGTGTTTTTCCGCGCTGTTATAGGGCTCGTTCCGACGTTGGCGATGCTACTGAGGCCGCCCGGGCTGTTGTCGTTGAAGACCCGCAGGTTCGGTGCGCATCTGCTGCGTGGGCTTGTCAGTATGGTCGGCACGTTCGGCTTTTTCTGGGCCCTGGCGGTGATGCCGTTGGGCGCCGCCTACGCCATCGGCTTTGCCGCGCCAATGTTTATTATTACTGTCATACAGTGCCAATTCTGCACGAGAGCGTGGGCTTAAAGCGCTGGTTGGCAGTGCTTGTGGGGTTTGCGGGGTCCTTATCATGATCCGTCCCGGCGTCAATGGCGCCTTTGGCGGGGGCGCCATAGCGCTCGTCGCCACCGCTGCGTACGCCTTGTTAATGGTGATGATCCGTCTTTACAGTCGCACCGAGAGCAACGTTGCGATGATCTTTTACTGCAACATCGTCGTCATAGCCGCAACTGGTGTACAGATGCCCTTTCTCTGGCTGACGCCGGGATGGGGGGACGGCGGCCTTCTTGCCCTGGTCGGCACTCTTATGTTGGCGCAGGCCTACCGTATGGCGACGCCATCGATTGTTGTGCCGTTCGAGTATACGGGGATGATATGGGGCGTTGCGCTCAGTTTTTTTATCTGGGGTGATATCCCTGACCTTTGGACTTGGATCGGGTCTCTCGTTGTCGTAGGCAGCGGCCTTTACATGCTGCATCGGGCGATGAAAGTCACATCACTGCCGTCGCGCCGTTAGATTTCGCTGACTCGCCGGGCGAAATCGGGGGTCGGCCTCCATGAGCGAGCTACAGTGAACAGCCCGCTCCCTCGGCTCGTTACGCTTGTTAGGATCGCAAACGACTACGGGACTCACAATCCCAATCGCCGCTGTGAGCTAGAGCACGTCCTGTTTAATCAGGTTCATATCCTGCGGCTTTGAAGTAGTTGGCGCATTCGGCTGGGGTGAAGAGGTCGACGACCGCGCCGACCGCGTCCCAGAGAGCCTTGATGGTTCTCTCGGCCTTTGCTCGCAGCAGCGCCTTGAGTTTGGCGAAGGCGTTCTCAATCGGATTGAAGTCGGGACTGTAGGGCGGCAAGTAGAGCAGGCTCGCGCCTGCGGCCTCAATCGCGTCGCGCACGCCGGCGGCCTTGTGGGCGGGCAGGTTGTCCATAACGACTACGTCGCCCTCCGACAATGTAGGGACCAGCACCTGCTCGACATAGGCCAGGAACACGTTGCCGTTCATGGCGCCGTCGTAGACGAAGGGCGCAGTCATGCCCGTCAGCCGCAGCGCTCCGGTGAAGGTCGTGGTCTTCCAGTGATGGGGTGGACGCCCCCGACGGCATCGATGTGCCAGAGTGGAGGTGTTCTCAGCCACTTAAAGGAGGCGCCCCATGACGGAAGTTAGCACCATCGGCCTGGATCTGGCCAAGAATGTCTTTCAAGCACACGGAGCGAGCTCTGCCGGAGCGGTCATCTTCCGCAGGAAGCTGCGGCGCGACCAGGTGCTGGCTTTCTTTGCCGCCCAACCACCGTGTTTGGTGGCAATGGAGGCATGCCCGGGTGCCCACTACTGGGGTCGGGAGATCGGGAAGCTCGGCCACACCGTGCGGCTGATCGCACCCGCCTATGTGAAGCCTTTCGTCAAACGGCAGAAGAACGACATGTCCGATGCGGAGGCGATCTGCGAGGCGGCGCAGCGCCCGACCATGCGCTTCGTGGCTGTGAAGAGCGAAGCCAAGCAGGCCTCCGCCGTGATCTTCCGGACCCGTGATATCCTGGTCGGCCAGCGCACTCAACTCATCAACGCGATCCGCGGCCATCTTTCCGAATACGGCCTGATCGCGCCGCAAGGACCTTTTCATATCGGACGCCTCATCGCTCAAATCGAGGATCCCACATCGAGTGTGCCGGAAGCTGCTCGCTCCTGCCTTGCCCTTCTCGCCGAGGGGTTGCGCCATCTGCAGAACCAAATCGCCGCGCTGGATACGGAGATCTCTGCCCGCGCCAAAGCCGACGACGCGACTCGGCGTCTGATGAGCGTGCCTGGGATCGGCCCCCTGATCGCCACCGCCATAGAGGCGCTCGCGCCGCCAGCGGAGACGTTCCGATCGGGCCGTGACTTCGCTGCCTGGGTAGGATTAACGCCGGTTCAGCGCTCTACGGGCGGCAAGGAACGACTGGGCCGAACATCTCGGATGGGAGAGCGCACACTGAGGCGGCTCCTTATTATCGCAGCGAGCGCCGTGGTGCGGTGGGCCAAGCGCAAAGGGGTGCCTAGAGGATCCTGGCTCGGCCGGATGCTCGAGCGCAAACCGCCGATGTTGGTGATCGTGGCGCTGGCGAACAAGAACGCCCGAATAGTCTGGGCGCTGTTAACGAAGGGAGAAAGCTATCGGGCTCCGGTCGTGCCCGCTTGAGCGGGACGGGCGCGAGGCCGTTGGCGGCGTGAGGAGGTCAAAGGACAGGTATGGCGCAACGTCGGTGAGGCGGGATCAGGAGAACCAGGCGCATGGGGAGCGCTTCCAGCGCGTTCCAGTGATGTGGACCTGATCCTCGAACTCCCATACGGGCCCGCGGCCATGACGAGCCGCAAGAGAGGCCGAACACATGGCAGCACCCGATCACGCGCAACAGCCTGTACCAAAGATTCTTCTTGCGCCCGAGGGGGCGTCCACACATGGCCATGCGGCACGCCGGCCCGGCAGCGCTCGCCGCGCGGCGCTCTTCCACGCAGGCGGGCCATCTTTGTGGAGAGGCCGGTCTCATCGATGAACACGAGCTTCGCCGGATCAAGATCGAGCTGGCCGTCGAACCAGTCCCGGCGCCGCTTCAGGATGTCGAGGCGACCCTGCTCCAGTGCGTGCGCGGACTTTTTTTGAATGTCCAGCCGTGACCGCGTAGCCAGGCGTCAAGGCGCTGCGGCTGATCCGCACTGACTGCTCGGCGACGAGCCGCTCCACCATCTCGTTCAGCGTGATGTCCTTGCGCTCCTCGATCAGCCCGACGATGAAGGCTTCGTGCGCATCGAGGCTGGAGGCGCGGCGGCGGCCCTGCGGGCGTGGCGCCAGTTCGCCGATCTTCGCCCGCGCAATCCAGCGGATCGCGCTGGACACTCCCACGCCGAACCGCGCCGCCGCTTGCCGCGCCGACATGCCCTCGTCCGAAGCCTTCAAGACCCGCGACCGAAGATCACCGCTCAATGCTCTTCCCATCGTCCACCTCCATCGAGGTGGATGTTGAATCAGCACAAAACGCAGCCGTCACATCACAATCGATTCATCGATCACAGGACGTGCTCTAGAAGCTTATGCCAACCGCCGAAGATCGCAATCCGGCGATCTCCCGTCCATGCACCATGGATCTACCCCCCGCCTCACAGGAACGCTCTATCCGATCGGCCACGTTTGTGGGCGCCGGCTTTTTGGTGGGGTCGCCAGGTCAGGGTGGCGCGCACCAGACAGACGGAGGGGATTGAGCCATGATGATAACGAGGGACATGCCGCTTATCTTCGAGACATTTCTGGCACAGCTGGCGGAGAGTGTCGACGAGGCAGATTTCCGGAATGCCATGGTTGGGCGGCCGCAGGACTTGATCTGCTCACCTTTGCCTACCTGTTCTTACATCACAATCATTCGGCAAACCCAGGGTGCACCTCCAACCCGGTCCGGAGATTACCGGAAAGCCTGTCCGGACTTTTCCGAAACCCGCAATCAGCGCCACGTCGTGTATGGTCTGAAACAGAAAGCGCCGCGCCAACTCGTGAAACCAGCCGTAGACCGTCTGACAGGCGCCGAAATGGATCGGCAGCATCCGCCAACCGCAACCGGAGCGGACCAGGTAGCGCACGGCGTTGACCACCTCCCGGAAATTAACCTCGCGCGGACGGCCGCGACGCCCAGGCTTGGGCATCAGTGGTGCGAACTGCTCCCACTCCTCGTCCGTCAAATCAGACGGGTCGCGCTTGGTCTTCTTGGCAATCTGGGCCATCTGGCCACATCCAGAACTTGAATCATAACCCAGCCTCAAACGGAACCTATAGTACCCCGATTCAAAACGGTCTCTTACACTCGTTATTGCGCGCAGAACCGTCTCGTCCAATTCCTGTCGAGTGCGCCCTGGATCTGGAACTCGGACTGATCGTCCGAGAGACTGTAGAGCGCCTGCAGAACCAGGACCTTGAACATCATCACCGCATCAAAGGGCGGCCGGCCGCATTGGGCGCCATCGGAGCGCTTCAGCGCCTTGTCCAGCGGTTTCCGGAAAAACCTCCCAAGGGACCACCGCGTTCAGCTTGTCCAGTGGATCCCAGGCCTGGCTCAGCCGGACATAGCGCTCGTCAATGTCCCAGAACCCAGCCTGGCCTCGCATCCAACGCCTCCGTGCAAATTACCAGGCGAAGTGAATTAAGATGTGTTCTCGATTGCCAGGTTTTTCGAGGTGGCTATCTGGTTCAGGCAGGAGTGTTTTGTGGCTTCGCCGCCATGCAAGGTCCGCCGATGCAGCTCGAAACCCGATCCTCATTGTTCAAGGCCGACCCTTTCCAGATGTGGAAAGGTCTTTACGAGCCGTCCGAATTTGTGCTCTCCGCAGATGACGGGCAAATAGCGCGAGGGGTTCGATGGAGACACGTATCTCTCAAGGGGCTGGACCACGGCATCGTAGTCTGCATCGATAAAGAATGGAATCGAATAACGCTCGCGCCCGAACGTGTTCACAACCCGATGATAGTTGGCGATGTATAGGCCGTTGGTTAGTATCTGCAAAAGCTCACCGATGTTGATGACGAAAGTCCCGACAATAGGCGCTCCTTCAACCCAGACCCCTTCACGATTCATGACCTGAAGCCCTCCTACACTGTCCTGGGCAAGTATCGTGAGACTGCCGTAATCGACGTGCGCGCCAATGCCGATAATTCTCTCCTCCACCTGTCCCAACTGCGTCGGGTAGCGAAGCAAGCGCTGATAGGTGATCGGATCCGTTACCCTGGAATCAAAAAAGTCCCGGGGCAGGTCGAGGCTGAGCGCAATCCCACGAAGAAGTTTTGTCGCGAGGTCCTTCATCGCCTCGTGATATGCAGATACAGTCTCACGAAACCCGGGCAGCGTCGACGGCCACTGGTTCGGACCGAAGAAGGGCCGCTCAAGGGTAGGTCGTTCAGGGCCGATATCAAAACACTCTTTCAAATCCTTTGTGTTCGCAGGATCCGCATTTTCACCAAAAAACTCCACGTAACCGTGCATTGCAACTCCCGAATTGGCCATGTGAAGTTTCATCTTCTCTTCAAGCGGCTGGTCAAAGAACGCACGGGCTTGGGCGAACGTATCGTCTAACAATTGTGCCGGCACGCCGTGGTTCTTCACATACATAAAGCCAACGTTCTCGAATGCCCAGCGAATGTCCTTTGCCACGCTCGGAACGCTGCTGTTATCCAGAAGCGGCCCTACATCGACAATAGGTATTTTGTCGAACGATTGGCGCTGCGCACGAAGGCTGTCGTTGGGATCGGATTTGGTTGTCATGGACATTTTCCCATTATTTCTGAGGAGGACGAGCACAGTCGAAAGAGCAAAAGTCGCGCCAACTCAAAAAGCTATTTTCTTTGAAGAGGTTGTCATCCCGTGCCCGTTAGGGGTGCATAGGGCGAAATTTTGTAATGCTTCCGACAATAGAGAGCCTGGTAGATTTGCGAAAAGCACCGGGTCTTGCGCGCAGAGTGCAAAAGAGGAGTTGAGCGACAACCTTCCTGACCCAGTTAGCCCGGAAAATTCATGGTAGGCGCCCGGCAGGCCCTGCTCTGGTTCCTCGAGCATGGGCTGGATTTGCCAGTTAAGCGCAACAACGGTGACGTGGTCTGGCGTCGGCCAAATTATGCGACCATCCACCGGATGATCGAGAACCCGATCTACGGCCGCCTACGCCTATGGTAAGAGTCGTGTCGCGACAGGATGTGATGCAGCGGGAGTGATCCGACCCAGGAGCCGCCGTAAGGCGCGAGCCGAGTGGCTGGCTCTGATCCCGGATGTCCATGAGGGTTATGTCAGTTAGGAACGGGCGGAGGCGATCGGCAAGAAGGTGAGCGACAACGTGCCCACGGGCCGGCATCACGGGAGCGCCCAAGCATGGTGGCGCTCTGCTCGCCTGCCTTGTCCGCTGCCGGCGCTGTGGACGCAAGCTGACGGTCCGCTACACAGGGACCAGACATAACATTCCGCGCTATTCCTGTTGGCGGGGCTTGCTCGACATTGGTGAGCCGCGCTGCATCGCATTCGGAGGGTTGCGCGTCGACGACGCCATCGAGGAAGCTCTTCTGCGGGTTGTCGAGCCAGGAGCGATTACCGCGGCCCTCGAGGCCGAAGCACAAGCGGCCAGTCGCCACGATCACGTTCGTGATGCGCTGGTGCGCGATCTCGAGGCGGCACCCTACAGCGCTGATCGCGCATTCCGGCAGTACGACGCCATCGATCCGCAGAACCGGCTGGTCGCGGCGGAACTGGAGTTGCGATGGAACCGGGCGCTCGCGCGTGTCGGCGAGATAGAGAGCAGGATTGCCGCGCATGATGCCTCGACATCGGAGCCATCACTACTGTCGCCAATACACGCCGTCGCGCTCGCCGCCGATCCCAAGGCTGTCTGTCGGCGCCGACGACCAAGAAGCGCATCGTGCGCACCGTCATCCACGAGGTGGTCGCCGATATCGATGAAGAAGCCTCAGAGATCGTTCTCCTGATCCATTGGATTGGCGGCGTCCACACCGAACTGCGCCTGCCGAGGGGGCGGCGCGGACAGCGCAACAGCACTTCGGCCGACATCCTGGCCGCCGTCCGGCAACTGGTGCGGCGCGGCAATCAAAGTGAGAGCGCGTATTGCCTCGCCCAAGGGTGTTCCCAAAGAACAATGCCGTTGCCTCACTCGGATGTTCTCGATTGCCTCACTGATTGTTCCCGAGATTTAGCTTCTGCCGATCCTGTGTTGCTCGGGATGATCTCACCGCACGACCTCTACAATTTCCGTCCTCGCGGCATCGGCGAATGGCCCGAACACCAACGCATTGGCTTGCGCACTGCGCCAGATCTTCATTCGACGCTGCACGGTCCGGATGAGGCCATCGGGATACACGCCGGGATATTTGACCTGCAAGCATTCAAGCAACTCTCGTGGTGTTCGCCAAGGCTCTGCCTCGAACCATTCCTCAAGCTCGGCAGTGACAGCAAGGAGAGGATCGGGTCTGCGCCTCTCCCGGTTGACCGCCGGCTTGGGGCGGGCGGTCCACACCCATGCCGATGGCCTCTTGCCAGGTCGGCTCTGAGCACCAGGCGAACGTCATGATCCGAAAGGGGCCAAACGTTGAGCGAGCTGAACCGAATAACCCATCTCTTCACTGAAACGGTTGCGCTCATTCTCTGGTCCTCGCGTTGGGCCAGAGCGAACTTCAAACCGGATTAAGCCAAAGGGGCAACGTCACTCGCTATTACGCAGCGCCAGCCGACGATAGCCGACGAAGCTGTACATTCGGCCGCGCAGCCGTACCCCGAAGCGAACCGTGTAGGCGGAATTGCACTGGATGATCCGCTCCGCCAAGCCTTTGGGCAAATCGAGGAATGACATGGCATGCTGGAAATTGTGACCGACGCTTTCCAGGAAGTTCGATCACTGAGTTTGTGCGGCCTGATCCACGACCTATGCTCCTGCGAATTCTGACGTTTAGGCCTGAGGCGATACTAAGCCGTTCAGGCGGTACGCTGCTGTGATTGTGTTTGCCATCAGCATGGCGATGGTCATCGGCCCGACACCGCCGGGAACCGGCGTAATTGCTCCGGCGACGTCAGAGGTTTCTGCATAGGCGACATCGCCCACAAGCCGGGTCTTGCCCTCGCCCCGCTCCGGCGCATCGATCCGGTTGATGCCTACATCAATCACCGTGGCCCCCGGCTTGACCCAGTCCGCCTTCACCATCTCCGGCCGGCCCGCCCCAGCCACCAGAATTTCGGCGCCACGCGCTACAGACGCCAGATCCTTCGTGCGCGAATGCGCGGTCGTCACCGTGGCATTGGCATTAAGCAACAATTGCGCCATCGGCTTGCCGAACAACTTGGAGCGGCCGATAACGACCGCCATCAGGCCTGAAAGGTCCTGGCCGTGAATGGAGCGCACCAGCAGCATGGCGCCGGCGGGGGTGCACGAGATAAGTCCGGTCGCCAGATCGCCGGTTGCAAGCTTGCCAGCATTGACGACATGGAGGCCGTCAACATCCTTCTCCGGCCGGATAGACTGGATGATCCCATCCGCATAGAGATGCTTCGGCAGCGGTAGTTGCAGCAGTATACCGTGAACGGAGGGTCTTCGTTCAACGAGGCGACCAGACTTGCGAGCTCGCTCTGTGTGGTCTCCGCCGGCAGGGTGAGCTGGATGGAGTTGAAGCCGCATTCCTTGGCCATGCGGCCCTTGGCGCCGACATAAGCGTGGCTGGCCGGATCATCGCCGACGATGACGACCGCAAGCCCGGCTCTCACTCCGGCTTGCCTCTCAAGCTCAGCCGCCGACGCCCTCACCGCATTGACTACCGCGGCTGCCACCTTCTTCCCGTCGATTACTGTTGCGAGCGCCAAATGTCTTACCCCATCCGCTCGGACACATATGAGCCGGGGCTTGGCGGGAAAACGATGGTTCGCTTCCCGTTGAGGAAGGTGCGGAAATGGATATGCGCATGGATGGCGCGCGCCAGCACCTGGCTCTCCACATCGCGGCCGATCGAGACATAATCGTCGGCCGACTGTGCATGGGTGATGCGTGCCGTGTCCTGCTCGATGATCGGACCCTCGTCCAGATCCGCCGTCACATAATGCGCCGTCGCCCCGATGAGCTTCACGCCGCGCTCATAGGCCTGCTTGTATGGGTTCGCCCCCTTGAAGGACGGAAGAAAGGAGTGGTGAATGTTTATGATGCGGCCCGACATCTTCCGGCACAGCGCATCCGACAGAACCTGCATGTAGCGCGCTAACACCACGAGCTCGGCATCCGTCTGGTCGACGATCTCTTCGAGCTGCGCTTCGGCCTGCGGTTTGTTCTCCTTCGTCACCCTTATGTGGTGGAACGGGATGTCGTGATTGACCACCACCTTCTGGTATTCGAAATGATTAGAGACCACGCCGACGATGTCGATCGGCAGGGCACCGATCTGCCAGCGATAGAGAAGGTCGTTCAGGCAATGGCCGAAGCGCGAAACCATCAGGAGCACCTTCATGCGCTTCCTGCCATCGTGGATCTTGGCATCCATCGCAAACTTCTCGGCGACCGGCTTGAAGCCGGCCACTAGGGCTGCCTCGCCCACCCGCTCCTCGGAGATGAAGGAGACGCGCATGAAGAACTTGCCCGTGTTGAGATCGTCGAACTGGCTGGAATCGACGATGTTGCAGCCCTGCTCGGCCAAGTAGCTCGATATCGCCGCGACGATACCGCGAGCTGATTTGCATGAGACTGTAAGCACGTAGTGGGTCATCATTAAACTCAAATTTTCCGGAATACTCGGTCGATTTTTTGCATTTCTCTGTCTTGTGAACAGAGCGTTGGCCATTGCTCGTCTCAAACAGGAGTTTCATTTTAAATGGGGGCTGCGGGGTGGCTAACCGCGATTGAGACAAACGACCTTCGGCTGGGTCATCTCCTCGTAAGCAAATCGAACGCCCTCGCGGCCCATGCTGCCATATTTGAAACCTCCGAACGGCATGGCGTCGAACCGGTAATCTGAGGAGTCGTTGATCAATACGCCACCAGCCTCGATCCTGTTTGCGGCCTCGAGCGCGACATTGAGATTGGTGGTGAAGATGCCGGCATGCAAGCTGTATTCCGGATAGTTGGCTATCTCGATAGCTTCATTGAGTGTGTCGAATGGAGCAAGCATGACGACGGGTGCGAATACTTCTTCTTGCCACAGTCGGCAGGTCATAGGGGTGCCTTCAAGCACCGTGGGGTAATACAAGGAACCTTCGCGACGGTTACCGCACAGCAGCTTAGCCCCTTCTGCAATCGCTTCGTTGACCGCTACTTCGGTGAGCCCGGCGGACCTTTTCGAGATCATCGGACCGACATCGGTGTCCTCACGCAAGGGATCGCCGGCCCGAAGTTTCTTCGTTGCCGTGACGAATGCATCACGGAAACGCTCATAGAGTTTGGACTGTACTAGTATACGTTGTGCACCTATGCAGTTCTGCCCAGCGGCCCAGAACGCGCCGGAGACGCAAGCCTCAACCGCTTTGTCGAAGTTGCAATCACCCATCACGATCACCGGGGCATTGCCACCCAGCTCCATGGCAAGTTTCTTGAGGCCTGCCGACCGACAGATTGCCTCCCCGGTAGCAAAGCCGCCGGTGAACGATACCATGCGCACCTCGCGGCAAGTGACCAGTGCCTTTCCAAGTTCGGTATCGCCAACCGCTACAGTGATGATCTTCTCAGGCAAGCCTGCTTCCCGAAGTGCTTCAACAAGGTTGATCGCCGAAAGCGGAGCCAATTCCGATGGCTTCAATAGGACCGCATTGCCTCCGGCAATTGCAGGCGCGAGCTTATGAGCGACAAGGTTCAGCGGATCGTTATACGGAGTAATGGCCGTGATGATGCCTAGCGGCTCACGCGTGAACCATCCCTGGCGCTGCTCCGAGCCCGCATAAGCATCGAAAGCCACGACCTCTCCAGCATTGCGCTTAGCCTCCTCGGCCGAGAGCTTCAAAGTGTTGACACAACGAAGCACTTCTTTTCGCGCCTGGACAATCGTCTTACCAGCTTCGCGAACGATGGTTTCAGCAAATGCGTCTTTGCGTCTCTCGACTATTTGGGCAGCACCTTCAAGAATGCTCGCACGCCGGTGCCTAGGCAAGCTCCGCGATAGCTCGGCTCCACATCGAGCCATCGCAATGAGGGCGCTGATCTCGCTTGCCACTCTGGCGTCGACCGTTCCCACAAGCGACCCGTCATAGGGGCTGTGGACAGAGATATGCGACGGCCCAGTCCGGATTTGGCCTTCGGCAGCGGTCATAGGCCAGCTTCCCTTTCCGTGAAGATGCGGTCCTGCGCGATAGTTGAGTTTGTCGGGTTGGGCACGGGCAGGCTCCCAGCCCTGCAATTTCGTTGGTGAAGATTGATGCCGATCTGAATGGCTGGGTTCGGCCCCCGGCCCGTCCAGGCGGCCACACTTAGATTTCGCTCAGACCTTCTCGCCCTCGCGGACAAGCTCATCCATAACGAAGCGCACCGCGCTTTCAGCAATACCAACGATCTCCTCGGCTTCAGCCTTGGTTGTCACCAAGGGAGGAGCGAAGCCCAGAATGTCCCCATGCGGCATGGCGCGAGCGATAAGACCGCGTTCACGCGCTGCCTTGGAAATTCGTGCACCAACCTTGAGCGTGGGATCAAAACGCCTTTTCTTGTCGCGATTGGTCACGAACTCGATTGCGCTCATCAGGCCGACGCCGCGCACTTCGCCGACGATCGGCAACTGCGCGAATTTCGCCTTCAACTGGGCTTGGAAGAATGCTCCGACCTCGCGAGCGTTCCCCGGAAGGTCTTCTTTCTCGACAATGTCCAGTACCGCGTTGGCCGCGGCAGCTCCGATCGGATGACCTGAGTAGGTGTAGCCGTGCGAGAATGCACCAACCTTGTCTGCGCCGTCCTCCAGGACCTTGTAGACCCTCTCACCGACGATTGCCGCGGAAAGTGGGAAATAGGCCGAAGTCAGACCCTTTGCGATTGTTATGAGGTCTGGCTCGATGCCGTAATGCTGCGAGCCGAACATGGAGCCAGTCCGGCCGAAGCCGGTTATGACTTCATCTGCAATGAGCAGCACATCGTGCTTTGTGAGCACGGGCTGGATTGCTTGCCAGTAACCTTCCGGCGGAGGCGTGATGCCGCCAGTGCCGAGAACCGGCTCGCCGATGAAGGCGCCAACATTGTCCGGGCCCAGGCGTTCGATCAGCTGGTCAAGTTCCTTGGCGCGCCGCGCTGAAAATTCGCGTTCGGACTCGCCTGGGTTCGCGCCCCAGTAGTGGTGTGGAACACCGGTGTGAACGATCTGCGGGAGCGGAAGATCCATGTGGTCGTGATAGAAGCTCATGCACGTCATCGAGCCAGAGACGACGCTGCATCCGTGATAGCCGCGTTCACGCGAGATGATTTTCTTCTTGTTCGGCTTGCCACGCAGATTGTTATAATACCAGACAAGCTTCGCCTGGGTCTCGTTGGCGTCCGAGCCGGACATCCCGTAGAACACCTTGCTCATCTTGCCAGGCGCCATCTTCACAAGGCGATCGGAGAGGATCGCGAGCTCGTCCGTCGTGTGCGCGGCATAAGAGTGATAATAAGCTAGGCGATGAGCCTGACGCGAGATCGCTTCTGCCACTTCGGTGCGGCCATAGCCGACATTGACGCAGTAGAGACCGGCAAAACCATCGATAAATTTGTTGCCATGCGCATCTTGAATGCGGATTCCCTTCCCGGTCTCGACGATCGTTGGCTCGCCAAGCTTGCCGGTGGCAAAGTCCTTGAGCTGCGTGAAAGGATGCAGGACAGAGTTCCTGTCCTTTTCACTGATTTCCTGAGTGTTGATAGACACTTCAACTCACCTCATTGCAGCTTTGCTACCGAAACAAATTAATACTCCAAGAGCCGGATACCGCTGCAACAGCACAGCACCCGTAGACAGCCGGAAGCACATTCTACGTTCTGGATTACCCTTGCTCCACACGATGCTTTATTCCGCACCAAGCTGCAGCGAATAGAGCAATAGTCTTGGTTACCCTCAACAATGACGGAATGCTTACACGCTCATCAATGGCATGAATGTTCTCGGCAACCGGTCCGTAGACCAGGCTGGTCATGTTGCCGTGCAGGGCAAAGACAGCGGAGTCGAGGTAGCAAGGCATAATGAAGCGCTGAAGGTCCGTCCCTGAACCGTTTGCAAATGAGTGCGCCTTTGCCAAGAGTAATTCTGCTTCGCTTCCTTCGGCAAGAACATATCCTCCTTGCTTAGCGCCGAGCCACTCAATGTACGGCTCGGGGCATCCTTCCAGCTCCGGGTCATTGAGAAACGCCTTTCTGAGAAAGCTCTCAAAGGATTCCACGCGCGCCTCTGCCTTATCGCCGGGGTAGAAGCCGATGCGACCTTCAAAGCGGCACTCGCTCGGCACCGATGCAATCCACTCGCCTCCCGATATCGTGCCGATCGTCAAAGCTATTGCGTTGTCGACGTCGGCGAAATCTGATGGACGCTGTGCAATCCACTCTTGTTCGAGCTGACGCAGATATTCGATGGTCCGGAATGCGATGTCGATTGCGCTTCTACCCCTGGCGACTTGGAAGGGGTGAGCGGGAACGCCTTGGACTGTGATAGTGAACTTCATTATGCCGGTATTCGCGCTGACTACCTGTTCGCCGGTGGGCTCAGGTATCAGAACAGCATCAGCGCGGAAGCCCTCCGCGAGAACCATTGCCGATCCATTGCCTGTGATCTCTTCTTCGATGACCGACTGAAATTGAACCTCTCCCAGCAGATCGAGACCTGCGGTTGCCAATGCATCGAGCGCGAAGAGATTTGCAGCCAGGCCGGCTTTCATGTCGCCCGCACCACGGCCGTACAGCCAATCACCGTCACGAGTAGCTGAGAAGGGCTCGTATTTCCAACGAGCGCTTGTGCCAACTGGCACCACATCAACGTGCGCATTGAGTGCCAGAGACCGACCGCCTTCTCCCGATGCGGGCTTCAAACCAACAACAACGCTGGAATCCTTGAGGTCAAATTTGGTGGGAGAAAAAGCCGGGTCCACGCCGATGCGAGCTGGATCGATTGCGAAGCTGCGAACATCATAGCCTCGACTTGCGAGAGCGGCGGAGACAATCTTCTGAACGCCAGCTTCATTGCCCCGAAGCGAGTCAGCACGAACGAGCTGTGTCAAAAATTCGATCTGCTCATCGAAGCGGGCCTCCACTGCTTGGATGATGCGTTCGATATCCGCGGGTGCCAATAGACCTGTGTCGAGTGCAACCTCCTTAGCGGAATGCCGCAGGGATGTGGGTTCGTTCACGTCGTCCTCCTGAAATTCAGGAGGAACGCATATCGCTGTCCTGTGTCAGACGTAAAGCCAACGTTTGCTATCCAATTGCCAGATTCTTTGCGCAAAGTGTCACATCTAAGTAACCGTTGTGTAGCATGGCTCTTACGCGCACGACCTTGATCGACAACTGTTGTGTTGCGCTTCTCGGAACAGACGGCGGCGTGCCAGCCGCAAGCCTGGCTTCAAAATCACCCACGTTCAGAGGTCTTTTGGTAATACCTGCCGTAGCGATGCGATCCGAACACAAGGCCACAATCACGGCTGCCGGTGGAATGCCGGTGGCGGTTGGCGCTGTGACCTTGCCCCATTTTGCCGACTACAGAGGATCTAGGGAGCCGATGGCCCCGAGACACATGGGCCGGATTGGAACGATGCTCGAGGGGCGAGGCAGATAACACCCGTTCTATGGTGTGCCCTTCTCTGTGCTCCGCGAAGGGTCAGTCCAATGGTACGCCTCCGGCGAGGGCCGCCTTGCGCGAGCAAGTTACGATAGCGAGGCTGCGCTCTTAAGGTCGTCCTTACGAGCGTAGTTAGCAGCACA
>NZ_JAMYLQ010000040.1:0-47620 GCF_040318115.1 Mesorhizobium sp. M1312 | reverse complement strand
TCGAGAAAACCGCCCGCAATTACCGCGCCGTTGTCACTCTCGCGGCTATTGTCCTATGGTTGCGGTAACTGTCCACACGGCCTAGAGCTTCCCTTTGAACCCGCTGGGCAGCTACATCACAGGCGAACGAATGCTGTAAGCGGCAGATGATCGGAGGCGACCCGCGAAAGCGGCGTGTCATGGGCTTCGACGGTTGAGATCATTCCGTGTCGATTTGCCATGATCCGGTCCAGCGCCAGCAGCGGCAGACTCGATGGAAAGGTGGGGACCGCCAGCGGCGCAGGACCGAAAGTCGTGTGCAGCGTGTTCAGCGCGGAACGGTTTCCGAGTCGCCATTCGTTCAAATCGCCGAGCAGCAGTGTTGGTTTTTCGTCCGGGCTGTTCATGATATCGAGCACGACACGGGCCTGTTCGGAGCGCGATCGGCGCAGCAAGCCGAGATGGGCTGCGATGATGCGCAGAGTTCGGTTCTCGTCCAGATCGATTTCGGCAACCAGGGCTCCGCGCGGCTCCAGCCCCGGGAGCTTTATCTGATGGACATCGCGAACGATGCCCCGTTTGAAAAGCAGAACGTTGCCGTGCCAGCCGTGTCCCTTGCCGTTTCCGAACACCGGCACCGGCACCAGGCCTGTTTCCAATTCGAGGCGCGGCAGATCCAGAAGGCCGGCACGATCTCCAAAGCGATTGTCCGCTTCCTGCAACGCAATGACATCCGGGCCGATTTCCCGGATGACGCGCCCGATTCGTTCGGGATCGAACTTCCTGTCGACGCCCACGCATTTGTGGACGTTGTAAGATGCGACCAGAGTCCCTGCGGCGCGTGTCCCTTCGGACGGCGCGGCCTTCGCCTTCTGCTTTTTTCTGTCCCGAATGGATTTGAGCACACTTGCAGGAAAGCTACGTCCGATTCTTTGCATGAGTCTGCTGCTCGTCCTCACTGCCTTCAAGACTTAGCTTTGTCTCACTCAAATAGGATCTGCAATCGCTGCTTCCATGCCCTGACGAGATTCGGCGAGAAAGCCTCTAAAGGTAGGGCGATCCCAACCACAACACTCGGTCGAACAGGCGGACGATGAATGGCCGGGCTCTCAAGGTTTCGATCGTTACAGACGCGGCGGAGGCGATTGCCGATCCGATCCGCGCTTCAATCTCCGCGGCAAAGCCTGCATCAAGAATCTCTACATCAATCTCAAAATTCAGCCGCAGAGACCGGGCATCAAGATTGGAGGATCCTATAAAAGCCCAAACTCCATCGACCGACAGCAGCTTCGAATGATCGAACGACCCCTCCGTGCGCCATACTCGGCAATAGTGCTTCAGGACCTGATCGAATTGCGCCGTCATCGCCCGGTCGACAAGGAAAAGATTGTTCATCGCCGGTACCACGATGTCGATCTCGACGCCTCGCCTGGCCGCGGTCGTCAGCGCGCTGATCAGTTCCCGATCCGGCAGGAAATAGGGCGACATGATGCGGATCGATTTGCGGGCAACGGAAAATGCCCCGATCAGCAATTTGTGGTTCGTTTCGATGCTGGCATCCGGCCCGGACGCAACCGCCCGCGCCAGCATCGGCTGACCGGGAGCCGCGGGAAGCGTGGCCACGTCCCAGGTGTCGCCTTTCAAGAGCTCGCCGCTCACGAAGCGCCAATCCTCGGCGCCAACCGAAAAAAGGTCGGCCACGACCGGCCCGGTGACCTGAAAATGCGTGTCCCTCGCGCTGGAGGAGCCGGCGAACTCGGCTGAGAATCCCTTTCGGATGTTCATCCCTCCGGTGAACGCAATCGTGCCATCGACGACCAGGATCTTCCGGTGCGTTCTGAGATTGGCGTAGGGAAGACGCAGGCCCATGACAATGTTGCCGTTGAAGAGGTCGGCTGTGATTTTTGCCTCTCGCAGATGCCCAAGAATGCTGGGGACGGAGTAACGCGCGCCCACGGCATCGATCAGCACGCGAACGCTGACACCCCGCTGGACGGCACCGGCGAGAGATTTCACGAAAAGCCGCCCGACATCGTCATTGTCGAAGATGTAGGTTTCGAGAAGGATACTGCGTTGAGCGCCATCAATCGCGCGGCACATTGCGGCATAGGCCTCGTCACCTGTCTCCAATATCGCAATTGCGTTTCCCGAGGTCAGGGTACGCCGCGCCACCCTGTCGCCCAATGTCTTCAGGCCGGTGAAGCGTTGGCCGTACCGCTCGCCAATCAATTCCTCGGCGGCAGTATCGCGCTCATGTTTGGCGGAAGCCGCCTCGCTGGAAAGGGGCCGCATGGCGCTGATCGTTGCACGACGGATACGGTTTATGCCGGCAACGGCGTAGATGATCGCGCCAAGGAACGGCGACAGGAACATCACGCCGACCCAACCTGTGGCGGCGCGGACGTCTTCCTTCGTCATTATGGCGTGAACGATGCCGATGGTCGCCATCACCACCGAAATGATCGCGAGGATCTGGGGCCCATGAGTCATTAAGGTCTGCAACATCGCCAGGACTATCCAGCGAGCGGTTGCAGAACGCAATGCAGCTCATTCCCGGCGCTGATACTCAACAGGAAGCCCCACCGGCCCCATCGCGCCGGCCAGCGGCAAACCCTAGCCAGGGCGCCGAGTGAAAAGCGCTCATCGGCAGGTACTTCGGCCCATTCCCTTCAGCGGTGAAGCACCTTGTGCGGCCGAGGCCGACGGCATGCGATTCGTCTGCGATGGTGGCCTCAAATGCCTTACATTGCAGGCAATTGAGAGACTTCCGAGATCGGCAAAGAATGCTGGAAACCCTGCCCGCATCGAGCCGCTCTTTTTTTGACGACGCAGTGCCGACCGTCGTGGCCGATCTGGCAGGCGATGAGCCCCGATAGCCGGCACAGCGACCGCTTGCAACAGTTCTCCAGAAATTCAATCGATACTGTTGATGTCACTGTATTAATTGTGAAATTTATGCGGACTGCGGATCACCGCGATTGCGTCAGCTCATCACCGATGCCGAGGTCGACGTCCCGATCGACAGATCCAGACACTGGTCGATGCCCCGCTCAACGATCGCAAAGGATCGCCACGCCGTTCTGATCACCGGCCCGGAAGTTCGCATGGTACGCGCGGCCCTGGGCCGTAGAAGAAGAAAGGCGCGGCAACGACGACACTCACGCCGCAGTCACCTTGTCGTTGATCCTGCAACCCATTCGGACCGGTACCAGTCGACGAATTTCTTCAGACCATCTTCGATTGAAACGCTCGGCTTGAAGCCGAAATCGCGCTCCAGTGCCGTCATGTCGGCATAGGTCCGCTCGACGTCGCTGCTCTGCATCGGCTCGCTGTGGCGGATCGCCTTTACACCGAGCAATCTTTCCAGAGTGTCGATGAAATCGCCCAGCCGCACCGGCCGATTGTTGCCGACATTGTAGAGCCTGCTCGGCGGAACTTCTGCCGATGGCGGCTTGTCGAGCACGGTAACGACTGCCCGCACCACATCGTCTACATAAGTGAAATCCCGCCACATCTCGCCATTGTTGAACACCCGGATCGGCTTGCCTTCGAGCATCGCCTTGGTGAATATCCAATAGGCCATGTCGGGCCGGCCCCACGGACCGTAGACGGTGAAAAATCGCAAGCCGGTTTGCGGCACCCCGAAGAGATGGGCGTAGGTGTGGCTCATCAATTCATCGGACTTCTTGGTGGCGGCGTAGAGCGAGACGGGCCTGTCGACCTGATCGGTCTCGCTGAACGGAACCTTGCGGTTGCCGCCATAGACCGAGCTCGACGAGGCATAGACCAGATGCTCGAATGCTGGCTGCGCGCGACAGAATTCGAGCACTTCGAGATGGCCGACGACATTGGAACGGACATAGAGCCTCGGATTGTCGAGTGAATGGCGCACACCCGCCTGAGCGGCGAGATGGACAATCCTGGTTATGCCTCGCCCGGCCAAAGCGGTAGCGAGCGCGCCCTGTTCGGCGATCTCGATCTCATGAAATGAAAAATCCTTGTGGGGCTGAAGGCTGGCGAGGCGCCCCTTTTTAAGCGCCAGGTCGTAATAGTCGTTCATGTTGTCGACGCCGACGACCGCTTCCCCCCTGTTCAAGAGGTGATGGCAAACATGGCTGCCGATGAATCCCGCGGCTCCAGTGACAAGTATAGGCAACAAGGCTCTCCACGCATATGCTGGCACATGATCGCGAAATCGAGATCGATTTCCGAAACGACCATGCACAACATCAAAATGCTACATCCGAATGAAGGACCGTCTCAGTTCGTGCCATAGCCGATAGGCGCCACCGACAAGCTGATCGCTTTAGCTCGCCTCGCGCAGGGCCTCGGCCGCCTGCAGGTCGACCGACACGAGCTGGCTGACGCCCTGCTCGGCCATGGTCACCCCGAACAGCCGGTTCATGCGGGCCATGGTGATCGGGTTGTGCGTGATGATGACGAAGCGCGTCTCGGTCGTGGCGGCCATTTCGTCCATCAGATTGCAGAAACGCTCGACATTGTGATCGTCGAGCGGTGCATCGACCTCATCGAGCACGCAGATCGGCGCGGGATTGGTCAGGAACACGGCGAAGATCAGCGACATCGCCGTCAACGCCTGCTCGCCGCCGGAAAGCAGCGTCATCGTCTGCGGCTTCTTGCCGGGCGGCCGCGCAAGGATTTCGAGACCGGCCTCGAGCGGATCGTCGGACTCGATCAGTTGCAGTTCCGCCGTGCCGCCGCCGAAAAGATGCGAAAACAGCCGCTGGAAATGGCCATTGACGACCTCGAAGGCAGCCAGCAACCGTTCGCGGCCTTCGCGGTTCAGGCTCTGGATCGCCTGCCGCAGCTTGCGGATCGCCTCGATGATGTCCTCACGTTCTGAAACGATGGTCTCCAGCCGGTCCGACAGCTCCTTCTGCTCTTCCTCGGCGCGCAGATTGACGGCGCCAAGCCGCTCGCGCTCGATCTTCAGCCGGTCGAGCTGACGCTCGATCTCAGTCATCTCTGGCATCGGGCTGTCGGCTTCCAAGCCGGTGTGGCGGATGACCAGATGCGGCGGCGTGCTCAGCGCTTCCTGGATGCGCGCCTCGACCTCCAGCCGTCTTTCGTCGGCAGCGGTCAGCCGCTCTTCGGCGCGGACGCGCGTTTCGCGCGCCTCGGCCAGCGACTGGATCGCTGATGTCGCGGCCTTGTCCAATTCGGACTGCCTGTTCTCCGCTTCCTGCAACCGGTCGCCGGCTGCCTGGCGCAGGCTTTCGGCCTCGGCAAGCTGCGACAGCAAGGCGCGCCGCTTGGCGTCGATCTCGTCGGGTGCGTCGGCCAGTCTTTCGCGCTCGGCCTCGGCCTCGGCCTTGCGTTCGCCGAGCGCCGCGATCTGCGTCGCGGCGTTTTCGGCGCGCGCCAGCCAGTTGCGGCGTTCCGCGCCGATGGCGTCGAGGCGGCGCGTTCGCGCTTCGGCTTCCCGCCTTAAACCCTCATGAACGGCGCGGGCATCGGCAAGGGTGGCGCGGTCGCGAGCGACGTTGGCGACCGACCGTTCGAGCTGCAACTGCAGATCACCGAGATCGGGAGCGCTTTGCAGCAGCATCTCAGCCTCGACGAACGCCGCCACCGTCTCTTCATGGCTGTCGACGATGCGCGCGCTGGCCTCGTCAAGTGCGGCACGTCGGCTCGACAGCTCGCCGCCGGCCTTCTCGGCCTCGGCCAGCGCGTTGCGAGCGGCGTCCAGCCCATGCTGGGCATCACGCCCGGCCTGACGGGCGTTGCGCTCGGCCTCGCTCGCTCGAGCAAGCGCCTGCTCGGCATGCGCAAGAGCCTCTTCGGCCTGGCGCAGGATGCGCGTTGCGTGGACCGCCTCGGCGTCGAGCTCGGCCAGTCGGTTTTTTTGCGCCAGCCGCTGCGCGGCGGCGGTCGGCGCGTCGGCGCTGGCGGTGAACCCGTCCCAACGCCACAGCGCCCCTTCGCGACTGACAAGCCGCTGCCCGGGAGCAAGCAGCGCCTGCAGCCGCTTTCCGTCGCCAGCCTCGACGATGCCGATCTGCGCCAATCGGCGGGCCAGTTGCGCCGGCGCGCGCACCACACTGGCAAGGCTCGTGATGCCCTCGGGCAGAGCAGCGTCGCCGGGCTGAACCTCGCTCTGGCCCCAATGCACCGGCGCGCTGCGGTCGAGCGGCACGTCGAGATCCTCGCCAAGGGCCGCGCCCAACGCCGTCTCATAGCCGCGCTCGACGCTGATCTGCTCCAGGACGGAAGGGAAGAGGTCGCCACTCGCGGCATTCAGGATCTTGGCCAGCGTGCGAGCCTCGGTTTCGATTCGCGCCAGCTCGGCCTTTGCATCCTGAACCGGCGGGCGGGCGGCACTTTCCACCGCGCGCGCCTCGGCGACAGCATGTTCGGCGGCAATCGCCGCAGATTCGGTCTCCTCGAGCAGCGCCAGCGCCTGTTCGACTAGAAGCTGCTTCTCGGCGGGATCGGGTAGGCCGGCGACCCTGGAGGCAATATCGGACAATTCCCGGTCGACATCGGCGAGCTGGCGGGCGAAACGGTCGCGGCGCTCAGCGGTGTCGCGCAGCGTTCGTTCGATCTGGTTGCGGGAGGCGGCGGCCTCCGCCCGTTCGGCGGTCAGCCTGGCGAGTTTGGCTTCACTGGCGGCAAGCGTCGACGCCGCCTGTTCGACCGCCGCGCGGGTGCTGGCCTCGCGCTCGGCGGCGCCGGCATTCTCCGTGGTGAGCGCGGCTTCTTCGGTGGCGAGGCGTTCGAGGATATCCGCATTGTCGCGGACCATCCGCTCCTCGCGGGTGATGTCGCCGTCGAGCTGCTGGAGCCGGCGGTCGAGTTCCACTTGGCGGGCGCGGATGCGGCCCGCTTCTTCCTCGATCTGCGTCTTGGCGATCGACAGGCGCTGGAAGGCGGCAGCGGCGGCGGCTTCCGCATCGCGCAGGTCCGGCAACCGGTGGGCGCCGATCCCTTGCTCCCTGGCGGCAGCCATCTGGGCGGCGGCGCGGTCGCCGACCAGTGCCGTGGCAATCGCCAGCGCCGAGCGCGCCTCACCCTCCTGCGTCTTGGCCAGCGTCCAGCGCAGATGCAGCAGTGTCGCTTCGGCCTTGCGGATATCGGCCGACAGGTTCTTGAAGCGCGACGCCTGGCGGGCCTGGCGCTTCAGGCTTTCGATCTGGCTTTCCAGCTCGCCGACGACATCGTCCAGCCGTTCCAGATTTTGTTCGGCCGCCTTCAGACGCAGTTCGGCCTCGTGGCGGCGTGTGTGCAGACCCGAAATTCCGGCCGCCTCTTCCAGCAGCGCGCGGCGCGCCTGCGGCTTTGCCTGGATCAGCTCGCCGATGCGGCCTTGCCCGACCATCGAGGGCGAGCGCGCGCCAGTCGACTGGTCGGCGAAAAGCAGCTGCACGTCCTTGGCGCGGGCTTCCTTGCCGTTGATGCGGTAGAGCGAACCCGCCTCACGTTCGATGCGGCGCGAAACCTGCAACTCGTCTGCGTCATTGAAGGCCGAGGGCGCGGTACGGTCGCTGTTGTCGAGGAAAAGCGTGACTTCGGCGGTGTTGCGGGCCGGACGCGTTCCGGAACCGGAAAAGATGACGTCGTCCATGCCGGACGCGCGCATATTCTTGTACGAGCTTTCGCCCATGACCCAGCGCAGCGCCTCGACAAGATTCGACTTGCCGCAGCCGTTCGGCCCGACGATGCCGGTCAGGCCACGTTCGATGACGAACTCGCCGGGTTCGACGAAAGACTTGAAACCGAGCAGGCGAAGGCGCGAGAACTTCATTCGCGCCACCCCGTAGCCAAGTTCAGCAAAAGTGTTCCGCGGTTTTGCGACAAGAATCCGCGGCACAGCAAAAAGTCGCGCACGCCGAAACGCAGCCGCTTCGGCGCTGCCGAAACATCAGAGCAGAGGGTCAATAATGGCCGAGATTTCCTCAATCGACAGCGCCCCCTTGTAGGTCTTCCCGTTGATAAAGAAGGTCGGCGTCGAGTCGACCTTGAATTCATCGGCGCCGCGCTTTTGGATCGATCTCACATCGTCCAGAAGTTTCTGGTCGGTCAAGCAGGCCTCGAAGGACTCCTGTGTAAAACCGGCCATCTTGGAGATTTGCAGCAGGGCGTCCTTGGTATTGGCGACACCTGCCCAGTTCGCCTGCTGCCTGAACAGAACGTCCACCATCGGGAAATAATTGTCTTTGGAGCAGCGCGCCAGCATGAAACCGGCCTCGGCGCTGGGGTCGAAGGGAAATTCGCGCAGGATAAGGCGGGCCTTGCCGGTATCGATATATTTCGTCTTCAGCGCCGGGAGGGTGGTTTCGTGGAAATGCGCGCAGTGCGGGCAGGTCATCGAGGCATACTCGACGATGGTGACCTTCGCGTCGTCCTTGCCGAGCTGCATGTCGGGCAGTGCGCCGGGCTTAAGCAAGGCGGCCATATCCACCGTCCCCTGGGCCTCGGGCGCCTTGGCCGCGGCAGGAGCGGCCGGCTTCGCCGGGTCGGCCGGCTTCATCGCATCTGCAGGCGCCGCAGGCTTCGCATCCTCCGCCACGGCTTTCTCGCCCGAGTCGCTGCAGGCGGCGAGCAGGGCCACCGCCGGAATGGCGGCCAGCGACGACAGGAGGTTTCTGCGGGACAAAAGACTGGGCATACGAATCACCTGACGATGTTGGATTTTGCAATGCAATGGCTAGAAAAGGCGAGAGTTGGCGCGAATTAAGGCATCGCCGTCACCATTCCAATCGCCAAATCTTATGTACGCGATCACGAACGCGCGAGATTATACCTTCTTTTGACCGAGAATGGTGGCGCCGAGCCGCTCCAGCGAAGCGCGCAGCCCGTCATCCTCGATCCTTCCGACGGTGCCTGACAACTTCATCTTCTCGGCCGCGGTCAGCGGCCGGAAGCTTGGTTTAGGCCGCCCTTTGTCCGCCGTTACCGGCTTTTGCACGATTCTGATGCGGCCGATAGCGTTGAAGCCGAGGAAGGCGTTGACCCTGTTGATGATCTCGCCGGTCTCGTGCTGCAGATGGAGCGCGGCCATGCCTTCGCAGGCGATGACCAGCACCGCCGGCTCGAACGGATCATCTTCATGCATGCGGCGCGGCCACTGGATCTTTTCAGGGCGCGAACGGCTGGCAAGCCGCGGCCCGGCAATCTCCTCCCATGACTGGACGAGCCCGATCGACATCCCGGCCCGCTTGCGCAACACCGGATCGAGAATCTGGGTCGCGAGATCACTCACCGGAACGGGATTGCCGAAGGGCCTTTTCCCTGCCATGTGCGTTCTCCAGTCACGACCTTCACCTCGCATCGGTTAGGCCAGTCCTCGATCAATGGCACTGTACGACCAGACCCGCAAGACCGCATCCGGAGACAGCAGCAAAGCTGCATCTGGAGACAGCGGCAGAGCCGCATCCGGAGACAGCGACCATATCGCGTCCCGCCTGCTCGCCTGGTACGACGAGCATCACCGCGACTTGCCGTGGCGTATTGCGCCGCGCGAGCTGGCACGCAGCGTGCGACCCGATCCCTACCGCGTCTGGCTTTCCGAAGTCATGCTGCAGCAGACCACGGTCGAAGCGGTAAAATCCTATTTCCGGGCCTTTGTCCAGAAGTGGCCCGATGTCGAGGCGTTGGCCGCCTCACCGACCGAGGATGTCATGAAGGCCTGGGCCGGGCTCGGCTATTATTCCCGCGCGCGCAATCTCAAGGCCTGCGCCGATCTCGTCGCACGGCAAGGCGGCAGGTTTCCGGATACACAAGCTGGCTTGAGAGAGCTGCCCGGCATCGGCGCCTACACGGCGGCGGCGATCGCGGCGATCGCCTTCGACCAGCCCGCCGCGGTCGTTGACGGCAATGTCGAGCGGGTCATTTCCCGGCTGTTTTCGATCGTCACGCCGCTGAGCGAAGCCAAGGGTGACATACGCGCCCGTGTCGAGCGCATGGTTCCAGCGACCAGACCGGGCGATTTCGCCCAAGCAATGATGGACCTGGGCGCGACGATCTGCACGCCGCGGCGACCGCGCTGCATGCTGTGCCCGCTGCGAGAGGATTGCAGCGCCACCGTTTCAAGCGATCCCGAACGCTTCCCTGTCCGCCGGCCGAAGGGCGAGAAACCATTGCGGCGCGGGGCTGCCTTCGTTGCCGTACGCGGCGACGGCGCCATTCTTTTGCGCAAACGTGCGGATAAAGGCCTGCTCGGCGGCATGACCGAAGTACCGACGACCGGCTGGACCGCGCGGATCGACGGCGCCACCACGGACGCGGCGGCGCCCTTCCCCGGCAACTGGCGTCCAGCCGGCCGGATTGGCCATGTCTTCACCCATTTCGCGCTCGAACTCGACGTCTTCAAAGCGATGACCGATGGCGCCGCCCCTGCGGGGCATTTCTGGTCGCTGGCCCATGAAATTTCTGGCGAAGCGCTGCCCACTGTCATGAAAAAGGTAATCGAAGCGGCGATACCGGGCGCGACGAAGAAGCAGCGCGCACATTGAATCGCCCACATTGTATCGCCCCACATTGAATTGCCTTGAACGAGGACAAGAATGACCGAAATCCGCCACATCGTTTTCGACATCGGCAGAGTGCTGATTCACTACGATCCGAACTTGCCCTTCAGCCGATTGATCCCCGACGCCGAAGAGCGGAAATGGTTCTTCGGCAATGTTTGCACGCATGATTGGAACATCGAGCAGGATCGCGGCCGGACTTGGGAAGAGGCCGAGGCGCTGCTGATCAGCGAACACCCGGACCACGCCGAAAACATCCGCAACTTCCGCCGCCTCTGGCACGAGATGGTGCCGCACGCTTATGACGACAGCGTCCAGATCATGGACAAGCTGATCGAGAGCGGCCACGACGTCACCATGCTGACCAATTTCGCCGCCGACACGCTGGCTGAAGCCCGGCAGCGTTTCGACTTTCTCAATCGTCCGCGCGGTGTGACCATTTCGGGCGAGATCGGCATGATCAAGCCGGATCGCGGCATCTATGATCATCATGTCGCCGCCTTCGGCCTCGAGCCCGCGGCCACGCTGTTCATCGACGACAGCCAGAAGAATGTCGACGGCGCCAAGGCGGCGGGCTGGCAGTCGGTGCTGTTCATCGACGCCAAGACGCTCGAGGCGGACCTCGATCGCCTGGGGATCAGAGTGTGATCATTGCGACGGGCCTGACTGATTACCCGCTTCAACACGGCGGAGTGCAATAGCATCCTTTGTCGGCCCAGGGCAATCGGGTGAGCTTAATAGGTGGCAAAGCGCGCAACGGCTGTATCTGTGTTTGTCCTCTCAAGTTGATGGACAAGACGGCGTGTGATGGTGGTGGTGCAGTCGCTGAGACGCGCGCTCCACGGCGCTACCATTGGATCGCATCGTCGGGCGCTACTTGACGTGAGAATCGTAGATGCGGTCGAACTCACCCGTCGCCTTGGCAAGATGCAGCCACTGGTCGACGTAGGCCTTGTCCCCTCTTTTGTGTGACGGCTTGTTGGTCAGGAGCAGAATGTGTATAATTAGTCCAATTCATGCACATTGAGAACCGCCATGAGAACCAACATCGAACTCGACGACAAACTGATCGCGGAGGCCATGGCGGCCTCCGGTCTCAGGACCAAGAAAGCGACGATTGAGGCGGCCCTGCGCACTCTGGTGCGCCGGCACCGGCAGGATATGGCTATCGCCGCCCTTGCTGGCGCCGGTTGGGAGGGCGATCTTGACGCCATGCGGGAAGGCCGTTCGCCCGATCAGCATCGATGATCGTCGTCGACAGTTCCGTGTGGATCGCCCATCTCCGCAATACGGAGAGCGTCTCGGTCAGTAAGCTCAGGCATCTCGATGACGCTCAGGAGATTCTGGTCGGAGACTTGATCCTGCTGGAAGTGCTACAAGGCGCGCTCAACGAACCGCATGCCCAACTGATTGAACGAAACCTCCGACAGTTCGCCATTGTACCGATGCTGGATCCGGCGAGGGCAGTCGAAGCTGCCCGAAACTACCGCATGCTCCGGCAGCGGGGCATCACCATCCGCAGGACAGTCGATATGATTATCGGCACATTCTGCATCCAGGGCGGACACGCGCTGTTGCATGATGACCGAGACTTCGACCCGATGGTTCGTTACCTCGGTCTGCGACTCGCATGATCGTGAGATTCCACGGTGAGCGCGCTGTGCGCGGCATCAAGGTGTAACCCGGCGAAAAGGCAAGCCAAGATGCCTGACCCAGCCCGTTCATCGATCTTTACAGCGATACGAAAACCAAACCGATCGAGGCGATGCGACGAGCAGAAGGACGAAGACCGACGACGGCATTGGCGGAACGCGTCGCGACACTTCTCGGTCGAGAAAGCGCGACCCTGCTTCGGGAACGATGTGCAACGAGACCGCCATAGCGGTTATTGTCAGGCCCCTGCCCGCTCCATGCCGAGGCGGGCGATGCGGCGAAGCTCGTCGATCGGGGTCAGGCCGCCGCTGCGCTCATAATGCCAGAAGGTCCAACCGTTGCAGGCATCCAGCCCCTGAACTTCCGCGCCGACCTTGTGGATCGATCCGGCGCTGTCGCCGACCGCCACCGTGCCGTCGGCGCGCACCCGGGCCGCCCAGCGCTTCTTGGCATCATAGAGCGTGGCACCCGGCAGCATCAGCCCGGTGTCGATGAGGCTGACGAATGCAACGCGCGGCTCGGCGCGCTTGCCGGTAAGCACGGTAAGATCAGCCCGATCCAGCGGCCGGACTGCATCGATGCGCTCGTTGGCGGCGTCGATATAGGCCTGCTCGCGCTCGATGCCGACGAAATGGCGGCCGAGGCGCTTGGCCACCGCGCCGGTGGTGCCTGAGCCGAAGAAAGGATCGAGCACGATATCGCCGGGCTTGGTCGAGGCCATCATGATGCGGGCGAGCAGCGCTTCGGGTTTCTGCGTCGGATGCAGCTTGTCGCCATTTTCATTCTTCAGGCGCTCGCCGCCGGTGCAGATCGGAAACAGCCAGTCGGAACGCATCTGGATGTCATCGTTCGACGCCTTCAGCGCTTCGTAGTTGAAGGTGTAGCCCTTGCCCTTTTGGTCGCGCGAGGCCCAGATCATCGTCTCATGAGCGTTCTGAAAGCGGCGGCCGCGGAAATTCGGCATCGGATTGGTCTTGCGCCAGACGACATCGTTGAGGATCCAGAACCCCAGATCCTGCATCTTGGCGCCGACCCTGAAAATGTTGTGGTAGGAGCCGATGACCCAGATGGTACCGTTGGTTTTCAGCACGCGGCGCGCCGCCAGCAGCCAGGCCCGGGTGAAGGCGTCGTAGACCTCAAAGCTGGCGAACTGGTCCCAATCGTCGTCGACGGCATCGACCTTGGACTGGTCGGGCCGATGCAGATCGCCGTCGAGCTGCAGATTGTAGGGCGGATCGGCAAAGATCACGTCGATGGATTTTTCCGGCAGCCGGTCGAGCGCGGCGACGCAATCGCCCTTCAGGATCGTATCCAGCCATTCAGATTGCTGAGGAGCATGGGAAAGCTCGTCGAGAAGACGCACGGCAGACATTGTGACACCCAAAGCACGCGTTACTGTTTACTCCCTGTTATGGTTACCGATCAGCGTAAATATTCGGTGAAGGCCTGGAGGTTCGGACCCCAGGTAATTTGCGAAGATCGGCCTGTTGGTGTATGCCGCGCCGCCTGAACCGTCCCAGCTTCCTCCCTCCCGCTTTCCGGATCGCCAATGCCCCAGCCAGACCTTGTCATCTTCGATTGCGACGGCGTGCTCGTCGATTCCGAAATCATCGCCGCGCGCATCGAAGCCGAGCTTTTGACGTCGGCCGGTTACGAGATATCGGCCGAGGAGCTTTCCGAAACCTATGCCGGGCTGACCTTCAAGGACATCATGATGCGGGTCGAGGAGAAGTCCCGCGTCCCGTTCCAGGCCTCGCTGATCGATCGCGCCGAAGACCTGGTCGACCGTCGGCTGCGCAGCGAGGTTCGCGCCATCGACGGGGTGCACGAGGCGGTCGCCGCAGTGTCCGTGCCGCGCTGCATCTGCTCGAATTCGCGCACCGAGCGGATCGAATTCATGCTGGAGAAGGTGCGTCTGCTGCCGTTTTTCGCCGGGCACATTTTTTCCTCGCTGGAAACGCCGAGCGGAAAATCCAAGCCGGCGCCCGACGTGTTTCTCTTTGCCGCGGAAAAGCTCAAGGCCGATCCGGCGAATACTTTCGTCATCGAGGATTCCGTGCATGGCGTGACCGGCGCCAGGACAGCCGGCATGCGTGTGATCGGCTTCACCGGAGCGGCGCACAGCTATCCCGGGCATGCCGACGCGCTGACCGAGGCCGGCGCCGAAACGGTCATCCGCCGCTGGGCGGAGCTGAAAAGCGTGATCGCCGCCCTGTCGGAATGGTCGGCAGATGCGTGACGCATGCGCCTCCGCCGGAGGCGGCTCCAACGCCGCCGCTATTCGACCGCGGCAATCTTCTTGTCGGTCTTCTTCGGCGGGCCTTCGTCATAGCCGGCGAACGCCTGATAATCCTTCGCGGTCGGCTCGGGAACGACAACGTTCGAATCCGTGAAGACGAACTGGGTGGCACTGGAGGGATTGGTAACCTGGACCTGATGTTGGTGAAGCTGCGAGTAAAGGACCTCGGTGCCGTGCATCACAGCGATACGGATCGGCATGGTGATGGTGCCCGGGCTGAACATCGGTCCCGGAACGACCTTGCCGGCGACGGCGATCGTCATCGTCAGCGAGCCGTTGGCACGGATGCAGTCGCGGGTCACATCGGTGATCGAAGCCTGGTAGATGATCTTCGCGGAATCGTCCTGCTGGTCGCTGCTCGCATCAAGCGCGGCAGCTTCGGCGTCTTGGGCGGCGGCTTTTCTCTTGGGCTTTTGGCTGCCCTTGGCGTAGGTGTTGAAGTAGGCGGTGCCGTCGCGCAGCGTCACTTTCGGACAATAGGCCTGCAATTGGCTGGCGAGAACCTTGGGGTCCGGCGGTGGTGGTGGTGTCGTGTCCGTCTTTCCGAAGCCCAGGATGCCATTGCCGCCTGACTGGCAGCCGGAGGCGGTAAGCATAAAGCCGGTGAGCGCCAGACCCGCGACAAAACGACCGTTGAATGTATGAAACGCCATGAACTGCACTTCCCTCTCGCAAAGCGGGTGACGTATATCAACCGCGCGGCAAAAATGCGACTGAGCAAGTGCGGAAATTAACCACTTTGCCGCGGACGAAACCGCCCGGCAGCAATGGAAGATAACGATGCAATATGTGAGTACCCGCGGGGAAGCGCCCGTGCTTGGATTTTCCGACGCGGTGCTGGCGGGCTTGGCGCGCGATGGCGGTCTTTATGTGCCTGATACCTGGCCGCAGTTTTCGGCGGCCGAGATCCGCGCCATGCGCGGCCTTGCCTATCCCGACCTCGCCATCCGCGTGCTGTCGCCGTTTCTCGGCGGCGAGATCGCGATGCCGGTGTTCGAACGCCTGCTGCGCGAAACTTATGCGACCTTCCGTCACGAGGCGGTCTGTCCGCTGGTGCAGACCGGCTCGAACATGTTCGTTCTGGAACTCTTCCATGGCCCGACGCTTGCCTTCAAGGACGTCGCCATGCAGCTTCTCGCCCGGCTAATGGACCATATGCTTGCCGAACGCGACCAGCGCGCCACCATTGTCGGCGCCACGTCCGGCGACACCGGCGGGGCTGCCATCGATGCCTTCGCCGGGCGCAACCGCACCGACATCTTCGTTCTTTTCCCGCACGGCCGGGTCTCGCCGGTGCAGCAGCGGCAGATGACAACGTCCATCGCCGCAAATGTCCATGCACTGGCGGTCGAAGGCAATTTCGACGATTGCCAGGGCCTGGTGAAGGACATGTTCAACGATCACGGTTTTCGCGACCGGGTGTCGCTGTCCGGGGTCAATTCGATCAACTGGGCCCGCATCATGGCCCAGATCGTCTATTACTTCTCATCGGCGCTGTCGCTCGGTGCGCCCGACCGGCCGGTTTCCTTCACGGTGCCGACCGGCAATTTCGGCGACATCTTCGCCGGCTACGCCGCCAAGAAGATGGGGCTGCCGATCGAGCGGCTGATCATCGCGACCAACGACAACGACATTCTGGCGCGCACGCTGTCGAGCGGCGAATATCGCACGAAAGGCGTCTTTTCGACCACGTCGCCGTCGATGGACATCCAGGTTTCTTCGAATTTCGAGCGCTTGCTGTTCGAGGCGGCCGGCCGCGACGCCTCGACCGTGCGGCGCTACATGGGCGGCCTCAAGCAGTCCGGCGCCTTCACCATCGAAGCGGGCGAGATCGCCAGGATCCGCTCCGAATTCGATGCCGGCCGTTCGACCATGGACGAAGTCGCCGCAACGATCCGCTCAACGCTCGCAGCCAGCGACTATCTGCTCGACCCGCACACGGCCGCGGCCATGCATGTTGCGGCTGCGAAGGCCATCAATTCCGTGCCGATGGTGGTGCTGGGCACTGCCCATCCGGCAAAGTTCCCTGCCGCCGTCGAAGCCGCCAGTGGCGTGTCGCCTGCCCTGCCCGCATGGCTAGGCGGGTTGATGACATCAGAGGAAAAATACACGGTACTTCCATCCGACCTGAAAATGGTGGAAGATTATGTTAGCCGCCACACGCGGGCGGCAAGTTAGGGAGTATTTGCTATATGGGTGTTGAGGTAAGCCGTCTGTCGAACGGCCTGACAGTCGCCACCGAAACCCTTCCAAGCCTCGAATCCGTCGCTCTTGGTGCCTGGGTCAAATCAGGCGCCCGCAACGAGCGTAGCGAAGAGCACGGAATGGCTCACTTGCTTGAACATATGGCGTTCAAGGGAACCAGAAGGCGCAGCGCCTTCGAAATCGCCTCGGAAATCGAGGATGTCGGCGGCGAGATCAATGCCGCCACCAGTGTCGAGACCACCTCCTATTATGCCAGGGTGCTGAGCGACGACGTGCCCCTGGCCGTCGATATCCTCTCCGACATCCTGCAGGAATCCGAGTTCGACCCGCAGGAGCTGGAGCGCGAGCAGCATGTGATCCTGCAAGAGATCGGCGCCGCTCACGATACGCCCGACGACATCGTCTTCGACCGCTTCACCGAGACGGCTTTCCGCCACCAGACGATCGGCCGCTCCATCCTCGGCACGCCGGAAACCGTCAAATCCTTCACCTCGAAGCAATTGCACAAATTCATCGAACGGCAATATGGCGCCGAGCGCATGGTGGTCGTCGCCGCCGGCGACATCAAGCACGACAATTTCGTGCGCGAGGTCGAGAAGCATCTCGGCGGTTTCCGCAGCAAATCCGACAACACGATGCCGCAATTTGCGCAATATGTCGGCGGCGATTTCCGCGAGGACCGCGACCTGATGGACGCGCAGATCGTGCTCGGGTTCGAGGGCCGCGCCTATCATGTACGCGACTTCTACGCCTCGCAGGTCCTGTCGATGATCCTTGGCGGCGGCATGTCGTCGCGTCTTTTCCAGGAGGTCCGCGAAAAGCGCGGGCTGTGCTATTCGGTCTATGCCTTCCACTGGGGCTTTTCCGACACCGGCATATTCGGCGTCCATGCCGCGACCGGGCAGAGCGACATCGCCGAACTGGTGCCGGTGGTTATCGACGAGTTGCAGAAGGTCGGCGAGAGCATCCTGCAGGAGGAACTCGACCGGGCACGCGCCCAGTACCGCGCAGGCCTGATCATGTCCGCCGAAAGCCCGGCCAGCCGTGCCTCGCAGATCGCCCGGCAAATGCTTCTGTTCGGCCGGCCGATCGCCAAGGAAGAGCTGATGGAACGACTGTCGGCGCTGACGGTCGAGCGGCTGACGGACCTGTCGTCGCGGCTGTTTTCGACCAAGCCGACGCTGACCGCCGTCGGACCGGTGGGTACGCTCGCTCCCTATGAGGCGGTCCTCGAATCGCTATCGGGCACGCAGACCACGGCCCGAAAGCTCGCCGGCTAAGTCCATCAAAGCGTCATGTTCGCGCTCCCTTTCTTTCGCCGTGACCTGCCGGCACTGAAGGGCGACCGGGTCACGCTGCGCGTGCCGCTGACCAACGACTATCGCGAATGGTCGGTGCTGCGCGGGGAAAGCCGCGCCTTCCTGGAGCCGTGGGAGCCGCGCTGGAACCCCGACGAGCTCGACCGCACGGCATGGCGGCATCGCCTCAGCCGCTATCGCGAAGACTATGCGCAGGGAACCGCTATAGCCTTCTTTATCTTCGAGAAAGGCAATGGCAAGCTTGTCGGTGGAATCACCCTCGGCAATATCCGCCACGGGGTCGCGCAAAGCGGCCATATCGGCTACTGGATCGGCGAGCGCTACAGCGGCCGTGGCCTGATGACCGACGCCGTCAAGGTGGTGACGCGGTTCGCCTTTGATACGCTGAGGTTGCACCGGATCGAAGCTGCCTGTATTCCCGACAACGCCCGGTCGATCCGCGTGCTTGAAAAAGCCGGATTCCGGCGCGAAGGACTTCTGCGATCCTATCTCAGGATCAATGGCATCTGGCAGGACCATTACCTCTACGCCCGGATCGAAGACGATCCGCCGGGCGCGGGAACGAAGGACTGATTTTTGACGAATTTCCTGCGAATCGGGTCGTTGTTTGCCTTTGTGCTGACGGCAATCGTCGTGCTCTGCGCGGCGTCCTCGGCCGTCGCCGTCGAGCCGATCAAGATCGCCCGCGACGATGTGGCGCTCGACCTTTCGGGCGCCGTCGAAATCTACCGCAACCAGGGCGAGAACTTCCAGGTGTCGACCGCGCCGGGTCCGGACGGCATCGTGCGGCGCATCGAGGTCGAAGCCAATGATGCGCGCTCGACCGGCGACTGGGCGGTGTTCGCGCTTGCCAACACCACCGACCAGCAGCTCGACAGGCTGATCGTCGCACCGCATTTCCGGCTGGTGAATTCCGGCATCTTCTGGCCGGATCTCGGCTCGACCCGCATTGCCGCGATCACGCCCAGCGAGGGCTTCGCGCTCGACCGCCAGACCAGCCCCGACGCCGATGTGTTCCGGGTGACGCTGAATCCCGGAACGGTGATCACCTTCATTGCCGAACTTGCCTCGCCCAAACTGCCGCAGGTCTATCTATGGGATCCGGAATCCTACAAGGACTCGGTCAACTCCTACACACTGTTTCGCGGTATCGTCATCGGCATCGCCGGCCTCCTGGCGCTGTTCCTGACCATCCTTTTCGTCGTCAAGGGGACCTCGATGTTCCCGGCAACCGCAGCACTCGCCTGGGCGGTGCTCGCCTATATCTGCATTGATTTCGGCTTTCTCAACAAGGTTTTGGAAATATCGCCCGGCAACGAGCAGATGTGGCGAGCCGGAACGGAGGTGGCGCTTGCGGCGACCTTCGTGGTCTTCCTGTTCGCCTATCTCAACCTTAACCGATGGCACGGCCATTTCAGCTACGGCGCGCTGGTCTGGATTCTGGGACTGGTGTTGATCGCAGGCGTTGCAATCGTTGATCCGGCGGTCGCCGCCGGCATCGCCAGGCTGTCCTTCGCCGCCACCGCGCTGACCGGCCTCGGCCTGATCATCTTCCTCGGCATACGCGGCTACGACCGTGCCATCATGCTGGTGCCCAGTTGGGTCATGGTCCTGTTGTGGCTATGCGGGTCGTGGATGGCGATCACCGGCATGCTCGACAACGACATCGCCCAGCCGGCATTGGGCGGCGGGCTGATCCTCATCATCCTGCTGATCGGCTTCACCGTCATGCAGCACGCCTTTGCCGGCGGCGCGCTGCATCAGGGCCTGTTCTCCGATCTCGAACGGCAGGCGCTGGCCGTCGCCGGATCGGGCGACACGGTGTGGGACTGGGACGTGATGCGCGACCGCGTCGTCACCAAGCCGGATGTCAGCATCCAGCTTGGCCTTGCGCCCGACAGTCTGGGCGGCGCCGCCCGCAACTGGCTGCCGGTGCTGCATGCCGACGACCGCGACACGTTCCGTACCACGCTCGACGTGGTGCTCGAACACCGGCGCGGCCGGGTGTCGCAGAATTTCCGCCTGCGCGGCGCCGACGGGCACTATCACTGGTTTTCGCTGCGTGCCCGGCCGGTGATCGGATCGGACGGCGAGGTCATCCGCTGCGTCGGCACCATGGTCGACGTGACGGAGCAGAAGAAGTCCGAGGAGAGGCTGCTACACGATGCCGTGCACGACAATCTGACCGGCCTGCCGAACCGGGAATTGCTGATGAACCGGCTGGAGGCGATCATCTCGATCGCGCGCACGGAAGAGAAGGTGCGTCCGACCGTCTTCGTCATCGACATCGACCGGTTCAAGCAGGTCAATGACGGGCTCGGCATCTCGGCCGGCGATACGATCCTGCTGACCGTTGCGCGCCGGCTGCACCGGCTGCTCAAGCCGAAGGATTCGCTGTCGCGCTTTGCCGGCGACCAGTTCGCGCTGATGCTGCTTTCCGAACAGGACCCGGCCCGCATCGCAGCCGTTGCCGACGCCATCAAGCATGCGATCAACAATCCGATCACCTTTGCCAAGCGCGAGATCGTGCTGACCGCCTCGATCGGGCTGGTCACCTGGACCTCGGCGCAGAGTTCGGCCGAGGATATGGTCAAGGACGCCGAGCTTGCCATGCACCAGGCCAAGCGTTTCGGCGGCGACAGGATCGAGCCGTTCCGCCCCGCCTTCCGGACCGTCGGCACCGACCGGCTGCAGTTCGAGTCCGACCTGCGCCGCGCCATCGAACGGCGCGAATTCACACTCGCTTACCAGCCCATCGTGCGCCTCGAAGACGGCAGTGTCGCCGGCTTCGAGGCGCTTTTGCGCTGGGACCATCCGCGCCGCGGCATGATCCCGCCTGGCGATTTCATCCCGGTCGCCGAGAGCTGCGGCCTCATCGTGCAGCTTGGCCTGTTCGCCATGCAACAGGCCGCCGAAGATCTGGCCGGGTGGCAAAAGCAGATCGGCGACGCGCCGCTGTCGGTTTCGGTCAACTTGTCCAGCCGCCAGCTCATCCGCCGCGATCTGGTCAGCGACGTCCGCTCGGTGATCGCGCGGGCCAATCTGAAGCCGCGCTGCTTCCGGCTCGAACTCACCGAATCGTTGGTGATGGATAACCCGGAGCAGACAGCCCATGTGCTGAACAAGCTGAAGAAGCTTGGTATCGGCCTGTCGCTGGATGATTTCGGCACCGGCTACTCATCGCTGGCCTATCTGACGCGCTTCCCCTTCGACACGATCAAGATCGACAAGAGCTTCGTCGACGACGCCACACCGAAGCGCGCGGTGCTGCTCAAATCCATGGTCAACATGGCGCATGAACTCGGCCTTTCGGTCGTGGCGGAGGGCATTTCGGATGAAAGCGATGCGCTCGAACTGCGCCAGATGGGCTGCGAATATGTGCAGAGCTTCATGTTCGGCGCGCCGATGCCCGGCGATCAGGTGCTGAAGACGCTGAAGGAACAGTATCCGCTGACCCAGGTTTGATTTCGTGCAAGTCGTTGTCCCAAAACCGCTGCGCACTTTGGGCGACATGCCAGGGGTCTGCTTCCTGGCGCTCGGAGGTTGCGAGTAACCCGTTTTGGTCACGCGGTATCGAAAACTAATTTGCTACCCGCGGCGCGGCTCCGTCAATATTGGAAGGCCTGAATTAACGGTGGCGATAGAGATAGCTCTCGGAAAGGCCGAGGCGACGGCACGACTGGACGGCCGGGGATGAAGGGATTACGATGCTCTCGCAGATTGCAGCCGTCGTCTTCACAAAAGCACGCTCCCACGGCTTCAACGTCCAGCGGTCGCCGAGTGCCAAGCGCGTGCGAACCCAGCGGGGTAGGATCTCGACTGCCGCCTTCAGAAATGGCCGCTGAAGCGGTCGAGCCACTCCCGGCAAGGCGGGGACGTCTTCCATGATCTCCAGGAACTCCGAGACGATCGGCGACGGGACGAGTCTTTGCCGCATCACATCGAACAGCGCGTAAAGCTCGGCCTGCGACGTGGGGGCGCCGGCCGCACCATAGAGGAGTGCGACGGGGCGAGCCTCAGCAGACATCGCGTCCCGTTCGAAAAAATGCAGACGATGCACATAGACGTGATACGCCTCCATGAAACCAAACCCGGCCGTCGCTTGCACCCAATTCAGCAACTCCGGGTCGGTGGCGTGGTATGGCTCACCTTCGCTGGTTCGACCTGAAACGCGCCCATGCATCCTGACCACACCTTCAATCATGACCTTAGCCTTAGTTCGAGGGCCGTAGACCGTAACCAAGGCAGCGAGGCCCGTACGCTGTAATCGTCGGAGCGCCTGCGAGCGGAATGTGCTGTGCTGCCAAATAGCGTCGCGAACCCGCGGCTCTGCCAATTCGAGCAGCACCGCGGTAACCCCGCCGATGAACAGCGCAACGGGGTTCTTGAAAATACGCCAGGACACCGAGTTGGGCGCTAACAGCGCCGGCTCGCCTTCCGGGGTCGAGAAGTCCATCTGAGATCCGAGCCGCTGGCGCATAAACGACTGCGCAAGAGTATCCACACGACGCTCAAGCGGGCGAGGCAGAGGAATGGTGCCCGAATTGCCAAACATGGTACGCCTCCGACTCCTGGAACAACAAGCGTTGAACCTATGGCTAGGGGATGCAGTATGCACGAACGTCTTGGTCTTTCCGTCGTTCCAGAGTGAACAGCCTGGCGCACTGCGCATGATTCCGCAAGAACACCGGGCCCGGATGGTCATCACGAGCCCGGTCGTGCTGGCCTTATGGGGTAAGATCGAGCGCCGGCACGATTCTGTGATAGGGCAGCCCCGCATCGTCGTTTAGACGCTTCACGTCGGTATCGGAGACAGCATCAAACAGGCACATGCAGCGCCCATCCTCGGGTGCGAAGGTCGAGCGCAGATAGCTGATGTCGGTGCCGTTGGAGGTCATCTCGGCGGCTTTGCTGATCGCCGCCTTCTGCGCACCTCCCAAAGCTTCCATGCTGATGCCCTTGAGGTCGCGTTCCACCATGTAGACAGTCATTTCCAGATCTCCTCCTGTGAACAGTGACCACAGGAGTTGAATGCAGCGGCGGGCGAAAGAGAACGACATTTTTTCTATCGATCGATAGCCGACAGTTATCGATGAAAGGGCTACAATGGCGTTTCGTGGAACCGCCTCGGGAGGGCTCGCCATGGAGATGTTTCAGGTCCGCTACGTGCTTGCCGCCGCGAAGATGCTGAACTTCACCAAGGCCGCCACCGATTGCAATGTGTCTCAGCCGGCGCTCACCAAAGCGGTCAAGACGCTCGAGGGTGAGCTTGGCGCGCCGTTGTTCCACCGCGAGGGAAAGCGCATCCTCCTGAGTGAGTTCGGGCGCTCCATTCTGCCTCATCTTCAGCAGATCATGCAGGAGGCCCACGCAACCAGAACGCTTGCTGATAATTTCAGGCTGCTCAATCAGGTGCCGATCCGCCTCGGCGTCATGTCGACCATCGGCCATGTGAAGCTCGCCCGGTTCCTGGCAAAGTTCCAGCGCGACTATCATGGCGTCGAGCTTGAAGTTAGCGAGGCGAGCGTTCAGGAACTGAAAAACAGGCTTGAGCAAGGCGATCTCGATCTGGCCGTTCTCAATCCGCTGGAGGGATTGGGAGCGGCTTTCCGCGTCCATGATCTCTACAGTGAGCGCTACGTCGTCGTATTCGCGCCGGATCACCGGCTTGCGAGCCTTAATGCAATCAAGTTGGTCGATCTCTCTCAAGAACCCTATGTCGATCGTCTGTCCTGCGAAATGCGGGACCTGGTGATGGGTGTGTGCCGGGAAAGAAACGTCAGCCTTTATGCCCGCTTTCGTTCCGAGCGCGAGGATTGGGTCCAATCAATGGTGCTGGCGCGGATCGGCTTCGCCTTCATGCCTGAATATTCGGTGACATCGCCTGAACTTCTGCAGCGTCCGCTGATCGAACCCGCGGTGGCACGCACGGTGTCCCTGGCTAGCGTTCCGGGCCGGCCCTATAGCCCAGCGACGGCGGCAATGGTCCGAGCTGCCCAGACGTTCGATTGGCCCGGCTAGGCGTCTGTTGCTGAGACTTGAGCTATGCTGATTTGAGATGCCTTCTCTTTTTTTGCGAAACGACTGAAACTTTCTTGCTTCGTTGAAATCGTGCTCGCCCAAGGAGCGCGGGAGAAGGCTCACAATGGCCCGATGGAAATTTGAAGGAGGACAATCATGACGCTACCCAGTTATGCAATGGGTCAGGCAAGTTTCCCGGAGATGTACGAGCGGTGGCTCGTTGGCCCTCTCTTCCGTCCATGGGCCGAGATGGCTCTTGACGAGCTGAAATTGTCTTCGGGCGATCGCGTCCTCGATATCGCTTGCGGAACAGGAATAGTGGCGCGCGTTGCAAGAGAGCGGCTGGGTGAAGCCGGATATATCGTCGGCGTCGACATCAGCCCCGACATGCTTGCCGTGGCGCGGGCTGTAGAACCAGCCATCGACTGGCGTCAGGGCAATGCCGGCGAGCTGCCTCTGCGTAACGGTAAGATGTTCGACGTGGTCGTCTGCCAGCAAGGACTGCAGTTCTTTCCTGACAAACCGGCGGCGGCGGCGCAGATGCGTCGCGCGCTGGCGAAAGGTGGTAGGCTGGCGGTCGCCACATGGCGCCCGGACGACGAAATCCCGTTCTTTCGCGAGTTGCGCCGCGTCGCGGAGCGCCATTTGGGCGCCATCGCCGATCAACGGTACAGCTTCGGGGAAGCGGCTCCACTTGAGGCGCTGCTGCGAGACGTCGGCTTCCACGAGGTCCGATCGAGGATTATTTCGCGCACCATCCATTTCGGGGAAGGCGTACCTTTCCTGCATCTGAATACGATGGCGCTGGTCGGGATGAGTTCCTTAGCCAAGGAAATGGGTGATCAGGAACGCAAGCGCGTCGTGGAGGCGATCGTGAGCGAGAGTGCGCCCGTGCTGCAGCCATACACCATTGGGTCGGGACTGGCCTTCGAGCTCAGCACCAATCTGGCGACAGCCCAAGGCTAAATGACTCTCACCAACGGAGAACTCGTTCGATCGAGTATTGTGCCGAGAATGGCTGCTCATGCACAATCTTCTGTTCGAGAACCGAAGGGATTGCCCCGCTGCGGTCGAGGGCAGACCACCTCAGGGAAATTCCTGCTCGCAATCGAGATGCTTCACAAGCAACGCATTGGCTACGTAGCCCTCGATTAAAATCCGCTTGTTTTACATTTCGAATTATTTTGCCGCACTGTGGCCATTGTGCCGCCATTATCCATGACTAGCTAAATGAAGCACTGACCGTTCTTCTTGTCTTTTTCGACGTTGACGGCTCAACGTTGGAAATAGACCTGCCCCAAGTATCTGGGCGGCTAGACAAGGAACGGAGGGGGACCTGGCGTCACTCCAAGGAACATTTGAATTATTTGCTTGCGGAGCCGTCATCCTTTCGGGCGGACGGCCTTTATCGAAAAGGATCGCAGGGCTTGGCCTGGCGGCGACAGTGGCAGCCATGCCATGGCCGGTCTATTCGGGAGTCTTGGCCAACGGAGTGACCGAAGCCGCAGTTGCCACTGCTGTTCCGTACTCGGCTCTGAGTTTCCCCTCGGCCGCGCCCGAGTTCGACATCATCGATCCAGACACCATATCGACCTCTGGACGCGAGGGAGAACGCACGCTGGCCGACGCATTGAAGGGCACCGTCTCCATCCTTTCCGAAGGCGCGGAACAGATCGTCCTCGGCATGTCGATGCACGAGTTCGGCGAGTACAAGGTGTCGCAGCACATCGCCAGCGAAATCCTTCGTGCAGCCAAGGACACCCAATTTCCTGCCGACACCCTTTTTGCGATCGCCGAGAAGGAATCCTCCTTCGACATCAACAATCGCCCGTCTAAAGGGTCGGCGCTTGGTCTTATGCAATTCCTCGACCAGACCTGGCTCGAGGCGGTGAAGAAGCACGGTGCAGAATTCGGCTTGGGCGACGAAGCGGAACTGATCCGGACCCGCCCCGAGGGCAAGCGCGAACACCATTTCGTCGACGACAAGGCCGAAGAAGAGCGCATCCTTGAATTCAGGCGCGATCCCTATCTGTCGGCAGCACTTGCGGCCAAGAACCTTCTCGCGGCCAAGGAACGCATCGAAGCCCGAATCGAGAAGGCGATGGACGAAAGGGATCTTTACCTACCCCATTTCCTTGGCACTAAGGGCGCAGCGCAGCTCCTGTCGAACGCCGATGAGAAGCCCAATGCCACTGCCAGCAAGATCTTCCCCAAGGCGGCACGCTTCAATACTGCGATCTTCAAGGCCGAGGGAAAACAGCTCACCGTCAGCCAGTTTCACCAGCGCATGCGCTCTTTCTTAGAAGCCCGCATCGGCAAATACAGCGATGTCGAAACCCGCGTGAAAGAGGCTGACGTGTCCTGGACGTCAGGGTTCGAGAATCTCGTCTACGATTTGGGAAAACGGCTGGCGACGGCAATGCGGCGGTAACCAGCCAGGTATAGGGTTTTCACCACTAGGCGTGACCGGCCGCCAGGCTGAGATGGGCGAGGTCGATACCGATCGAGGCGAGAATCCGGTCGTATTTGCGCTCGATGTCGGTATCGAACAGAAGCTCCGCATTTGCCGGGCAGGTCAGCCAACCGTTCTCGGCGATTTCGCTTTCCAGCTGACCGGCGCCCCAGCCCGAATAGCCGAGCGCCATCAGCGCGTGCCGGGGCCCACGGCCCGACGAAATGGCGCGCAATATGTCGACGGTCGCGGTCAGGCAAATGTCGTCGGAGACGGCCAGCGACGATTCCACCCGGTAGTCGCCCGAATGCAGGACAAAGCCGCGGCTGCGGTCCACTGGTCCGCCGTTGCGCACGACGAAGTCGCGGGCCTGGGCGGGCAAGCGGATCGCCTCCTGTTCGTTCATGATGCCGAGCTGCACGAGCAGATCCGGAAACAGCATCTGCTGCGTCTGATTGATGACCAGGCCCATCGCGCCTTCGTCGCTGTGCGCGCAAATGTAGATGACGGAACGCGTGAAGCGGTCGTCCTTCATGCCGGGCATGGCAATCAGGAACTGGTCGTCGAGAAAGCCGCGTCCCGCAGCCATCTTCTTATGGCGCAACAAGTCCATGAAGAGGAGCGTAACGCGTTTCTGAGGCGCCGAAAAGATGCGCCGCGCGCGATTTGGTCGCGGATGTGCATCTAAGGTCACGCAAAAGCTGTGCCCGAGGTCACGCAAAAGCTGTGCCCAAGGTCACGCAAAGCTGTGCCCGAGGTCACGCAAAGCTGTGCCCGAGGTCACGCAAATATGATAACAGCGACGCCATGAAGTCATTGCGCAGCCATGAACGGACGCTCAAATCACCGCCATGCAAAGCTTGAAAGTCCTGCTGCTCAGCGCCGCTGTTGGATGTGGAACCGGCCTCCCTGCCGCAGCCTCCTCGTCGACCTGGTACAATAGCGAAGGCGGCAACGTGCGGCTTGTGACCAGCGGCAAGCCCGACGAAGCCGGGCGCATCCGTGGCGTCCTCGATATTGCGCTCAAGCCTGGCTGGAAAACCTACTGGCGCGATCCGGGCGACGCGGGCGTGCCGCCGCAAATCGATATCTCGGCCAGCACCAACATTGCTAACGCGACGTTTTCGTTTCCGCCGCCCCAGCGCCACGACGACGGCTACGGCAAATGGGCCGGCTATGACCATCCGGTTTCGCTGCCGGTGACATTCACGCTGTCGGCGACGAACGAGCCGGCAGTCATCGATGCCGATATCTTTCTCGGCATTTGCGAGACGATCTGCATCCCGGTGCAGACGAAGCTAACCATGGATCCCAACTCCGATCCGGACAATGTCGAAGACGCCGCGTTGGTGAAGGCGGCTCTTGCAACCCTGCCTGCTCCCGCAAGACCCGATTTTGGCGTCCGGATCCTGCCGGGCGACCGCGAGACACTGATTGTCGAGGCGAGCTTTCCGGGCAATCCCGAAGCAGCGGATTTCTTCGTCGCCGGTGAGCGGGACTACATGTTCGGCGTGCCGGCCCGCAGCGAAAAGGACGGCAGGCTGGTGTTTTCCGTGCCGATCCTCGACAGACCGACGACGACGCCGACAGATGGCGGACTTTATTACACGCTGACAACTGCAGCCGGCGCGGTCGAAGGCCTGCTGCCGTTCCCTTGATCCCTAGCAAAAGGATGTTCAGGTCGAACATCCTTTTGCTCCAAGCTTCCCGACGGTTGCGGGGAACGGCTGAGTTCGCTATCGCAAGGACACTCCCTTCCATTTGTCAAACGAGGACCACGATGATGATTGCAGTTGGCGACAAGCTGCCCCAGGCGACCTTCAAGACGATGACTGCCGACGGCGCAAAAGCGATCACGACGGCCGAGATCTTCTCGGGAATGAAGGTGGTGCTGTTCGCCGTTCCCGGCGCTTTCACGCCGACCTGCAGCAACAACCATCTGCCCGGCTATCTGGATAATTACGACGCTATCCTGGCGCGCGGCGTTGACACCATCGCCGTCGTCGCCGTCAACGATGTTCACGTCATGGGCGCCTGGGCCCGCTTCAGCGGCGGTGAAGGCAAGCTCCTTTATCTTGCCGACGGCAATGGCGATTTTGTCAAGTCGATCGGTCTCGACGCCGACCTTTCCGGCGGTGGCATGGGGCTACGTTCGAAGCGGTTTTCGATGATCGTCGACGACGGCAAGGTCGCCGCGCTCAATGTCGAGACAAAGCCTGGCGTTGATGAATCCGGTGCGGCTCACATTCTCGGACAGCTTTCCGTTTTGGCGACAGCATAGGCCAAAGTTGCCAAAGAACGCTCCAAGACTTCTGAGCCGCATGATTCCCAACAAAAACCGGTTCCGGTTTTCGGACTCGTGCGCTAGCTCTTCGGAGTTCCTTGCTTTGGGGGGACCTCAATGATGTTTGATATCTTCTGGCGCGCTGTGGCGATCGGCATCGGCGCCACGGCGCTCACGGACCTCTGGGCGATTTTCCTGAACACGGTGTTTGCTCAGCCGCGGCCGAACTGGGGATTGGTCGGCCGCTGGGTCTGGCACATCAAGGACGGCAAGGTATTCCACGACGATATCGGCGAGGCAGTACCCTACGCGCATGAATCGGCGCTCGGCTGGGCCTTCCACTATTTTGTCGGCATCGTCTACGGCATCATTCTGGCCGTTTTGGCGGGAGCGGCGTGGCTGGCCGCGCCGACCTTCCTGCCGGCCTTCGTCCTCGGCATCGTCACCGTGGGCGCCGGCTGGTTCCTGCTGGCGCCCGGCATGGGCGCCGGCTGGGCCGCATCAAAGCGCCCCAACCCTATGCAGATCCGCGCCCTCAACCTCGTCTCGCATGCTGTGTTCGCGCTCGGACTTTTCGGCACGGCGCTGCTGATCCGCTGAATACGGCGGACCAGACTGGTTAGTAGCTCTGGGTCGAGCGGCGCACTTTCTTGGCTGCCGGCTGCCTGGCTTGGCCGTTTTCCTTGGCCGAAACGGGCGCGGGCCTAGCCGTCTTGTTCTTGAACGGCGCCATGCCGAGCCGCGCCAGCTCGTCGGCACGCTCATTCTCTGGATGGCCGGCATGGCCCTTGACCCAGTGCCAGACGACCTGATGACGGTTGCGCGCCTCGTCGAGTGCCTGCCACAGTTCGGCATTCTTCACCGGTTGCCTGGCGGCGGTCTTCCAGCCGTTGCGCTTCCAGCCGTCGATCCAGCTGAAAATGCCGTCCTTGACATAGTTGCTGTCGGTATAAAGATCGACGGCACAGGGTTCCTTCAGCGCATTGAGCGCCGAGATGGCGGCCAAAAGTTCCATGCGGTTGTTGGTGGTAGCAGCCTCGCCGCCCGACAGTTCCTTCGTGACGCCGTTGAAGCGCAGGACCGCCCCCCAGCCGCCAGGCCCCGGATTGCCCGAACAGGCACCATCGGTGAAGATTTCAACGCGCTTGGTCATGTCAGTCCATATTCGGAAGGAGATTTGATCGCCCGATGGAAACGCATCCTGCGGATGTATTCGGTCGGATCGCGTTTGATGACCAGCCCGCCGTTGGCAACGGTCAGCCAGTCGTAAAGCCGGGTCAGCATAAAACGCAGTGCCGAGCCGCGTGCCAGGATAGGCAGCGCGGCTTTCTCGTCGCCGCTCAAGGGCCGCACGCTCTGGTAGCCGGCAAGCAGCGCCGTGCCCTTGGTCAGGTTGAAGGAAAAATCCTTCTCGAAGCACCAGGCGTTGAGGCAGGTCGCGACATCGTAGGCGTAGAGATCGTTGCAGGCGAAATAGAAGTCGATCAGCCCGGACAATTTCTCGCCGAGGAAGAACACATTGTCGGGGAAAAGATCGGCATGGATGATGCCCTCCGGCAGGTCTTTGGGCCAGTTCCGCTCGAAATCGGCGAAGTCGGCATCGACCTCGGCCGCCAATTCCGGCTCGACCTCGTCGGCGCGAGGGCGAGCGGCGCTCCACAGCTTGCGCCAGCCATCGATGGCAAGAGCATTCGGACGGGTCATTGGAAAGTCGGCGCCGGCAAGATGCAGTGCCGCCAGCGCCTTGCCGACCTCGCCGCAATGCGCTGATGTCGGCCGCCGCAGCGAAAGGCCTTCGAGGAAGGTGATGATGACCGCCGGCCGGCCGGCAAGTGTTCCGATGACGTCGCCATCATGCGCCGTCACCGGAAGCGGGCAGGAAATGCCCTTCCTCGCAAGGTGACCCATGAGGCCGAGGAAGAACGGCAGGTCGGCCTTGTCGACGCGCTTTTCGTAGAGCGTCAGGATGTAGGAGCCGCTGGTCGTGTGCAGCAGGAAATTCGAGTTCTCGGTGCCTTCTGCGATGCCCTTGTAGGATAGGAGATCGCCGACCGGATAGGCCTTCAGGAACGCGCCGAGCTCGCCTTCGTTGACGTCGGTGTAGACCGCCATGGGCTCTTCACGCGGCTCCGTTGACGAAGGCCATGTCGGCCGCCGTCAGTTCGACGTCGCGCAGGACCCGCATCACCGGAAAATCCTCGGTCTCCGTCGCCGTCACCGCCAGCTCGATCGTCACGTTGAAGCGCTGCCGGAATGCATCGATGATCTCGTCGACGATGATTTCCGGCGCCGACGCGCCTGCCGACAGACCGAGCGTCGAGATGCCGGCGATATCTGTCCACGGAATTTCGGAGGCGCGCTGTACTAGGAGTGACATTGAGGCCCCGGCGCGTTCGGCCACTTCGACAAGACGCCGCGAATTGGAGGAATTGGGGGCGCCGACGATCAGGAAGAGATCGGCACCGGCGGCGGTCTCCTTGACCGCTTCCTGGCGGTTAGTGGTGGCATAGCAGATCGATTCCGCCGCCGCCGCATGCAAATCGGGAAAACGATCCTTAAGCACGCGGATGATGCCGGCGGTGTCCTCGACCGAGAGCGTCGTCTGGGTGACGAAACCGAGTGCCTGCGGGTCGGCAGGCACCAATTTCGCGGCGTCGGCTTCGGTCTCGATCAGGGTGACGGCGCCGTCCGGCAATTGCCCCATCGTGCCGATCACTTCCGGGTGGCCGGCATGGCCGATCAGAAGTACGTGGCGGCCCAGCCGCTGATGGCGCATCGCCTGCTTGTGGACCTTCGAAACCAGCGGGCAGGTGGCGTCGAGATAGAAGAGGTTACGCGCCTGGGCGTCCGCCGGCACCGACTTCGGCACGCCATGCGCCGAAAAGACGACCGGGCTCTGGCGATGCTCCGCCGGTATCTCGGAGAGCTCCTCGATGAACACCGCACCGAGGCTTTGCAGGCCCTCGACGACGTAGCGATTGTGTACGATCTCATGGCGGACATAGACCGGCGCGCCGTATTTCTTCAGCGCCAGCACGACAATCTGGATGGCGCGGTCGACGCCGGCGCAGAAGCCCCTGGGCTGGCAGAGCCTTATCGTCAGCGGCGGCTTTGTGGTCGTGTGAAGCATGATTCCCGGCCGGTTGGTCGTAGCGTGAACTCAAGTCTTGAACTCAAGGCGCGAAATGAGGTGCGCACCCCTACCCTGTCAAGAGCGCCGGTGGCGATCATTAGAGCGACGTGCGTCCGTATGGACGCACAAAGTACGCTCTAACACTTTTAATCTACGCCTCGTGCTTTCCGAAAATCGATTCCGATTTTCGGGCCGATGCGTCTTTCGGCGGGTGGCGAAGCATGAAGATGAGGACGCCGGCAAGGGCAGCGGCAAGGCCGTACCAGGTTACGGCGTATTGCAGATGGTTGTTCGGCAGGTCGATGACGGTCACGCCGCCGACCGGCAGCCCACCCGGGTTCGGCGTGGCGTCGGCGTCGATGAAGAATGGCACCAGCCCCGTGCCGGCCGGCAGACCAGCGCTGGCCGCCATGGCATCGCGATCCTTCCAGTAGAAGATGTTCTTTTGCGGATCATTGTCGGGAAGCATCATCGAGGGCTTTGCCGGCAGCGGATTGCGGGCGAGCCCCGTCACCGTTACCTGGCCCGCACCCTGGCTTTGCGGGCGCTTGGCCGCGTCCTTGAGATCGTACGGTACGAAGCCGCGATTGATCAGGACGAAGCGGCCGTCCTCCAGATGCAATGGTGTGAAGACATCGAAACCGGACTGGCCCTCCCAAGTCGCGAAGAAATGTCGCTCGCCTTGATGCAGGAATGTGCCTGATGCCGTCACCGGCGTGTAATCCACATCGCCGGTGGCGGCGAACCGCTTTTCGACCTCGGCCAACGGCACAGGTGCGGAATGCGTGCGCTGGCCGATGGTCTGGAGAAGACCCTCTTTCCAGTACAGGCGCTGGACCTGCCAGGTGCCGAGCGCCAGAAGGATGAAGAACAGCACGAGGCCGAGGCCAAGCAGCAATGCCGTCTTCGGCCGCGAACGGCCTTTGACTGAACCCGATGTCGTGCTCATTGGCCGAGGTCCAGCCTGCCCTCTGCCGCCTTGCTGCGGTATTGCAGCGTCAAGAGCACCCCCTTGATCAGCCTGAGCGCGCCCAGGCAAAGCACCAGCGCCGGCGGTATCCACAACACGAGATGCAGCCAGAGCGGCGGGTTCAGCGTCACCTCCATCCACAGCGCCAGCCCGACGAGGATGAAGCCGATGATCAGAATGACGAACACCGCCGGCCCGTCGCCGGCATCGGCGTAGGAATAGTCGAGGCCGCAATGGGCGCAACGTTTGCCGACGGTGAGAAAACCGAAAAACAGCCGTCCCTCGCCACAGCGCGGGCAGCGGCCGTGCAGGCCGGCCGAAATCGGATCGATCGGTGGCCAGATCGCCTTATCGTCGCTCATTGCGATACCTTAGTGCCCTTCACCCCAAAAGATAAGGCGGCCACGTCGCCGCAGCCGCCTCATCGATTTCCTGAAGAAGATTTCAGTGACCTTCGATCACCGCGCCGCTCGAGGCCCAGACATAGATCGACGCGAACAGGAACAGCCACACCACGTCGACGAAGTGCCAGTACCAGGCGGCCGCCTCGAAGCCGAAATGCTGCTTGGGCGTGAAATCGCCCTTCATCGCGCGGACCAGACAGACCAATAGGAAGATGGTGCCGATGATGACGTGGAAGCCATGGAAGCCGGTCGCCATGAAGAAGGTGGCGCCGTAGATCGAATCCCTGAAGCCGAACGGCGCGTGCATGTACTCGTAAGCTTGTACCATGGTGAACAGCATGCCGAGACCGACGGTCAGAACCAGGCCGTTGATCAGCCCCTTGCGGTCGCCATGAATGAGCGCGTGGTGCGCCCAGGTCACCGTAGTGCCCGACAGAAGCAGAATGACGGTGTTGTAGAGCGGCAGGTGGAAGGGGTCGAGGACCTCGAGGCCCTTCGGCGGCCAGACACCACCGGTGAAGGCGGCGCGGGCGTATTGCTGTGCCTCGCCGGGAAACAGGCTGGCGTCGAAGAAAGCCCAGAACCAGGCGACGAAGAACATCACCTCCGAAGCGATGAACATGATCATGCCGTAGCGCAGATGCAGCGACACGACACGCGTGTGGTGGCCTTCATGCGCTTCCTTGATGGTGTCCGACCACCAGGCGTACATGGTGTAGATGACGATCAAGAGGCCGATGTAGAACAGCCAGGGATTGGCGATGTTGAAGCCGAAGATCGGGAAATCGCCGCCCTTGAGATACTGCATGTAACAGACGCCGCCGATCGCGGTGACCAGTGCGCCGACTGAGCCTAGGAACGGCCACGGGCTCGGGTCGACGAGATGGTAGTCATGTTGTGGTTTTGCGTGCGCGTCTGCCATATCAACCCCCGAGGCTTCGTTCGGTATGTGAAACTTTGTTGCTTGTGCCTTCGGCCGGCGCCGACGACGCGACCGGTTTGTTCTTCTCGTTCTTCTCGACCGGGAACATCGTGTAGGACAGGGTAATCGTCTTCAGGTCCTTCAGTTCCGGCGCATTGACGATGTCGGGATCTACATAGAACACGACCGGCATGTCCAGCGTCTCGCCAGGCTTCAACGTTGTGTCGTTAAAGCAGAAGCACTCGACCTTGTTGAAATAAGATCCCGCCAGTTCCGGTTGCACGTTGAAGGTCGCGCGGGCGGTGGTTGCGCGGACGAACTTGTTGGTCGCGCTATAATGCGCCTGCGCCGTCTCGCCTATCTTGATGGTGACCGAGCGGGCGACAGGCTCGAACTGCCAGGGCACGCCGGCAGTGTTGGCATCGAAACGAATGGTGATATCGCGGTCGAGCACGCGGTCGGCATATTGCTGCGTTGCGCGTTTCACGGTGCCGCCGTAACCGGTCGCCTGGCAGAACATCGCGTAGAGCGGCACCGCCGCATAGGCCATGCCGATCATGCCGCCAAAAAAGGCGATGCAGACGCCGGCGACGATGCGGTTGGTGTTCTTCTTTTGAGGTTGGGTCACTGTTTGGCGGTTCATCTTAAGCCTCACATCGTTCCGGTGAGGTTGTGACCGAACTTCACGACGGTCGCGATATAGAAGATGACGACAAGCACCGCCAGCGCCAGGCCGATGGCTACCGAGCGGTTGCGCCGAGCCTTCTGCTGGCGCTCGGTCAGCGTGACGAGTTCAAGCTTCTTGTCGGCCATGGTCATGCTCCGCCCGCCAGCGCGCGCCCGACAACGCAGTCGGCAAGATAGATGGCGAAGATGGCGAAGAGGTAGAGCAGCGAGTAACCGAACAATGCCTTAGCCGGCTTCATCACATGGTCGTCGTCCGCCATCTGCAGCACCTTCCACGCATACCAGACGAAGCCGGCGCCAAGCAGCACCGCAGCGATGCCATAGGCTGGCGTGGTGAATCCGAGCGCCCATGGCAGCACGCCAACCGGCGCAAGGATCAGCGCGTAGGCAAAGATCTGGCGTCGGGTCGAAGCCTGGCCGGCGACATTCGGCATCATCGGAATGCCGGCCCTGGCATAGTCCTCGGACTTGAAGAGAGCGAGCGCCCAGAAATGCGGCGGCGTCCACAAAAAGATGATCAGGAACAGGACGACGCTTTCCAGGCTGACCGTTCCGGTCACTGCGGCCCAGCCGATCACCGGCGGAATGGCGCCGGCTGCACCGCCGATAACAATGTTCTGCGGCGTCCAGCGCTTCAGCCACATCGTGTAGACAACCGCATAGAAGAAGATGGTGAAGGCCAGCAGCGTCGCCGACAGCCAGTTGACCAGCACGCCTAGCGTCATCACCGACAGCACCGACAGCACCAGGCCGAAACTCAGCGCCTCGCCTGGCCGGATGCGGCCGGCCGGCACCGGACGACCGGCGGTCCTGGTCATCACTGCATCGATATCGGCGTCATACCACATGTTGAGCGCGCCGGACGCGCCAGCACCAATGGCGATAGCCAGGATAGCAATCACCGCCAGCAGCGGATTGATGGTCACAGGTGCCGCGACCAGGCCGACAAAAGCGGTGAACACCACCAGCGACATAACGCGCGGCTTCAACAGGGCGAAGAAATCGTCCGCCGTCGCTTCCGACATGCGAAAGCCCGGTTCGTCAGTCAATGTGTCGTCGACAAGGGCCATGCGTACTTAAAGTCCATCATTCCGTTGGCCAAAACCGCCGAGCGGACCGGCGGTTCCGTATTCGCCCAGGCAGAAGCCTATTTGATCTTCGGCAACTGTTCCCACTGGTGGAAGGGCGGCGGCGAAGGCAGCTGCCATTCGAGCGTCGTCGCACCCTCGCCCCATGGGTTGGCGCCGGCAACCCGCTTCTTCTGGAACGCCTCGAACACGCCGTAGAGGAAGATGACCACGCCGACGGCGGAAATATACGAGCCGTAGGACGACACCATGTTCCAGCCGGCAAACGCATCCGGATAGTCGATGTAGCGGCGCGGCATGCCGGAGAGGCCGAGGAAATGCTGCGGGAAGAAGACGAGATTGACGCCGACGAAGGTGACCCAGAAGTGGGTGTTGGCGATCACCGGCGAATACATGTAGCCGGTCATCTTCGGGAACCAGTAGTACCAGCCGGCGAAGATGGCAAAGACCGCGCCCAGCGACAGCACATAATGGAAATGCGCGACCACGTAGTAGGTGTCGTGCAGCGGGCGGTCGAGACCGGCATTGGCAAGCTGGACGCCGGTAACGCCGCCGACGGTGAATAGGAAGATGAAGCCGATCGCCCACAGCATCGGGGTCTTGAGCGAGATCGACCCGCCCCACATGGTGGCGATCCACGAGAATATCTTCACGCCCGTCGGCACCGCGATAACCATCGTGGCGAAGACGAAATAACGCTGCGTGTCGAGCGACAGGCCGGTCGTGTACATGTGGTGCGCCCAGACGATGAAGCCGACCGCACCGATCGCGACCATGGCATAGGCCATGCCGAGGTAGCCGAAGATGGGCTTCTTCGAGAAGGTCGAGACGATGTGGCTGACGATGCCGAAGCCCGGCAGGATCAGGATGTAGACTTCCGGGTGCCCGAAGAACCAGAACAGGTGCTGGAACAGGATCGGATCGCCGCCGCCGTCCGGCGCGAAGAAGGTGGTGCCGAAGTTGCGATCGGTCAAAAGCATGGTGATGCCACCGGCCAGAACCGGAAGCGACAACAGCAGCAGGAAAGCGGTGATCAGCACGGACCAGGCGAACAGCGGCATCTTGTGCAGCGTCATGCCGGGTGCGCGCATGTTGAAGATGGTGGTGATGAAATTGATGGCGCCGAGGATCGATGAGGCGCCGGCGATGTGCAGCGACAGGATTGCAAGGTCCATCGCCGGTCCCGGCTGGCCCGATGTCGATAGCGGCGGATAGATCGTCCAGCCGCCGCCGACGCCGTAGGCGCCAGGCGCGCTCGGCACGAAGGCCGAAATGATCAGCAGGATGAAAGCCGGTGGCAGCAACCAGAACGAAACGTTGTTCATGCGCGGGAAAGCCATGTCGGGCGCGCCGATCATGATCGGCACCATCCAGTTGGCGAAGCCGCCGATCAGCGCCGGCATGACCATGAAGAAGATCATGATCAGCGCATGCGCGGTGGTAAAGGCGTTGTACATGCTCTTGCCGCCGTCGAGCGCGGCGTCGGCATTCAAGCCGTAGACCATCTGCGCCAGGCCGGTGAAAATCTGGATCCCCGGCTCCTGCAGTTCCATGCGCATGACGACTGAAAGGGCACCGCCGACGCAGCCCGCCATGATCGCGAAGATCAGATAGAGCGTACCGATGTCCTTGTGGTTGGTCGAATACACCCACCGGACCCAGCCATGATACGGCTTGTGGTCGTGGTCGTGAGCTGCAGCGTCTGCCATGTTCGGCTCCGTTCCCTGATCTTTTCTGGTCGCGGCATCAGTTGCCGGCGGCCGCTACCTTGTCTTTGCCGTCGACCTCGGCCATCAGCGCCTTGTTGGCGCCGGGAAGGTCGGTGCCGGCTGCCGCCAGCCAGGTCTTGTACTGGGCGTCGGAGACGACGCGGATTGCGATCGGCATGAAGGCGTGGTCCTTGCCGCAGAGCTCCGAACACTGGCCGTAATAGAGGCCTTCCTTTTCCGCCTTGAACCAGACCTCGTTGATACGGCCCGGAACCGCGTCGGTCTTGATGCCGAAGGACGGCATGGCAAAGGCGTGGATCACGTCCGCCGCCGTCACCAGCACTCGGGTCATGGTGTTGACCGGCACCACCATCTCGTTGTCGACGGCGAGCAGGCGCGGATAAACGCCGCGATCCTCCTTACCGGCCGCCGCGCGGTCAGAATCCGCCAGGATCGCGGAGTTGAAGGAAAGCGTGTTTTCGGTCTGGTATTCGTAGTCCCAGTTCCACTGGTTTCCCGTCGCTTTAACGGTCAACTTGGCTTCCTCCGGCGGTGTGTATTGCGCGGTCAAAAGCTGGAACGAGGGGATGGCGAGCATAAGCAGGACGACGACCGGCCCAACCGTCCAGATCACCTCGATCAGCGTGTTGTGGCTGGTGCGCGACGGGATCGGGTTGATGCTCGCGCGGAACTTCAAGATGCAATAGGCGATAAGGGCGAGCACGAAGAGCGTGATCGGTACGATGAACCACAGCGTATAGTGCTCGAACCAGGCGATCTGCCGCATCATGTCGGTGGCGGCGGGCTGGAAGGTCACCTCCCACGGCGAAGGCTGGGCCGCGTGGGCGGATGCACCAGTGAACAGTGTGGCGGCAGCCCAAGCGCTTGTCAGAAATTTGGCGCCTGCTAGGAATTTTCTCATTGCCGTCATTATCTCCCAGTTCCTCGCGATCGGACCGCAAGAATATCGAACGACGCCGGGACGGGAATCCCGGACAGTCCCGAGGCTGGTTCAAACCATACTCTATTTGCCTCTGCAAGAAAGGAGCGGAGGAAACCGTGCGGCATTTTTGCGCGCAAGCGCGGCTGCGCATTTCGGCGGCGGCCGCGGCGGTGGCGGATCGCGGAAGCCCGAGCGGCGGAGTGTCCTGGCAAAATGCGCCGGCCGGTCGCAATTCGGGCGAATTTGGCACGGAAAAGCGCACAATTGCCTTGGTCGAGGCAGGCCGGCAGTGGTCTCATCCCTTGGCGCGGCTTAAAGTGCCGTGATTCGCAATGGAGCCCGTCATGAACTCTTGGCTTTGGAGACTTGGGCTTTCGAGACTCGCGCTTTCGAGAAGCTTGGCGAAGGTCATCCTTGTCGCTGCCGTGTCTGGCGTTGCCCTCTCTGGCGTTGGCTTGTTTGGCATCGGCCAGGCCAATGCCGCACAGCCAAGCGGCAAGGTGCGGTCGACGCATGGCGCGTGGTCGATCATCTGCGACACTCCGGCCGGCGCCAAATCAGAACAATGCGTGATGATGCAGAACGTCGTCGCCGAGGACCGTCCCGAGATGGGGCTTTCCGTCGTCGTGCTGCGCACCGCCGATAACAAGGCCGAAATCCTGCGCGTGCTGGCGCCGCTCGGCGTGCTGCTGCCCAACGGGCTCGGCCTCAATGTCGACGGCAAGGATATCGGCCGCGCCTATTTCGTGCGCTGCTTCCAGGACGGCTGCTATGCCGAGGTCATTCTCGAAAAGCCGCTGCTCGACACGCTGAAGACCGGAACGTCAGCCACCTTCATCGTCTTCCAGACGCCGGAGGAAGGCATCGGCATTCCAGTCGAGCTCAAGGGTTTCGCCGACGGTTTCGCCGCCCTGCCTTGATCCGGTCAGAATCTAAAATCCTACCAACGAAAAGAGATTGTGACCGGCCTTTAGCGATGACAATGGTCATTGCCGATTGTCTGGGCGCACCTTCGCGCCTACATCGTGAGGACAATCTCTTTCCACGGACGGACCTGCCATGAACAGCCTCATCGGCCAATTCGACATTTCCGACGATCGCATCAAACAGATCGTCGCCGAGACCATCAACGGCGCCGACGACGGCGAGCTGTTCCTCGAATACAGCGAGAGCGAAGCGCTGATGTTCGACAATGGCCGGCTGAAGACCGCCAATTTCAACACTGACCAAGGCTTTGGCCTGCGCGCGGTCGCTGGCGAAGCGAGTGGCTACGCGCATTCCAGCGACCTTTCGGAAGCATCGCTGCTGCGCGCGGCCGACGCCGTATCAACGGTCAAGAGCGGCTACTCCGGCACGCTTGCTGCGGCTCCCGCCCGCACCAACCGCCATCTCTACGGCGACGAGAACCCGATCCCCTCGCCCTCCTTCGAGGCCAAGGCCAAACTCCTTCAGGAAATCGATGCGTGGCTGCGAGCCGAGGATCCGCGGGTGCGACAGGTGACGGCATCGCTCGCCGCCTCCTGGCAGCATGTCGAGATCGTGCGGGCCGACGGCCAGATGGTGCGCGACATTCGCCCGCTGGTCAGGATCAACGTGTCGGTGGTGGTCGGCAATGGCGACCGCCAGGAGAGCGGCTCCTACGGCATGGGCGGACGCAAAGGCTTTGGCGAATTCCTGGTCGAGGAGAGCTGGAAGCACGCCGCTAAGGAAGCGCTGCGGCAAGCGCTGGTCAATCTCGAGGCCATCCCGGCGCCGGCCGGCACCTTCGACATCGTGCTGTCCAGCGGCTGGCCGGGCGTGATGCTGCACGAGGCCGTCGGCCACGGGCTGGAAGGCGACTTCAACCGCAAGAAAACATCGGCCTTCGCCGGGCTGATGGGCCAGCAGGTGGCAGCGAAAGGTGTCACCGTCGTCGACGACGGCACCATCGCCGAACGGCGCGGCTCGCTGACCGTCGATGACGAAGGCACGCCGTCGGCGCGCAACGTGCTGATCGACGACGGCAAGCTTGTCGGCTACATGCAGGACCGCCAGAACGCCCGGCTGATGGGCATGAACGCCACCGGCAACGGAAGGCGCGAAGGCTACGCCCACCAGCCGATGCCGCGCATGACCAACACCTACATGACGTCAGGCGACATGGAGCCGGACGAAATCATCGCCTCGGTCAAGAACGGCATCTATGCCGTCTCCTTCGGCGGCGGCCAGGTCGACATCACCTCGGGCAAATTCGTGTTCGGCTGCACGGAGGCCTACATGATCGAGAACGGCAAGGTGACGCAGCCGATCAAGGGCGCCATGCTGATCGGCAATGGGCCCGATGCCATGCATCGAGTTTCGATGATCGGCAACGACATGAAGCTCGACTCTGGCATCGGCATGTGCGGCAAGGCCGGCCAGGGCGTGCCAGTCGGCGTCGGCCAGCCGCATCTCAGGATGAACCAGATGACGGTCGGCGGCACAAGGGTCTGAGATCGGCGCGCCAGCTATTGGGGTCGCGAAAAACCGGCCCTCTCCGCCGCTGCCGCCCACCTCGGCAAGTGACTGTAGGGGTAGCGGCAACCGCCAGAGTCACCTTTCCAGGTGCTGTGATTGATAGACGTCCACAAGTGGCACCGAAGTCATGCCCGTCTTCGTGGGACGCACTCCTGCAGATGCCGGCTAAACATCACAGTCTCGGCTTCAGAGCCTTGAAGTCGGCGCGATCTCCAGCTATCTTACGATCGTCTTACACTAGAGGATAAGCCGTTATGGCTGCTTCAGAAAAGCTCACAACCACTGTTTCGACGAAGGGGCAGGTCATCCTGCCCAGCGCGATCCGGAAACGAAGGGAATGGGGCGCCGGCACACGCCTTCTAGTCGAAGATATTCCGGAGGGCGTGCTACTGAAGCCTGCGCCGGTCTTCGCCGAGACGCGGCCAGAAGACGTGTTTGGATCCTTGCCCCATAAAGGTAGGGCGAAGACATTGGAAGAAATGGACGCGGGTGTGCTCGCCGAAGCGCGGCGACGGCATGCTCGCGATTGATACCAACCTCATCGTCCGTTACCTGACGGGCGATCATCCCAAGCAGTCTCCCCGCGCCCGGGCGCTGATCGACGGCCAACCGGTCTTTGTCGGCGTCACGGTGATCTTGGAGATCGAGTGGGTGTTGCGCAGCGCCTATGGTTTTGCGCCGCTCGAAATCGCCCGCACGCTACGGGCATTTAGTGGGCTCCCCACGGTGGAGGTGGAAGACGGAGCGGTCGTGTCGTCCGCGCTCGACCTCTCGGAAAAGGGATTCGATTTCGCTGATGCTCTGCATCTGGGCAAGTCCGCTCACTGCGCCGGCTTCGTGACTTTTGACCGAAAGTTCGTCAAGGCCGCAAAGGCGGCCGGATATGAGGGCGTGCAAGAAGCATAGCCGTCTCCCGGTCAGGTTCGAACTGCCCTACAGCCACGAAGCTGGGGTTTTCGGCAAGCGATGGTCGGGATCGATGACCTTCAGACGGGGTGCGTTGCTCTCGTTCCACTGCCACAGCGCGACGCATGTGCCGCCCGGCGACATGAAGGAGGGGTAGATCACGCCATGCTGCCCATCGGCAAGCAGGCGATCTCTCAGCGTGTGCGTCTCAGGGACCGAGCCTTGATCCATGATGTCGCGCCATTCACATCGGTGAATGTCTGCCGTCACGCCGAGCTTGGTCAGCACGTCAGCGTCCGTCAGATCGGCCAGCCGCGCGCCTGAAAGTTCGAGCTGCGCAATCAGCGCCGGATGCTGGACAAAGCCCTGATTGTACTCCGCCCAAGCCGTGGACAATTCCCGCGCGGCATAGATCGTCGGCGTGCCTACCGGATTCCAACGACCGCCAAAGCGGGCCGCTCCTTCGCCGGAAAGCGGCAGATGCGCCCAACGGGGTACGAAGGCACGCCATAGGCTGAGCCTCGTTTCAGGCATAGATGCCGGAGCGGACTGCCTCCAGATAGGCAAGCACCTTGTCCGTTTTGCCCTCTCGAACGAGATCGTAGGCGGTCTTTCCCGCCCAGCCGGGGATTGGCTGATGCTTGAACCAGATCGCCGCACGCTGTTCATCGCCGGCCATCTCGCCTGCCATCGCCAGGATACGGACAATCGGACTCAATGCGGCGTCGACCTTGCGCGCGCCGGTCTTGGCGGCAAGCGTGTTGCGCGCGACGCCGATCAGGCCCGCCAGTTCGGTCAGATTGACGCCGAGCAGTTCGGCGACCCGCCTTGCCGAGAGAAACGGCGTGCGCTCCTCGCCGAAGCGCGACGCTGGAATGTCGAGGGCTACTGCCATGGCGATTTCCTACCTCGTTTTGACAACACCTCATCAAAATATGCTCAATCGAGGCGCAATTCAAGCTCAACGGATGCCAACCTGCATTCCTGCCAGCCTATCGCCTTCGCTTCGGCTTCTCCAATAGCGCGACAGCCTCGATGTGCTGCGACCACAGGAACTGGTCGATCGGCGTCACGCTTTTCAGAGCATAGCCACCATCCATGAGGATGCGCAGGTCGCGCGCCAGCGTCACCGGATTGCAGGAAACCGCAGCGACAAACGGCACGTCGGAGCGAGCGATCTGCTTCGACTGGTCCTCGGCGCCAGCGCGGGGCGGATCGAAAACGACGCCATCGAAGGCATTCAGCTCCTTGAAAGTGAGCGGCCGCCGGAACAGGTCGCGGCGCTCGCTAGTCACCCGCTTGAGACCGCTGGCGAAACGGAACGCCCGGTCAAGCGCCGAAAGCGCTGCCGCGTCGCCCTCCACCGCATGAATTTCCGACTTCGCTGCGAGACGTAGCGCAAAGCTGCCGCAGCCGGCGAAGAGATCGGCGACCTTTTTGGCGCGCGCGAGGTGCCGGCCGACGATGTCCGCCATCGTCTGCTCGGCGGCCTCGGTGGCCTGCAGGAAGGCGCCCGGCGGCACCGCGACAGCGACGCCACCGAACGTGACAACCGGCTTTTTGGGCTCAATGATGATCTCGCCATCGATCGAAAGCCTTGCCAGCCCCTGAGCGATGACGAAATTGGAGGCGACACGGCGCTGGTTTTCGCCAAGCTTGCCGGATTCGTGAACCGCGACATCAAGGCCGGAACCGGTCGCCGTGACCGTCATGCGGAACGATTTCGTCGTAGCGCAAACCAGTTCGGCAAGTGCTCTCAGCCGGTCGAGCTTTGCAACGATCTCGGGCAGCGAGATCGGGCATTCTTCGATGGAAATGATTTCGGACGACAGCGCCCGAACGAAGCCGAGCAGCATGCCGGCCTCGCTGCGCCGGGCGGTGTACACGACGCGCCGGCGCGTCTGCGGCGCGCACGGAACCAGCGCGTCAATTTCGCAAGTGATACCCTTGCTATTGAGCGCATGCGCAACCTTGTCGCGCTTCCACCGATGATAGGCCTCGGCTTCAAGATGCTGGATGGCGCAGCCGCCGCATTCGGTGAAATGCCGACAGGCAGGGTCGATGCGAAGCGGCGAAGCCTCCAACACCGATATCAGCGTGGCGCGATCCCTTTCACGCGCGGCGGCGACGGTTTCACCGGGCAGCGTGAACGGAATGAAAAGCTCGCCGGTTTCGGTCTCGGCGACGCCGTCGCCCTGGGAGCCCAGCCTGGTGATCGTGAAGCGCGCGTTCATCGGCTTCCAATCCCGCCCTTCTTCACTCCGGCATCCTTGATCCCGGCGAGCAGGAACTCGCGGTTGCCATCGCCACCTTCGATCGGCGACAGATGCAGTCCCAGCGAGCGCCAGCCGGGGACGCCGTCGAGCCAATCCTGCAGCAGGCCGGCAACCCGCGCGGCATCGTATGGATCTTTCAGCAAGCCGCCCTTGCCGATCGCCTCGCGGCCCGCCTCGAATTGCGGCTTGACCAGAAATATTGCTCTGGCGCCGCTCCTGGCAATGGCGAGCGCCGGCGGCAGCGCCAGTTTCAACGAGATGAAGCTGACATCGGAGACGATAAAATCCGGAATGCGGTCGGCGAGATCGGCGGCCGAAAGATCACGGGCGTTCAATCCCTCGATCACCGTCACACGCGGATCGCCAGCGATATCCGGATGTATCTGGCCATGCCCGACATCGATCGCCGTGACATGGGCTGCGCCGCGTTCGAGCAGCACTTGAGTGAAGCCTCCGGTCGAGGCGCCGACGTCGAGCGCTTCGCTGCCGGCTGGATCGAGACCGAAATGATCGAGCCCGGCGATCAGCTTCAGCGCAGCACGCGACACGTAACCCTGCGCCGGATCATCAACGGCTATGAGGCAATCAGCCAGGACGGTCTGGCCGGGTTTGCGGGCGATGACGCCATCGACCGTCACGGTACCGCGCTCGATCGCGTCGCGGGCGCGAGAGCGGCTGGGGAACAGGCCGCGCGCGACGAGAAGTTCGTCGAGCCGCTGGCGTGTGCTGGCTGGCAAAGGGGAGTTCATCGGCCTTCATGGCGAAAGCCTGTCACGAAGGCAAGGATATTGGGGAAGACAACGAACATCTTGCGAAAGCGGCGAGCGCATCAGGCTGCGCCACAACTTGTTGAATATCGCACCACGTCCGGCACACTGTTGGGAACGATATGCCGATTTGCTGCCAGAACGTGAAGGAGGACGAATGCTGACCGGAACCTCCCATTGTGGCGCGGCCCACTGGACGTTGGAGGGCGATCGCGGCTCGATCACAGCCTGCAATTGCACGCTTTGCCGCCGCTATGGCGCGCTTTGGGCTTACGATTATGTTGACGAACGCATCCGCATTGCGGGACCGACAATTTCTTATACGCGTGCCGGAAAGGATGCTCCGTCGCTCGAGATTCTGTTCTGTCCGACATGCGCCAGCGTTCTGGCCTGGCGTGGCTTGCGATCAAGTGCCGCCGGTCGCACTCGGATCGCCGTCAATGGGAGGCTTGCGCCGCCAGACACCGTCGCCGACCTTCTAATCGACCATTTCGATGGTCTCCATAAGTTCGAGGACCTGCCGCGCGATGGTCGCCGCGTGCGCGATATGTGGTTCTAGTGGAAAATCTGACACTCAGCGCCGGTGCGGAAGCGCGGAAGATGATTCCTTGGCGAAGGTCGTTCGCGACCGGCCGAATTCACGCCCATGACCCATCGGTGACCTTCATCAGCCCATTTCGCTGCCGATGGCCGACGCTCACCCCAACCAGCGTTCCTGACCCAAAGCCGACCAGAGCAGCACTAGGCTCCGAAGCGATACTCTATGATCATGGAAGCAGTTGCCCAGCGCCGGAAAACCTCCATGGAGCGCAGGCTTGCGGCGATATTTGCCGCTGACATCGTTGGCTACAGCCGCCTTATGGAAGCCGATGAGGCGGATACCCTCGCGCGCCTGAAGAGCACCCGCGAGAACCTGATCGATCCGAAGATCACCGCTCATAAGGGGCGCATCGTGAAGCTCATGGGCGACGGCGCGCTGATAGAATTCTCCAGCGTGGTCGACGCGGTCGGTTGCGCCGTCGAAATCCAGCGGACTATGGCGGAGTGCAACGCCGAACTGCCGAAGGAAAGACAGCTCGAATTCCGCATTGGCGTAAACCTTGGCGATGTGATTGTCGAAGGGCAGGACATCTATGGCGACGGCGTGAATGTCGCGGCGAGACTGGAAGGACTGGCCGAACCCGGGGGCGTCCTGATTTCTGGAACGGCATTCGATCAGGTCGAGAGAAAGCTGGATTTTGAGTTCGAGTTTTTGGGTGAACAACAACTCAAGAACATCGAAAAACCTGTTCGCCTGTATCGGGTGAGCCCGCGGACACGCGCCGCGTCCTGAGCAGTTCCAGCAAAACGCAAACATCATATCGAATGGCGCCGGCTGACAGTCGCGGCGACGGCGCTGATCCTGATCGCCGGAGGTGTAGCGCTTTGGAACGTGCTCGGCGACGGTTCAGGTCCGCCGGTCGAGGTGGCCTCCAGGGAAAGAATGGCGCTCCCGCTACCTGACAAGCCATCGATCGCTGTATTGCCATTCACCAACATCTCGAGCGACGCCGGCCAGGAGTACTTCGCCGACGGCATGACCGATGACTTGATCACCGACCTTTCCAAGGTTTCCGGCCTCTTCGTGATCGCGCGAAACTCGACATTCATTTACCGCGGCAAGCCGGTAAAAATCAGCCAGGTCGCCGAAGAACTTGGCGTGCGTTACGTTCTCGAGGGAAGCGTACGGCGAGCCGGCGAGCAGGTGCGAGTCAACGCCCAGCTCATTGATGCCCTCACCGGCGGGCATGTGTGGGCGGACAGGTTCGATGGAAACGTCGCCGATATTTTTGCGGTCCAGGGGTCGCAAAGATCGTCGAAGCGTTGAAGGTCAATCTCACCATCACCGAAAAAACGGAAATTGCCCGCGCCAAGCCGGACAATATCGAAGCCAAGGAAGCTTTCGAAGAGGGTTGGAGCCTTTATCTCCGTTACAACGCCAAGGACACAGCTGCCGCCATCACTTCCTTGAAAAAAGCAACCGAACTTGATCCCGAATATGGGCGCGCTTATGCCGCTCTGGCGATGGCCTACTTCCGCGTCGTTGACTCGCTCTGGGGTAAAGAACTCGGTAGGGACGAACCATATTTCTGGTGGGGAGCTCACGATTACGCAGAGCTGGCCAAGAAATATCCAACGTCACTGTCTTACACGGTCGAGGCATTGCGCGACGTTTATCAAGGCCTGGCCGAAGATGCACGCAGGAATGCGGGTCGAGCGATTGCATTGGATCCCAACGACCCCGAGGCACACATCGGAATGGCTTGGGCGCTGACGATCTCAGGCGAACCCGCCGAAGCGCTGAATTTCGTCGCGACCGCCATGCGGCTCAATCCGAACTATCCAAGCCACTACGTTCTCGCTCGTGGAATGGCGCTTTTTGCAATGGGCGATCTGAAACAAGCGGCTGAGGTGTTCGGAGAAGGCGTCAGGCGAAACCCAGACGCAACTGCGCTCTTTCTACCTCTCAGTTCCGTGCTGGCGCAGCTCGGTCGCGCGGCGCCCATCCTCTGAGCGGCGCCATATTGGTCTTGGTCCAGGTCTCGTCAATGAACACCAGGCGGGAAGGATCGATGCG
>NZ_JAMYLQ010000039.1:0-54945 GCF_040318115.1 Mesorhizobium sp. M1312 | reverse complement strand
CGGCGCCACCGACACCTTCGTCTACACCATCATGGACGGCGACGGCGACCTGTCGACGACAACGCTGACCATCACCCTGTCGGACGTCAACAATGCGCCGGTTGCCGCAAACACCCAGAACTGGATGTCGAGCGATCCGGCACAGCAAACTTTGAGCACGCCGAGCTATCCCAACGGATATCCCTTGCTGGTAACTATCCCGACCGATGCGGATGGCGATAACCTCATCGTCACCGCGACGGGGACGATCCCCTCAGGCACGTTCTATTTCGATGGCGTCACCTACGTCGCCCTGACGGCCGGCACTGTGCTCTACGATCCGGCCGGCGGCATCAACCTGCTGGACGACCTGGTCTACAGGCCGACCGCAACGGTAACCGACACCGTCAACGTCAATCTATCGCTGGACGTCTTCGACGGCACCGCCCACGTCACTCAGACTGTCGGCATCCACGAAGTCCCGCCGACCAGCTTGCCCAGCGATACCGCACAGGTGGGTAATGGCAACAGCCCGCTCACGTCCGGAAATGACCAGACCCAGAACCTGAGCCTGTCCCAAGCCACGGTAAGCGCCATAACGGCCGATCCCCATGGCTCGACAGTAGTAGTCTACACCGACTTCCAGGAATCGCCCTTCGTAACTCCGATCCCGCTGGGGGAACGCAATCCAGGCGTCTTCGGAGATGGCAGTGCGGGGTCGCATCGCGAGCAGGAAGTTCAAGTCGAGATCAGGATTGGAGCGAACCGTTTTGCAGTTGTTGAAGACGATTTGACTGCCGGAACATTCGAGCAGAGTTGGACCTACGACCCGGCCACCGGCCTGATGAAGGCGACCGTCGACTATGACCATATCTTCCTTCTCGACGGCGCCGGGGTCGCAACGACGACGACGCTCGCGGACTATCTGATCGCAAATCCACCGGCCGCCGGCGACACATGGACACTTTCCTATTTCGACAATGATGGCGGCAACTACCAGGCCCGCGCAGTCAGATTCGAATTCTTCTCCCATGATCCAGGCGATCCCGGAATAACAGTGAATGGCGATGCCACCTTGGCCGACCAGATCTATGGCACATCCGGTATCGACCACCTCAATGGCAATGGCGGCAATGACGTCATCATAGGCAGGGGAGGCGATGATTTCCTCAGCGGCGGGGGTGGCAGCGATCTTATCAGCGGTGGCGACGGCAACGATCTCCTCGTTGGAGGTTTCGGCCAAGATACAATGACTGGAGGAAACGGCGCTGATACGTTCAACCTCGACCAGCTGGACATCAAGGATCTCATCTCCGACTACAGCGGCGCCGGCGGCCAGGGCGACGTGATCGACCTGACGTCGTTGTTCGACACAGCCCCGGGGGGAGCCAATATCGGCGAGTTCGTGAACTACGATGCGGGGACCGGCACGCTAAGCGTCGATGCTGACGGTACTGCCAACGGCACCAATTTCGTGGACGTGGCCACGCTAACGAACGTGCCGGTGTCCAGCACGATCACGCTGCTTTATGACGACGGGATAACCCAGCATACGACCACGGCCAATGCGGTTTAGTGGAATAGCGCACGGGCTACGTGCTATGCTATACATTCGAATGGTAGAGGGGAATTCATCATGAAAAAGCCTGCTAGACTTCTGGTTGCCGGTGCAACACTGTTCCTGGCTGTTGGATCGACGGGGTATGCCGCCGACATCATCGAAGCTCCGTCGGTCGATTATTGTCGCGTCGTCGGCACGTCCAACTTGGTCCAGACCGACAACATCGTCGATCTCAAGAACCAGGTAGTGCAACTGATGGACGAGTCTGTCGCCGTCGCCAACAGCTCGGAATGGATCCATTCGTCACGGCCTGTCTTCGTCTGGGCCTCCGAGGCCAAGGTCGCCTGCGGCAAGGCTTACGGCTATTTGAAGACAAATTATCGCGACGAAGACTACCTAAATAAATGCGAGTGTTTCCACGACCGCATGGTCGAGTACATGAACTAACCAAAATGGCGGCGACGCGCCGGCTGGCTGACAATGATGGCCGCCCGAACACTGCGGGCGATCGCCGGAACGATTGCCTTGATCGGTTTTGACCTGCTTGCCATGCAAGCCGGCGCGGGTGCGTCGGAACAATCCACTAGAGTACAAAATGCTTTGCCCGAGCGGTTACGGCCGACCCGCCGCGATGCCACCCAGGAATGGACGAGAGAAAAGCTGAAGGCATTTGCGACCTGCCAGTCGTCGATCTAAGACCTGGAGCCGCAGCTCGCACACGCCGTGATCAGGACGCTCAGAGCCCGGCTTTTGCAGGCTAAAGAACTACAAGACGGCGTAACTCAGCCGTGACATGACTTGAAGATCAGACCGGGAAGGGACCCGGCGGCACATAGGGTGGGAAATCATGGAAGCTGGCCGACAGGTCTTCTGCCTGCGGACGAGGGCAATCGCCTTTGCGCTCGCCGTGGCATTGTCAGGTTGCCAGTCGAAAGGCAGCGTTTCCGAAGCGCTCGATCCGGCTGCAATGGCCGCACCCGGAGTGCAGAAAGACGCCGCAGTTGCGGGCCGAGCCCAGGCGACCCAATCGATCGGCAGTGGTTCGACGAAGATCACGATGCTGCTGCCCTTGTCCGGCCCTGGAGCCACGGGGGAAACCGGCAGGAAGATGCTCGATGCCGCAAAACTCGCAATGGCGGATCTTGGCAATGGATTGCTCACACTGACGGTCGAGGACACGCGGGGCGACAGTGCACACGCCAGCGAATTGTCGATAAAGGCGATCACGACGGGGGCGAAAGTCGTCATCGGTCCGACCGAACTACCGGCGGCACAGCATATTGCCAAATTATCGGGACCGAAACGGCCGCCAGTGTTTGCACTTGCCAACAATTTCGCAGGCGGTCCAGGCGTTTATGCCGTGCGCCTCAGCGAGGCAGACAGCGCGGCCGCGGGCGCCGCAGGCATCGCGGCGAAAGGCAGCAAGAAGTTCGTGTTGCTTGTCGCAGCTGGCTCGAACGGCAGTGCCGTTGAAAAGCGGGTCGCGAACAGCCTAAGCATCTATGGCGCAACGCTGGCGGTCACTATCCCGTACACGGCAGGCGACGGCGGCACCAAAGCGGTCACCGACATGAGCTCACTCGTGGATGCTCCGGACGCCGTCATTGTCGCCAGCGGAGACGACAGCCCGCTGCAAATTCTTGCCGCCCTGAAATCGAAGGGTATCCCGGGAAGAACAGTCGCAGTGGTGGGAACAAACCGGTGGCTGGAACGCCCCATCGAACCGCTGTTTGAAGGGGCCTATATCGCCACGCTCGATCCGCGCGAAACCGGACCAATCGCCGACCGCTTCAAGACTGCCTATAACTATCAGCCCGACGTCAATGTCGCCTACGCCTATGATATGGTTGCGCTGACTGCTGGGATCGCCAGCGCGGTTGGACCCGATGGCTTCAGCAAACAGGTACTCGAAAATCCGAGCGGGTTTCGCGGATCCACAGGTCTATTCCGGTTTCGCGCCGACGGATCCAGCCAGCGATCGATGCCGTTCTATCGAATTGAAAAGAGTGCGCTCAAATTGGTTGCCAGATCCACGTCGGGTTTTTGACCCGGCGCGGACCCGTAGGACTTTTTCGACCTGATGGGCAGGCCGAGCCGCATCCGCTTGGCTGTCGCGCTCGCAAGCCTGGAGCTTCTGGCCGGGCTGCTCCTGATCATTCAGGGCGGGGCATTGCTTTCGGTCGACCGGCCTGTTCCTGCGCCGTCTCATGATATCCGCGGCAAGCAGCTGACCCGACCGGGCGCAACCGTTCTCGACGCTCAACGGCGAGAGCCGGCACGCAAGATTGCTCAGGACCTCATCGCTCCGCCACAACTTGATTCTTCGGAAATCGAACGGATTGAGCCCCGTCCGCCACTCAGCGAACTCGGTCTCGCCGTGCCCCGGAAAACGCCGATGCCGCAAGACTGGCGGGAGGTCCTGCTCTACGCTCCGATTGCGAATTCGTCCGCGATCTTCGAATCGATGGGACGGACGGTGGTCATCAGCGGGGTCCAGAGCATTGACATGGAGAAGACCTGTTCCTTTCATGACGTCGTCTGGCCTTGCGGCCAACGCGCGCGCGGAGCCTTCAACTCCTGGTTGCGCGGACGCGCACTGAATTGTTTCGTGCCACCGGAAGGGGATCGTTTCGCTATCGCCGCCCCATGCAGGCTCGGCAGGCAGGATGTCGGCGGCCTGGCTGGTCTCCAATGGCTGGGCCCTTTCATTGCCGAGCGGTATCTACCGCAAGGCGGAGGTGACAGCGATGGACACGGAGATGGGTATATTCGGTCCGCCTCGATAGGCAGCTCGCCGTTTGAGCCCTAAGGGAACCCTACTTGCCGAAGCTGGAGCATGATCCCGAAAAGTGGAATCCGGTTTTCGGAAAAGATCATGCTCAAACATAAAGACAGAGCCCATCCCGATTTTATCGGGACGGAACAGGCTCTAGAGCAGCATGCTGATACAGGCGGCTGCCTGCGCTGCTGGTTGTTCAGCCTGCGCCGACACTTAGTTCGTTAACTGTTGTCTTCCATCTTTCTCGCGGGCAACTCCAGCTTCATCTGTGGGTCAGCCAGAGCTCGTCAATCCGATCTATCAAATTGTATTGGCTTTTGAGACCGAATTTGTAACTTGCCGGCCTTATGCCAGCCTATCTGACAGGAGATCGGGTAGTGACAAAATCGATGGCGAACAGCTCTGCCCAGGCGTGGAAGAGTACCGCGTGGCTGACGCTTCTGGGGACCGCCGGGAGTTTGGGCTTTTCGCTAGCCCTCAACTATCTGCTCCTGTTCGCCGATGGGCTCACGCCGTTCGGACGCGGCGTCATCACGGCAACGCTCGTCCCCCTCGCCATTGGGCTCCCGCTTTTCCTGTTGATCGGCTGGGGCCGGGTTGAGATCCGCCGCTATCGGCAAGAGCTAAACAAGTCAGCGACCTACGACGGCCTGACGGGCTGCTTGAACGGAACGGTTTTTACTTCGATCATCGAACGGAGAGTAAAGAAGCCATTTGAGCATGGCTCTCGTTCGGGCGCCTTCCTGGTCATCCATCCCGAACACCTTCGATCCATCAACCTACGATTTGGTATTGAATGGGGCGACGAGGCCTTGCGGCTCATAGCCTCGACCATAAGGTCATCAGTACGCGATAAGGATCTGATCGGCCGCATAGGGACATCCATCTTTGGGGTATTTCTACCTGGTGCCACTGAAGAAGACGCCAAGGAGGTCGGTGAGCGTATACGGGCGCGCGTTGCGCAAGTCTATTTCGCGCCAAAAGGGGCGGAGGATGTCCTGAGCATAAGCGTCGGAGGGGTCGTCTTCGAAAATGAACTCGCGTTTGACGACATGTTCCGGTCCGCCGAGCAGCTGCTATCCAGAAATGGAACCGACTTCGAACTGTCTCGTCTGCCCAGTTGACGATCACCGACGCTAGGACGCCAATCGGAATTTTTGGTCTATGGATCTCCCTCTAACCAGATATCTGCCGTCCTGGCTTGGCCAATCGGCGTCCCCGCTTGCAGGGCAGCAACTCGCTCTGCCTGCGAGGTTGGTGTGAACCGCCTGCAGGACAGGGCAAGGCGAACGACGATGAGGATACACCGATCGCCCCCGGCGGAGCCATCCGCGAGAGTCGCCACCAGCTTTTACATCTTCGTTGGCAGCCGACAGACCGCCGGAATAAACAACTTTAAACGGACGGTTGCATGTCGCAGCCGCTACCCGACATGGTACTTGCGCCATCCCTAAAATGATGGGATGTTGGTTCGGGGTATTGAGTATCGAGTATTGGGTTGGGGGAGCCTCTCGGCTGTTGTCAGTTCCGGGACGCTTTGAAAAAACAGATGAACGTTCTGCAGGTCCTGGTGGGGATACTCACTACGTCGTGCCTTGTGTCGATCTCGACGTATTGGGCAACGGGTTCAATCGGCTGGGCGATCATTAGCCCGGTAGTTTTGCAAGTCGGGTATTTTGTCTACATGCTCTGGAGGGTCTACGGCGCAGAAGCCGCAGAAGCTGATCCGGGACTCGAGAGCGTTGGCCCGATCGACCGCAGAGATGGTATCTCGCTCTAGCGCATGACCCACGATCCGAAGGTTGGCGTCACCGAAAATCGGAGTATTTTGCCAGGGGCCATGAGGCCGGGTCATGCGGCAGCTCAAAGTGCCGCAGCGCCGTTGCGTGCAGGAGGTAGACGAGGGGTTAGCGGCTTCGGACTTGCAGGTCATTGAACTGTGATGCCCCGCTGGCATTCTGTAAGAGCGGTAGCTGTCTTGAGGCTCTACCGCCCCAGTTCCTCAACGACGTTGTCGGGATCACCATAGTTTCAAAGTCTTGGTGAACCTCAGCCGTGAGCGAACCCGCCACGCAGGCCACGCCAATCACAGGCGCCGGCCGGTTTTCGCGTCGAACAGGTGGGCGCATGCGCGATCGATCTCGATCCGCACCTGCGCGCCTTGCTTGAGCGGCAGCCGCTCGCGGAACAGGCAGGAAATTTCCTCGCCGGCGCAGTCGACCTTGGCGAAGATTTCCGAACCCGTGGCTTCCAGAAGCGTCACCGTTCCTGGCATGCCCTGGGCGGTTGCGCGGATATGTTCGGGGCGGATGCCGTAGACAAGTTCGCGTCCTGCAGCATCAGCCGGGCGGGCGCCTTCCGGCAGCGGCAGGATCAGCCCGCCGGCGCCGCGGAACGCGCCTTCCTCGATGCGGCCGGCAATGAAGTTCATGGCAGGCGAGCCGATAAAGCCGGCAACGAAGAGATTGGCCGGCTGGTCGTAGAAGTCGAGCGGCGCGCCGATCTGCTCGACCAGGCCGTCATGCAGCACGACGATCTTGTCGGCCATGGTCATCGCTTCGATCTGGTCATGCGTGACGTAGATGGTGGTGGTGCCCAGCCGCTGGTGCAGCGCCTTGATCTCGCCGCGCATCTGGACGCGCAGCTTGGCATCGAGATTGGAGAGCGGCTCGTCGAACAGGAAGACCTGCGGGTCGCGCACGATGGCGCGGCCCATGGCGACGCGCTGGCGCTGGCCGCCGGAGAGCTGACGCGGATAGCGCTCAAGCAGCTTTTCCAGGCCGAGGATGCTGGCGGCATTCCTGACGCGGCCGGCGGTATCGGCCGGATCGGCTTTCTTGATCTTCAGGGCAAAGCCCATATTGCCGGCAACCGTCATATGCGGATAGAGCGCGTAGTTCTGGAACACCATGGCGATGTTCCGGTCCCGCGCCCGCAGATTGTTGACCATACGCTCGCCGATGGCGATCTTCCCGCCCGAGATCGTTTCAAGTCCGGCGATCATACGCAGCAGCGTCGACTTTCCGCATCCCGACGGGCCGACCAGGATGACGAACTCGCCGTCGGCGATATCGACGCTGACGTCGTGGATGATCTTGGTGGCTCCGAAAGCCTTCTGCACGTTGTTGATTGTTACCGATGCCATTGGATTTCTCCGGGAGAAAAGAGTGATGTCCAGCTAGATTGCGGCTTCAGCCGCCCTTGACCGCTCCGGCGGTCAGCCCCGCGACGATCTGCTTTTGCGCGAACATGGTCAGCACCAGCACCGGCAGTGTCACCACCAGCGCCGCCGCGGCGAGCGGCCCCCAGCTCACCTGCTCGTAGGAAAGCATGTTGTAGACGGCGACCGGCAGCGTGCGCGTCTCACGGCTGGCGAGCACCACGCCGAAGACGAAATTGTTCCACGAAAAGATAACGGACAGGATGAAGGCGACAACGATGCCCGGCTTGGCGATGGGCAGGGCGACCAGCCGGAACACCTGCCAGGAGCTGGCGCCGTCGATGTTGGCCGCCTCTTCCAGTTCCATCGGCGTGGTCTCGAAATAGCCGATCATCACCCAGACCACGATCGGCACCGTCACCACCAGGTGGATGATGATCTGCGGCCAGAGCGTGCCGAGGATGCCGATCCATTGGAACAGCAGAAACAGCGGGATGAGATAGGACAGCCCCGGCGTCATACGGGCGATCATGATGACGACCGCCGATTTTTCGGCCTTGAGCCGCGCTATGCCATAGCCGGCCGGTACGCCGATCAGCAGCGCCAGCAGTGTCGCCGTGCCGGTCACCAGAACCGAATTCCAGAGATAGAGCAGGAAATTGTTCTCCTCGAACACCTTCACATAGTTCGACCAGGCGAAACGTTCGGGGATCAGGATCGGCGGATAGGCGCCGTTGTCGATCTCGAATTTCAGCGACAGCGAGATCATCCAGAGGAAGAACAGGATCGCCGGCGAGACGATGACCAGAGCCGCGAAAAACAGGCCGATCTGGTTGAGCAGACGTGAGCTCATCTATTTGCCCTCCGCATCGTTCCACTGCGAGCGCTGGCGCAGCATCAGGAGAATGAATGACAGCGCCACGATGACGATGAAGAACACCAGGGCCATGGCCGAGCCATAGCCGATGTCGTAGTAGGAGAAGGCGGTGTTGTAGAGATAGATATTGATGGTTTCGGACGCCGTGCCCGGTCCGCCCTGGGTCATCGCATAGATGATGTCGAAGCTCTTCAGCGCGTCGATGGTGCGGATGATCAACGCAATCATCAGGAACGGCGCGATCATCGGCAGGGTGAGGTAGCGGAATTGCTGCCAGGCATTGGCACCGTCGATCTCGGCGCTCTCGAACGGCTCGCGCGGTACCGAGGCCAGCCCGCCCAGCACGATCAGCATCACCAGCGGCGTCCACTGCCAGGTCTCGACCGCGACCAGCGAAGGGATGACCGTGTTGGCGTTGAATATCCATTCCTGCGCCGGGATGCCGACCAGCGATAGAAGGTAGTTGAGCACGCCGAGTTGGGGATGGAACATCATGGTCCAGACCAGCGCCACGGCAACTGGCGTTGCCATCATCGGCATGACGAAGACGCCGCGCAGCAGGCCGCGCAGCGGAAACCTGGCATCGAAGATCAGGGCGGCGACAGTGCCCAAGAACATCGGCGCTGCCACCGAGAGGGAGGTGTAGGTCAACGTATGAACAAGGGATTCCCAGAATCGCGGGTCGCTGGCCAGACGGAGATAGTTTTCCATCCCGGCAAAGCTCCGCGACTGGCCGAGCGTCCAGCGGTTGACGCTCATCCAGAGCGTGAAGGCCCAGGGAAAGACGATCACGGCGCCAACGACGACGAGAGCCGGAACGACGAAAGGCCAGTAGTTGGGAGCCAGCCGGATCGTCTGGCTCCCTTCGATGGCTTGCGTCGCTACCCCGGTGCGTTCAGGGGCGATGGCGGACATCAGCCCTGCTCGCTCCTGTCGAGAACCGGCTGGAACTGCGCGGTGGCCTTCTTCAGCTCTTCGGCAGGATCAGCGCCGGCAATCATGTTTGTCAGCGCCACGCCGTAGATGTCGCGGAACTCGGTGACCGGGATGATCACCGGCAGCGCCAGCCTGCTGATGTTGCCGGACTGAACCACGGCATCGAGCCAGCTTGCCGGCATGGTGACGCCTTCCCGCACCTTGGGGTCTTCCAGCACCGACTTGCGGAAAGGCACGCCGGCGCCGGCCTGGAGCAGGCGCGCGCCCATGGCCGGGGAAACTGCCCACTGACAGAAGAGATAGGCGGCCTCCTTCTTTTCGCTGGAGGCGGTCACGCCGAGGCCGTCGCCAAACGTCCCGGAGGCATGCGCCTTGGGGCCCTTGGGCATGACCCCATAGCCGACCTTGCCGACCACGCGCGACTTTTCGGGATTTTCCATCGGCGGAGCAAAACCCACGCCATCGAACCACATGCCGATCTTGCCTTGCAGGAAGGCGGACTGCGCTTCAGCCCAATTGAAGCCGGTGACACCCGGAGGGGCGGACTTGGTCATCAGCCTCTGGTAGAGGGCAGCGGCCTCGATCGCCTCGGGCGTTTCGGTGCGCAGCTTTCCCTTGTCGTCGAGCGGCGTCATGTCGTAGCCGAGCATCAGCGACGTCCACACCGGTGTGTTGGCATTCTTGAGGCCGCGGGCGACGAAACCGAACGTGTTGGTCGATGGATCGGTCAGCGCTTCGGCGGCGGCCACCAGCTGGTCGAACGATTCAGGGTATTTGAGGCCCTTGGCCTCGAACAGCTCCTTGTTCCAGTAGACGATCCAGTAGTCCACCGAGAAGGGCAGCGAACGCAGCACGCCCTGGTTGTCCTTGGCGAAAAGCATGCCGGCCTCGGCGAAATCGCTTTCGACAAGCCCAGGATCGGTCAGTGTCGGATCGGCCAGATAGCCGGCGATGTCGGCCAGCCAGCCACCCTTTTCGAACTGGCGCTTCTGCACGTGGTAGCTGAGATGCACGACGTCGAAGCTCGGTTTGCCGGAGCTCAGTTCGATCACCGTCTTCTGCCGCTGTTGTTGTTCCGGCGTCGCCTCGGCATTGACCTTGATGCCGGTCAGCTCCTCGAATTCGGCGATATATTTCAGGATGGTGTCGCTGCGCGGGCTTTTAACCAGATTGACGTCGAGCGTGGTGCCGGCAAAGCGCTTCCAGTCGACACTGGCGGAAAAGCTCGGGCGAATGCCCGCCAGGCCCGCGGCAGCGAGCGCCGTGGTTCCTGCAAGAACTTGCCTTCTCGTTGGCTTGAACGGATTGGACGACATTTCTTCCTCCCTTGGGTTGCTGTCGTTGTGGATAGCTTCGCGGCAGCCGCGAACCATACGTTCCTCAGATCTGGAGCGCCAACCGGCGCGCATTGTCGATATGCCGGCTGATCGCCTCGACCGCCTTTTGCGGGTCGCGGCTCTCGAGCGCTTCGATCACCGTCAGGTGCTCCTGCATCACCGGCACGACGCGCCCGTCGATACGGAAACGCTCCTGGTGGATTAGCCTGATCTTTACCGAGTTGACCAGATACGCCTTGGCGATGATCTCGTTGCCCAGCGCATCGATGAAGGTATCGTGCATGGCCCAATCAATGTTCTGGGCCCTGGCTTCCATTTCCGGCGTCGGCGCCTGCGACAGCGCTTGAGCCAGCATGTCCTCATGCTCGTGCCGCAGGCGGGCGAGCTCGGCGTCAGAGGCGTTGACGGTGAATAGCGCCACCGCTTCGCGCTCCATGAACAGGCGAAACTGGAAGGCTTCGCGGATCAGGTTGATGTTGATATGGGCGATCTGCATGCCGCGCTGCGGGATGGTCGTCAAAAGCCCCTCGGCCTCGAGACGCGGCACGATCTCGCGGATGGCGCCAAGCGGCAGCCCGGTAAAGGCAACCAGCTCGCGCTGCGACACGAATTGTCCCGGCCGCAGATCGCGGGCCAGCAAATGCCGCGTAAAGCTGGCATAAGCTCTTTCCCTGAGGGTTGCCGGTTCGCTGCTGTCGTCCATTTCAGCGCGCTTCCCTTGCCGGTCAGGCCGGCTCTGTCGCAAACAGACTGTCATAGGCGGCAGCAAGCTGTTGCCGCCCCTGCGAAGTGATCGGCTCCAGTGGCGGACGGACCGCCAGCCAGCGCTCGTCGCCGGTCTTGAGCGCCACCATGACCTTCACCGCCGGGGTGACCGGATATTTGAGCAATTCGAGCACGAAGCTCTCGACGCGGGCATCGTCGCGGCCATCCTCGGCCATGGCGAGGATTTCGCCGATGACGAAATTGGCCATGCCGGAAATGGCGCCCTGCCCGCCCTGGCGCACACTTCTGGCCAGGTGCCGCTCGTCGCCGATTAGGATCACCAGGTCGCCATGGGCTCTTAGCAGCGCCTCGCTGTAGCTCCAGTCGCCACCCGAATCCTTGACGCCGGCGACCACGCCGGGGAAAGCCGCACGCAGCCGACCGATCAGGGCAAGCGGAAGCGGCACCATGGTGACAGAAGGGATGTTGTAGAGGAGGACGCCGCGGGCCAGCGGGCCGAGCGCAGCGAAAACGGCGGAAAACCATCCGAACAGCCCGTCCTCGCCGACATTCTTGAAGTAGCTCGGTGGAGCCAGCAGGATGTTGCGGACGCCGCATTGCAAGGCATGCCGCGCCTGTTCGGCAGCGTCTTCGGCCGCATCGACCAGCACGCTGGCGACGAGCTGATGTGCCGGAATGCCGGCGGCCAGCATGGCCTCGGTAACGATCCGCCGCTCTCCCGTGCCCACCGAGGCGCCTTCCCCGGTGGTGCCGAAGAGCGTTGCGCTGCTGCAGCCGGCGCCAAGGCAAGCCCGGGCCTGCGTGATCATGGGAGAGATGGCGATTTGCCCGGACGGCTCGAAAGGCGTGGTGAGGGCAACCGAAAGACCAAAGCGCGAGGCCACTGCTATTCTCTCCAGATATCAATGTGCACGCAGCATTAGCACACTAACATGTTAGTTGTAAATTGCGGCGGCGCCGTTTTCGAAACGACGTCGACGTCGGATGGATAAGAGGCGAATTTAGGCGGATGCCGTCTTTCCGGCAGCGCGATCCCTACTGTCCCGTCGCGTCCGCGTAGATATCGAGGACACGGGTGATGCTGCCGATCAGTAGGTCGTGCGCGAGGGGCTTGACCCGGCCTGCCGCAACCTCGGCGTCGAGCTGTCCCAGATACTGGCTGATCAGAGGCCGGGGAACGTGCTGCTCGCTCAGCACGTCCAGCAGCGTCTGCGTCGCGCGTTGCGCGTCCGGCGTCGGCCAGTAATACCGGATGCGGTCGCTGAGCGAGAAATGCCGCTGCACGCGCTGCTCTTCCGACGTGCCCGGATAGTATTTCTGCCAATTGTCCGGAGACGCCAGCATGATGCGTTCCATCGCGGCAGGCAGGCTTTCGCGCGAAGGGTCCGGCGCGAGCATATCGGCGATATGGCTGAGCCCATAAAGCGCTTCGCGAAGCGCGAAAGTAAGCCAGGGTCCGACCTTGAGGATGGCGAAGCCGTCGCGAACGAGAGCGTTAAGCGATTCGGCCGGCTGGTAGTCGGTCGAATGCGCCTCAAAAACAAATTGCGGCATGCGGTCGAGCACAGCCCCCAGTTCGGTCGCCTTGGCCGGCGCATAGGGCACGATCTCGGCGTTGCCGAATTCGACGCCGGGCTGGACGACGACGCCGACCGCACGGGCAGAAGCGGCTTCGAGGCCGGCACGGGAAAACGCTCGCGCGTGGATATCTACGGTGCGCAAGGCATCTTCGGGCGCCGTCACATGCAGGTGGTCGAGCGCCTCCAGCGCACCGCCCGGCACCGGAACTTCGGTGCCGATGACGTAGACGGGCCTTTCGCTGCCGGCGCACTCGACTGCCGCCTCAGCGATAGCCGCAAGTTCAGCCGCGCGTGCGGCGATGATCTCGTCGGCAAGCACGGCTGGATCGTCGGCGCAGGCCATGCTCGTATCCAGATGCATCTTGGTGAAGCCGGCGCTCGCATAGGCATCGATCATCGCCCCCGCTTTCTTCATCGCGGTAGCTGCTGCCAGGTGCTTCCAGGGATTCGGCCCGAGATGATCGCCGCCGAGGATCAGGCGATCAATTGGGAAACCCGCTTTCTGCGCATGCGCCTCGACGAAGCTGCGGAAGCCGGCGGGCGTCATCCCGGTATAGCCGCCCTCGTGGTTGACCTGGTTGCAGGTGGCCTCGATCAGCACATCCGCGCGCCGCGCCACGCCGTGACGCAGGGCGGCCTCGATAACCAGCGGATGCGCCGAGCAGACCGAGGCGATGCCACTTCTCTCGCCTGCGGCGCGCCTGGCCGCAATGTTCGCAAACCTGTGCGTCGCGTCACTCACTGCGTGTTCTCCGTGGCGATGAATGCCTCGACCGCTTCAAGCGGGAAAATGCCCTCCATAGGGCCCTTGCGGGTAACGGCAAGCGCACCGCAGGCATTGGCGATCTGCAGCGCGTCTGCAGGAGCCGCCCCGCGCAACCAGAACGAGACGAAGGCAGCACCGAAACAGTCACCCGCGCCGGTCGGATCGATCTCGTCGACGCCAAAGCCTGACGACGCGACCGCACCGTGGCGATCATGATAGGTGGCGCCGGCGGCGCCTTTCTTCAGGACGATGCAAGACACGCCACGGGCCAGCAATTCCTCGACCGCGCCCTTCTCGTCCTTCGCCGACGAAAACAGGAAGAGCTCCTCGCCACTCGGCAGGAAGATGTCGGCTCGCGCCAGCACTTGGTCAAGTGCTGCGCGCATGCCGGACGCATGCATGATCTCGCGGCGGATGTTCGGATCGAAGGACACGGTTCCACCTTTGGCCTTGACAGTCTCGATCGCCCATAGCGCCACCGCGATGGCGCGGTCGGAAAACAGCGACGAGCCCATGATATGGACGTGATCGGCACCGGCGAGCAGCTTTGTCGCCGCGGTGTCGGTCTCAATCAGGGCGGCGGCGCTGTTGCGGATGTTGAAGACGAAATGCCGGCTGGCGTCGGTCCGGTAGGTCACAAAGGCCGTGCCGGTTGCATGGCCCTTGTGAACCGCGATCGCCGACACGTCGGCGCCCAGCGCCCGCAGCCGCTCGATGTTGAGCCTGCCGAAATCGTCGTCGCCGACGGCGCCGACGAGGCCGGCCGGCTGGCCGAGCGCCGCCGCCTGGCCGATGAAGATGGCGGGCGCGCCGGACGGGTAGGGTCCAAGCAGCGGACCAGGCTCGAGAAAGCTCTGGCCAATCCGCTCGGCCATGATCTCGACGAGTATCTCGCCGGCACTGACCAGCTTCTTCATCTCGCGGAATCCCTCCCGTGCGTTTCGCCCGGCCTCGCTGCGGATGAACCTCGCGAGCATTTTCCGGAGATAGGAATTTCGAATTCGCCGATGGAGGTGAATACGGCTTGTGCTTTTTCGCGTCAATTAATAAATTTACGCATGGAAACTGCTGGGTTTGTCTGTAAAGTTTCGACTTGCGGTTGCAGGCCGACGCACCGAATGTAGGGAACCGGGCGACGCTGAGGAACGGCGCGAGGAAATAATGCCGATGACGCACAAGACGATGGAGGATTTTGCTCGCTCTTGCGGCGTCTCCAGGCCGACGCTATCGAAATATTTTGATGATCCGACCAGTGTCAAGCCGGCGACACGGCAGCGGATCGAGGTGGCGCTGCGCGCGTCCGACTACCAGCCCAATCTCTTTGCGCGCAACCTGAACCGAAAGCGAACTCGCAGCATCGGCATCGTGGTGCCGACGGTCGCCGATCCCTTCTATTCCGAGATGGTCAGCCGCATCGAACTCAGGCTGCGCGACGAGGGCTACTGGCCGATCGTGATCTCCTCGCATGGCTCGCGCGAGCTCGAAGTGGAAGCGACGCGAACCATTCTTTCGCTTAAAGTTTCCGGCGCGTTGATTGCGCCGCTTGGGTTGCGTTCGGACCACGGCACGCTGGAGAAGCTGACGCAGGCGATACCGATCGTCTATTTCGACACTTATCTGGAGGGCGACACCCCATTCGTCGGCAACAATAACAGCCAGAGCGTCTCGACCATCGTCGATTATCTCTGTCGTTCCGGCGATGCCCCGGTCTATTTCGACATCGCGCATGTCAACCACAACTCGCCAGAGCGAGTGAACAGCTACGTCGCCACCATGCAGCGACTCGGCCATGAGCCTGTCATCGTCGGCAACACCGAAGATTATACGTGGGATTTCGAGCGAATCGGCTACGAGCAGATGGAAAAGATGCTCGGCAATGGTGGCCTGCCGGGAAAGACCATCCTGTGCGCCAACGACCGTCTCGCCTTTGGCGTGATGGCTGCCGCCTATTCACAAGGCCGCAAAGTCGGTCGCAGAGCCGATTGCGACCTGCGGGTCGCGGCTCATGACGATCATCCGCTGAGCCGCTATACCTGTCCTGCCCTCACCACCATGGCGCAGGATTTCGCTTCCATGGCGGGACGCAGCGTCGAGACGCTGCTGGCCTTGCTGGACGAGGACGGCGCGGCAGTTGCCCCCAAGGTCAGTCTCGACGCAGCACTGGTCATGCGTCAGTCGGCCTGAGCGTTTCCAAAGACAGGATCGAAGCCGCGCCATGCGGCAACCGCCGCGCCGACCGCCTGCCGCGCCGCCGGCCCATGGCGGCCCATCGAGACGAAGCCGTGGATCTGGCCGGGCCAGCGCCGCAGGACGACCTGCACCTCGTCATCTTCCAGACGTTTCGCGTAGGCCTCGCCTTCGTCGGCGAGGATGTCATGACCGGCGATTGCGACAAAAGCCGGCGCCACGCCGGCAAGGCTTGCGGCCTTGAGCGGCGACACGCGCCAGTCATCGATATCGCCGGCATGGTTAATGTAGTGGTCGCGGAACCAGGCCATGGTCGCCGACGTCAGACCATAGCCATCGGCAAAGCGGCGATAGCTGTCCGCCGCCTGCGCGGCGTCCGTGTTCGGATAGAATAGGAGTTGCGCGGTCGGACGGTTCTTGTCGCCGCGCGCAAGCAGGCACAGCACGGTAGCGAGATTGCCGCCGGCGCTGTCGCCGGCGACAGCGATCCGTTCTGCATCGATGCCGAGATCGCCCGCGCCGTCCTGCATGAAGGAAAGTGCAGCGCGGCAATCCTCGATCGCCGCCGGAAATTTGTGCTCCGGCGCCAGCCGGTAATCGGGCGAGACGACGACGCAGGCCGCCAGATTGGCAAACCACCGGCAGATCTCGTCATGGGAGTCGAGATTGCCGATCACCCAGCCGCCGCCATGGAGATAGAGCAGCGCCGGAGCACCGGCTGCGGCCGCCTCTTGTCCGCGATAGATCCTGAGCGTTAACGGGCCGCCAGGCCCGGCGATGGTGCACTCCGTCAGTGAGCCGACCGGCTCGCGCTCGCCCTGGAGTGCCGGAAAGTCCTGCTCATAGGCGCGGCGCGCTTCTTCGGGCGTGCCGGTTTCGAATAGCGGGGCAGCCGCCTGCCGGTCGAGGTCGAGCACATGCCGGGCCTCCGGATCGAGCAAGGGCGAAAGCGACGTCATCATCGTAAACCCTCCGATGTCAGGCAAGCAGGCTGGCCGCTTCGTCCTCTTGGAGGAGCGGCGGCTGATCGACGGTTGCGTGGACGGCGACAGACTCGCGGCTCTCTCCCGAAGCGAGAATCGCCTCCATGATCTCCAGCACATGCAGCGCAAGGTCACCGGACGCACGCGGCTTTCTTCCGGTTGTCAGCGCGCGCGAAAGATCGGCGACGCCAAGCATGCGGTAGTTGGCGCGATCCGGCGCGGCATAGGGCCAATTGCGCGCACCATAGAGTTCGCTCTCACTGTGGAAGTCGGCCCAGTCGGCGCCCCGCTCCGACAGCGAGACGGTGCCACCGAACGTGTCCGGATCGGGCAGCCTGAGCGAGCCTTCGGTCCCATGCAGCTCGATCGGGTGGTTGGAGTGCCTGAAGACATCCCACGAGGCACCGAAGGTGACGGTGGCGCCCGAGCGGAACTCCAGCAGCGACAGGATGTTGGTCGGCGTGCCGACCTTGAAGCTGGTGTTCCTATTGGGGCCTTCGGCGGTGATCAGCCGCTCTTCCTGGCCCCGCGTCGTCATCGCCATCACGCGGGCCACCGGCCCGAGCAAATTGACCAGCATCGTCAGGTAGTAGGGACCCATGTCGAAGACCGGTCCGCCGCCGGGCTGATAATAGAATTGCGGATTGGGATGCCAATGCTCCATGCCGCGCCCCATCATGAAGGCCGTGCCGGTCACCGCGCGGCCGATCGCGCCCTCGTCCATGAGGCGGCGCGCCCGCCGCCCGGCAACGCCGAGGAAAGTGTCCGGGGCCGAGCCCAGCAGCAGCCCGCGCTCCGCCGCCTCGGCGACAAGGCGCCGGCCGTCCTTGGCCGAAGTCGCCAGCGGCTTTTCGGTGAAGACGTGCTTTCCCGCCGTAAGCGCTGAAAACGAACATCGAAAATGCGCCGCCGGGATGGTCAGGTTGAGGATGAGGTCGATCTCGGAATCGGTCAGAAGCGCATCGACACTGAGAGCCCGGATACCGTATTCGCGGGCGCGCTGGGCCGCGATGGCAGGCGATATATCGGCGCAGGCGCGCAGCTCCACCTCGCCGAACAGAGCCGCATTTCGCAAATAGGTCATCGAGATGTTGCCGCATCCGACGACGCCGATACCAAGCGTAGCTCCTGATTTTCCTAGCATATCTTAGTCTACCTCCCAACGCCGCATATCCTGGCTGAGTTATTGCACCAGCAACGGATCACATTCGAAAGCCGCCTTACAGTATTTTAAATATTGACGCGCGTAAAATTTTTATGGAACATGCGGAAATGCTGGCTGGGGGGCTGCCAGCGCTAGGAAGAGAAAATGACTGACATCGAGAAGGAGCCGGGTCCCCTTGATCATGCTGGTGCTGTTCTTCCAGCGGCACATCATCGAAGGGCTGACCCAAGGTGGCATCAAAGAATGAGCGGTATCAAGGAATGAAAGGACGATCGTGAAAGACCTGGAAGTCGGGTGCCAGACCTTTACCTGGGAAATGCTCGGAGACCGTTTTACAGGTGGTCCCGACGATCTCTTGAAAGCGATCGCCGACGGCGGTTATGCCGGCATCGAGATCACCGACACGATGATCGGCCGCTATGTCGGCAGGCCGGCGGATTTCGCCGCCGCGCTGAAATCGGCCGGGCTGACCCTCGTCGCCTTCGCCTTCGGCTCGAAGAGCGGTTTTACGCTCAAGGATCAGATCGGCGCCGACCTTGAGACCGCCAGGCGCTGGATCGATTTCGCCGCCGCCTTTCCAGGCGCGCTGGTCTCGATGGGCTCGGCCACCGTCGTGTCGGAAGGCCCGCGCGACGACAAATTCGCCATCGCGGCCGAGGTCTACAACAGGGCCGGCGAACTCGGGCGCAAGGCCGGCGTCGACATCGCCGTCCATCCCAGTTCCCACCACAACACGCTGCTGTTCGACCGTGCCGACTACGACCGGATTTTCGCACTGATCGATCCGTCGCTCGTCGGCTGGGTGCCCGACACCGGCCACATCTTGCGCGGCCATAAAGACATGATCGACACGCTCACCACATATCGGGACCGCATCCGCTATATCCACCTGAAGGACGTCGATGCCAGCGGCACCTGGGCCATGCTCGGCAAAGGCGTTTGCGATACCCAAGCTGTGATCGACATCGCCCGTGCGGCGCCACATTTCAACGGCTGGCTGGTGCTGGAAGAGGAATCCGAGACCGCCGCCACCGATCCGGCGGCCGCGGTCAAGACCAACCGCCAGACCATGCGCGGCTACGGCGTGTGAGGAAGAGACCATGATTCGAAAGCAAGACCGTCGCCTTCGTGTCGGCGTGCTCGGCTGCGGGCCGATCGCGCAATTCGCCCATCTCGAATCCTGCGTAAAGGCCGGGAATGCCGACCTCTATGCGATCTGCGATGCCGCCCCCGACCTGCTGGCGCGCATGGGCGCGACTTATGAACCCGAAAAGATGTATGGCGACTACGATGAGATGCTCGCCGACCCGCAACTGGAGGCGGTGATCGTCGCGACCTCCGACGCCTACCACGTTCCGATGTCGATCAAGGCGCTCGAGGCCGGCAAGCACGTGCTGTGCGAGAAGCCGATCGGCGTCTCGGTCGAAGAGGGCGAGATGCTCGCCGATGCAGTCAAGCGCTCCGGCAAGGTGCTGCAGGTTGGCCACATGAAGCGCTTCGACCCGGCGCTGGAAGCGGCGCGCGATTTCGTCCGCGACGAGATCGGCGAGATCCTGGCGCTAAAAGCCTGGTATTGCGATTCTACCCACCGCTATACCAACACCGACGCGGTCCAGCCGTTGCCCGTCACCAGCAAGCTGGCGCGCAAACCGGGCGGCAATCCGAAGGCCGACCTCAGGCAGTATTTCATGCTCGCGCACGGCTCGCACCTCGTCGACACCGCGCGCTTCCTGTGCGGCGAGATCGTCGCGGTACGCGCCCGCCTCAACGAGCGTTTCGGCGCCTATTGCTGGTTCGTCGAAACCGAGTTCGCCAACGGTGCCCTTGGCCATCTCGACCTCACCGTGGCTATCCGCATGGACTGGCACGAGGGCTTCCAGCTCTATGGCGAAAACGGCTCGGTAATCGCCAAGACCTTCAATCCCTGGTACTTCCGCGCCAGTGAGGTCGACATCTTTCACGAGAAGGATGCGACGTCGCGCAAGCCGCTCGGCGCGGACGGTCATTTCTTCAGGCGGCAGCTCGAAGGCCTCGCCGAGATAATCCTTGATGGCAAGCCAATGCGCGGCGCCAACGTCGAGGACGGCCTTGCCTCGATCCGGACAATGGTGGCGATCGCCCGTTCGGTCGAAAGCGGTGATCGCGTCGAGATCGCCAGCGTCACGGGAGCGGTCTGATGCAGATCGGGGTGTTCGCCAAGACCTTCCCGGGCAGCGAACCGGCCGGCGTACTGGCAGCGGTCCGCGACGCGGGATTTGCCGTCACCCAGTTCAACCTGGCCTGCGCCGGCCTGCCGTCGATGCCCGATGCGGTGCCGGAAGACGCCATTCATGCCATCGCGGCCGCGTCGAACGCTTCCGGTGTCGCCCTGGCAGCGCTCTCGGGCACCTACAACATGGCCCATCCGGACAGGACTGTGCGCGACGACGGCCTGCGCCGGCTTGGCGTGGTCATCGAGACCGCGGCAGACCTTTCCGTTCCGCTCGTCACGCTCTGCACGGGTACACGCAACCGCGACGACCAATGGACACACCACCCCGACAATACCGATCCCTCGGCATGGGCCGACGTGGCAAGCGAGATGGAAAAGGCGCTTGATCTCGCCGAACGTCACGGTATCGACCTCGGCATCGAGCCCGAACACGCCAACATCGTCACCTCGGCGTCGGATGCGATGCGCCTCATTGCAGAGATGGGCTCGAAACGGCTGCGCATCGTGCTCGATCCGGCGAACCTGTTCGAGCAGGCGAGCCCCGAGGAAGCACGCGCCATCGTCGCCGCTGCGGTCGAGACCACGGCCGGCCATGTCGCCATGGCCCACGCCAAGGACCGTTTCGCTGACGGCCGCTTCGCTACGGCCGGCCGGGGTGTCGTCGACTTTGCGGATTTCGTCGCCAGGGTGAAAGCATCGGGCTTTGACGGGCCGCTGGTCACGCATGGCCTCTCGGCCGAAGAGGCACCCAGCGTTGCCCGCTTCCTCAAAGGGCTGGTGTGATGGCGCGCCTGACTACGCTGCTTCGCGATGACGCCGCGCTCCAGGTCTCCGACCAAGGCGACGGGCTTGCGGTCGTCTTTCAGCACGGGCTGGGCGGTGGCGAGGCGCAGGTCGCCCAGGCCTTTCCTTCCGGGACGGGGTTGCGGCGGATCACGCTGGAATGCCGCGGACACGGCGCCTCCGGACTGGGCAGCCGCCGTCCGTTTTCCCTGAGCATGTTCGCGGACGATGTTGTTGCCGCCGCCGATCAGGCCGGCCTCGACCGTTTCATCGCCGGCGGCATTTCCATGGGCGCGGCGATCGCAATGCGCCTGGCCTGCCGTCATCCAGACCGCGTCGCTGGCCTGCTGCTGGTGCGGCCAGCCTGGATTTTCGACAGCGCGCCGGGCAATCTGCAGCCGATCGCCGAGGTAGCCGGCCTGATCCTTGACCACGGACCCGACAAGGCCAGGACGATTTTCGCGCAATCGGAAACCGCCGCACGCCTGCAGCGTGAAGCACCCGACAATCTCGCCTCGCTGTTCGGCTATTTCGACCGGCCGGACGCCCCGTCATTCGCGCAGGTCCTCGCCGACATTGCCGCGGACGGCCCGGGCGTTTCGGCGACTGACGCCGCAGCGCTTGGCATCCCCACGCTGGTCATCGGCAACGCCGTGGATGCGGTGCATCCGCTCTCGGCGGCCCATGCGCTCGCCGCAACCATTCCCGGCGCGGCCTTTGCCGAAATCCATCCCAAGGCGCTCGACAGCGTCAGGCATTTCGCCGAGCTGCAGGCTGAGGTCACGACCTTCCTTCACGCCCACTTCAACTTCCGGAGCCTCATTCCGTCATGACGACCAATTCCTTGTCCGGTCCCGACGCCATCGCCGCCCTGCCGCGCAACCGGCTGCTCGGCGAATTTTCCTTGTGGTCGGCCGACCTGGCCAATATGGAGCGCGACCTGCAGCGCATAGATCCCTTTGTCGACCTCCACCACATCGACGTCGCGGACGCCCGCTTCACCCCCGGCTTCCTGTTTTTCCCGGATCTGGTGGCGCGGATCGCCGGGCTGACGGCAAGGCCGATCCATGTGCACCTGATGGTCGAAGCCGAGATCGTGGAGGAGCAGACGCGCCAGTTCATCCAAGCCGGCGCCGACCTGGTCAGCGTCCATGCCGAAAACGGCGAAGCCGGCCTGCGCGCCGTGCGGCTGGCGCATGAGCTCGGCGCCGAGGCCGGCGTGGTGCTCAGGCTGGAGACGCCGGTGGCTGCGGTCATGCCGTTCCTGCCCGAAGTGGCGTTCGTGACACTTCTCGGCACATCCATCGGCGTCAAGGGCCAGAGCCTTTCCGAGCAGGCCTGCCCACGCCTGATCGAGGCGCGCACACTGATGCGGCAGGCCGGGCGGGAGGCCGACATCGTCCTGGCTGCCGACGGCGGCATCCGCCACGAGACGGTGCCGCGCCTGCGCGCCGCCGGGGCCGAAACGGTGGTGCTCGGATCGCTGGCATTCGGCGACCCCGACCTCGCGCAGCGAATGGCCTGGCTGCATGGGCTGAAGGTCGCCGCCTGATGACAAGACTGGCCCTCGCCTTCGATCTCGGCGGAACGGAGCTGCGCGGTGCGCTGGTCGAGAGCGGCGGCCGCGTCGTCGCGCAGGTTTCGGCACCGACGATGGCGACCGCGGGATCGGATGCGGTGATCGGCCAGATCATCGCACTGGCCGGGGCTCTTCTGACACAGCGCCCACCGGCGGATGTCGTCGGCATCGGGATCGGCGCGCCGGGTCCGCTCGATCCCAAAGCCGGGATCGTGATCGCACCGCCGACGCTGGCCGGCTGGCACGATGTGCCGTTGATCGACATTCTCGGCAAGCATTTCGGCCTGCCGGTGCGGCTGGAAAACGACGCCAATGCGGCCGCCCTTGGCGAATGGCGCTTCGGCGCCGGCCAAGGCACCGGATCCCTGGTGTTCGTCACCGTATCGACCGGCATCGGCGGCGGCGTCGTCGCCAACGGCCACATCTATCATGGCCGGCGCGGGCTTGCCGCCGAGATCGGTCACATCACCATCACCGGCGAGGGCGACCGCTGCTTCTGCGGCGCTGTCGGCTGTTTCGAGGCGGTCGCCTCCGGAACCGCGCTCGGGCGGCGTGCCACGGCGCTGACAGCGCCAGGCGACGGCTCCCTGCTCAGGCGCCTTTCGGCCGACGGCGACGTTTCGGCCAGGCACGTCGTCGAGGCCGCACGTACCGGCGATATCAGTGCGCTCGAGCTGATCGAGGCGGAAGCCAGGTGGCTCGGCATCGGCTTCACCAACCTGCTTCACCTCTATTCGCCGGACGTGATCGTCATGGGCGGCGGCCTTGCCAACGGTTTCGACCTGTTGGCTCCAACCATCAGGGCGACCGTCGAGCAGCGGGCCATGCCGGCCTACCGGGACGTGCCGATCGTGCCGGCGCAGCTTGGCGACCGCGCCGGACTGATCGGCGCGGCCAGCCTGATCCTGTGGGAAGGCGAACCGGGCGTATCTAACTGACCAGCGGCCGAATGCGCTTCGGTGCAAAGCCTTGAGATGCCGGCGAGACAGCGCCCCCTCTGTCCTGCCGGACATCTCCCCCTCAAGGGGGGAGATCAGCTCTCATCTCGACTTTCGCCAATCTCCAACATCGCAGGAGTGAGCGCAGCGCCGAAGCCGCAATCTCCCCCCTTGAGGGGGAGATGTCCGGCAGGACAGAGGGGGGCGCGAAGGATCGCTACAGTCTTCATTCTGCGCCGCTGCATCGCCCGACTGAGCTGGCGATCGCCGCAGCCTGCCTACTTCCCGCAATGGTGATCATTGATCTTGTTCAACGCATTCGCGTCGGGTCCGACCCTGTGGTAGGAGCAGGCTCCGGCGGCTGTCGTGAACAACTGCTGGTCATAGTAGCGCGGGCCGCCGAACAGGATGTCGATGATGTCGCCTTCGGCGGGAACGTAGCGTTCAGGGTCAGCCCGTTGGTCGCGACTTCCAGCGAAGGCCGCGGCGGATATGCTGCAGCCCATTGTGAACGCGATAGCGCGGATCGCAAAGCGTTTTGTCGTCATCGGCAACACCCTCTGGCCGTTCGGGTTCCCACCATACATCCAAAATCGCCAGCCGAGCAAAAGTTCCCTGAACTGCACTCTGGCCAACCAGCTCAACCTGTTTCTCGACCAAGCTGGTCACCACCGGCATCGTCTACAACAGCAAGGCGCCCCTCGTGCCGGCGAGCGGGGAGGATCTCACCAAGGTGGCTTCGCCCGCCCTGCGCGGCAATCTATCCCGCGATCTCCAGCAAGGACGATACCAGCAACTGGCGTTCGTCGACCGAAAGAACATCCGAATCGAACAGGTTCATGCTGCGAAGTCCTTCGATGGCGAGGTAGCAGACCAGCAGCGCCTTGAGGTCCGGGGTCTCTCCCTTGAGCCGCTCGAAAACCTGCCGCCTGAACGATTTTATTGGGGTCAGGAAATCGGGATCCTCGGCGATCGCCGAAAATATCCAGGAAGCCGACGGTTTCGATTCCTCCGCATGTTCGGCTGAAAGCTTGATGTAAGTCGCAAGCGGGCTTTCGCCGCTGGCGCCGGCCGTGCGGGCGGCCTCCAGCGCGTGTCCGAACTCGCGCAGGTAATCCTCCACCAGCGCCTGCATCAGTTTCGCCTTGGTCGGGAAATTGTACAGCAAGCCGCCTTTCGACACGCCGGCGCGATTGGCAACTGCATCCAGCGACAGGCTGCCGGGACCCGTCTCGCGCGCCACATCGGCGGCGGCGGCGAGAATCTTCTCACGCGAATTTGCTCTGCGGGCCTTCATCAATCGTTCCCCATACATTAGCTTACGCGGAATTGACAAGACCGTCCAGACGGTACAGTAAGATCGCCGTCATTTGAAATCGGGACCAGTCACAGGTATGTGTTTCGGTCATCCGACCGTTATGCCGGGCCATGGCCAAGGGGACTGTTCGTGATCAAGCGTTTCATCATTGCCTTCATTCTGCTCGTGCTGGTGTGCGGCGGCATCGTCGGCTTCAATTTGTTCCGCGACAATGCAATGCAGCAATTCTTCGCCACGATGAAGCCGCCGGCCGCGACCGTGTCGACGACAATCGTCAAGCCGACGAGTTGGACGCCGGGCGTCGAGGCGATCGGCACTGTGAGTGCGGTCCGCGGCGTCGACCTGGCCGTCGAAGCCGCCGGCATCGTCAAGGATATCCTGTTTCACGCAAATCAGAAGGTTGAAGCCAACGCGGGTCTCCTTCAGCTTGACGATGCCGCCGAGCGCGCCGATCTCGAAGCGACGAAGGCGCAAGCAGCGCTCGACCAGACGGCGTTGACACGCGCCCTTGAACTGCAGAAACGCGGTGTCGGCTCGGAATCGACGCTCGACTCGGCGCGGGCAGCCGCATCGGCTTCCGCTTCGCAGGTCAACAGGCTGCAGGCGGTGCTCGAGCAGAAGCTGCTGACCGCGCCCTTCAGCGGCACGGTGGGTATCCCCAGGATTGACCTCGGCCAGTATCTCACACCCGGCACTTCCGTAGCGACACTGCAGGATCTGGAGACGATGCGGGCCGATTTCTCGGTTCCCGAACAGCAGCTTCCGCTGCTCAAGATCGGCCAGAAGGTGCGGCTGGGCGTCGGTGACGGCGAGTTGCCGTTCACCGGCACCATTCGCGGTATCGACCCGAAGATCGACCCGGCCAGCCGGCTGGTGACGGTCAGGGCCGAGGTCGCCAACCCCGAAGCCAAGCTGACCCCCGGCCAGTTCGTGCAGGTGCGCGTCGAACTGCCCGAGGAAAACAACGTGCTGACGGTGCCGCAGACCGCGCTGACCTCCAGCCTCTACGGCGACTTCGTCTTCGTGGTGCGTCCGGCAAAGCCAGCTGCGGCCGACGGCGCCGCCCCTGCTGCTGCGGCGGAGCCGCAAGAAAAGCCGGCCACGGACCCCGCGGCCGAAGCGCCCGCGGCAAAACCCGAGGAAGAACCGGCTGCTGCGCCGGCCGCACCGACGGCGGAAGAGCAGAAGCCGCAGCTCGTGCTCGCCCAGGTGTTCGTCAAGCCAGGCCGCCGCAACGCCGGCCTGGCTGAGATCCTGGAAGGCATCGCTCCCGGCGACGAAGTCGTTACCGCCGGCCAGAACCGCCTCTCCAACGGCATGTCCGTTGCCGTCGACAACACGATCGATCCGACCAAGCCGGCAAACCAGCAGGCAGCCCAGAAATGAGCTTCTCCGACATCTTCATCCGCCGTCCGGTCCTTACGACCGTGCTCGCCTTGATGATCCTGCTACTGGGTTTCCAGGGCATCTTCAGCCTCTCGATCCGGCAGTATCCGGAGGTCGAAGAAACGGCCATCACGATCACCACGGCCTATCCCGGCGCCAGCGCCGACCTGATTCAGGGGTTCATTTCCGCGCCGATCGCCCGTGCCGTCGCTTCGACCGAAAACATCGATTACGTCACGTCGGCGAGCCGGCCGTCCTCAAGCACCGTGACGGTGCAGATGAAACTCGGCTCCAACCCCGACGTCGCGCTGAACGAAGTCTTGTCGAAGGTACAAAGCGTGCGCGGCGACCTGCCGGACGAGTCCGAAGACCCGGTGATCGTCAAGGGCACCGGCGAGCAGTTCGCGATGATGTATATCTCGATGCAGAATCCGAACATGACGCCGGAACAGCTCACCGAATATATCGAGCGCGTCGTGCGGCCTCGCATGTCGACGGTCGAGGGTGTCGCCGACGTGCAGATCTTCGGCGCCGCCGAATATTCGATGCGCGTCTGGATCGACCCGATCAAACTGGCGGCGCGCGGCGTGACGGCGTCGGAAGTGCTGACCGCCATCAACGCATCGAATTTCCTGTCAGCACCCGGCAACACCGAAAACGAATACGTCGCCTCCTCGATCACCGTCCGCTCGACGCTGCAGACGCCGGAGGCTTTCGCCGCTCTTCCGCTTCGTTCGACAGATGGCAATGTGGTGAGATTGCGCGACGTGGCGCGCGTCGAGCTTGCCGCGGCGAACACCGACACCAGGGTCACTTTCAACGGCAAGCCCGGCATCTTTCTCGCCATTTTCCCGACGCCGGCCGCCAATCCGCTGACGACGGCGGAGGCGATCCACGAAATCGTGCCGACGATCCAGGAGACTCTGCCGCAAGGCATGACGATCGAGATCGTCTACGATTCGACCGAGCAGATCAGCGCGTCGATCGAGGAAGTGTTCAAGACCATCGGCGAGGCGGTCGTCATCGTCATCGTCGTCATCCTGCTCTTCCTCGGCTCCTTCCGCTCGGTGCTGATGCCGATCGTGACCATTCCGCTGTCGCTGATTGGCGTCTGTTTCCTGCTGTTTTCGCTGGGCTATTCGATCAACCTTTTGTCGTTGCTGGCCATGGTGCTGGCGATCGGCCTCGTCGTTGACGATGCCATCGTGGTGGTGGAGAACATTCACCGCCATATGGAGGAAGACGGTTTGTCGCCGATGCAGGCGGCCTTCAACGGCATGCGGGAGATCTCGTCCGCCGTCATCGCCATGACAATAACGCTGGCCGCCGTGTTCGCGCCATTGGCCTTCACCGGCGGCCTGACCGGCGCACTGTTTCGCGAATTCGCGGTGACGCTTGCCGGCTCGGTGGTGCTTTCGGGTGTCGTTGCCCTCACCGTCACGCCGATGATGTCGGCACGCATCCTGAGGGCCGGCTCGCACAGCCGCTTCCAGCGTATTGTCGACAGCACGTTCGGGCGCGTCGAAAACATTTATGAGCGGCTGGTCAGCGGCTCGTTGAAATATCGCCCGGTGACGCTGATGATCGTCATCGCACTGGTGGCCACGACCGGCTTCATGTTCACCAAGACCGCCAGCGAACTGGCGCCGGAAGAAGACCAGGGCTTCTTGCTGTCTATTGTGAACGCGCCGCGCTATGCGACGTCGGACTACACCGAGACCTATGTGAACCAGATTCTCGGGCTGGTGAATAATATCCCCGAAACCAGGGCGCGATTCTCCGCCGTCGCGTTCCAAGGCCCGACGAACAACGCCTTCGTCGGCTTCGCATTCAAGGACTGGGCCGACCGCACGCGCAGCTCGAAGGAACTCCAGGAAGACATCACGGGTCGCCTCAGCAAGGTTGCGGGCGTCGAAGCTTTCGTCTTCGCACCGCCGACGCTGCCCGGCTCCGGCGGCGGCCTGCCGATCACGATGGTGGTGCGCTCGACCGGAGAGGCCTCCCAGGTGTATGAGGCGGCCGAGGACATCAAGAACAAGGCGCAGGCCTCCGGTCGTTTCCTCGCCGTGCAGAATTCGATGTCCTTCGACGCGCCGCAGGTGACGGTGACGATCGACCGCGACCGCGCCGCAGCACTCAACCTGCCGATCGCCGACATCGGCCGGACGCTCACCCTCTTGGTCGGTGGCGCTGAAGTGGCGCAATTCGACCGCGAATCCAACAGCTACGACATCATCCCGCAGGTGCCGCAGAACTTCCGCGACAACCCTGAAAAGCTGGCCGAGTATTTCGTGCGCAGCGCGTCGGGCGAGATGGTGCCGCTCTCGGCGGTGGTAAAGATCTCGACCAATGCCTCGCCGGCCGTGATCGAGCAGTTCAACCAATTGAACTCCGCCACGATTTCCGCTCTGCCATTGCCCACCGTCACCACCGGCGACGGGCTGAAGACCATTGAGGATATCGCCAGGGAAAGCCTGCCCGATACGTTCTTCATCGACTATACCGGCCAGTCGCGGCAGGAGAAGGAACAGGGCTACACGATCATCATCGCCTTCGCGGCAGCCGTTCTGGTCATCTATCTGGTGCTGGCGGCGCAATTCGAAAGTTTTCGCGATCCGTTGATCATCATGATGTCGGTGCCGCTGTCGATCTTCGGCGCGATCGTGCCGCTCAATCTGGGGCTGGGAACGCTCAATATCTACACGCAAGTCGGCCTGATCACGCTGATCGGTCTGATCACCAAGCACGGCATTCTTCTGGTCGAATTCGCCAACCAGCAGCGTGAAATCCATGGGATGCGGCGGCGCGATGCGATCGTCGCCTCGGCCAGGGTGCGGCTAAGGCCGATCCTGATGACGACGGCTGCAATGGCGCTCGGCGTGGTGCCGCTGATCATCTCCAGCGGCGCGGGTGCGGCGGCGCGCTATTCGATGGGCCTGGTGATCTTCACCGGCATCCTGGTGGGGACCATGTTCACCCTGTTCGTGGTGCCGATGTTCTACACCTTCATAGCCAGCAAGGACCTGCCGCATCACGCCGAGAAGCCGGACCCGAAGCTGATGCCGGTGCCGGTTGATTGATTGACAGAAAAGGCCGGAAATTTCCGGCCTTTCTCTTGGGCAGTGATATCCGACCCGGAATGTATTTATACCCGCAGGCGGATCATCTTTGGTTATCTATTTGAGGATGACGATCCGGGTGTTGGCCGGACCGAAAATCTCGACAAGCTGGTAGAAATCGGCGGCGTTGTCCGGATGCAGCCGCACGCAGCCATGCGAGGCCGGCTGGCCGAGGCGCTTGACGAAATTGGTCGCATGAACGGCGTAGCCACCCTTGAAGAACACCGAATGCGGCATCGGCGCGTTGTCGTATTTCCTCGAATACCACATTTGATGCATACGGGTCGGCTTGAACGAGCCGGTCGGGGTGACATGCCCCCTGGCGCCGGTCGAGACCTTCCACGCGAAGGTCGGCCGCCCGTCGACCAGGACATGCATCGTCTGCTGCGAAAGCGAAATGCGCGCCACGATCTGATTGGCGGCCCGATTGGCGGCATGGGCGACGCCATTACCGGCGCCGAACAGAAGAACCGCACTCGTGAGGGCGGCGGCAGCGATGTTGATGAGCTTGGCAGAAATGGCAGTGTACATGATAGCCCCCGTCTGCCGGACATGGCCGGCTCCAATTCGATGACCGGCTTATCGTCGGGTCACGTTTCGAATTGATTTCGCGTGGCAGACGTTTCTGTTTCGAATCTGCTTCCTCTGATTAACGGCCGGAAGTCCCTCCGCGGAATCCCAAGGACGGACCATGGCCAACCGTTGGCATAACGCCCACGGGTTGCCGAACCTAGACCTGCGGAAAGCTACCGCCATCTCCAAACGAAAGTGCGATCTTGCCTGATGTGAAAGAAATTTGACTTGCGTCGAAACCAATCTGCAACAAAGCGCGGCATTTAGCGGCATGATCTGGATACAGGCCACCCGCAGAGTTGACCCAACGAAAACAGCCGGCACAAATGAAGATGAACATGCAATCGAACGCGATCTCCTGGCTTTTCAGGATAAGCATAGCTGCAGCGATCATTGGCGGTGTCGGCACCTTCGCCGGCAACGCGATGCCAAAGCTTGCGGAGATGACTTCAGGCGAAGTTTCGACGCTGCATGCCGCACTGTTTTTCGCCACTGTCTGGATTGTATCCAGCCTGCGCATTAACCGGCTCAAGGCCCTCTGGCGGGTCGGTTTTGGGCTGAAGAAGATGCGCGGCCCCTCCGGCAACTTGCAGCCGAGAGGACCGAAGGCCCGCGCCGCGACGGGGGGCTCCGCTGGCGGCGCGGGCACTTCGGGGGTTTCCCTGAAGCGAACCTAAACCAAATTTGGGGGACGAAACGATGAACACGAAATTTGCAGCTTCGGTGCTTTCCGCACTGCTCTACGCACAGGGCCTGCTCGGCTTTGCCGGCCTCGCCACCGTGCTTCTTAGGGATCGTGCCCATGCGAGCGAATTCGTCGCGGCCAGCGAAATGCCGTCAGGTCCGTCGCTTCTCGTGGTGCGCTGAGCGCCTGGGGCTGTGGACAGTACAGTGAGGGCCCCGGCCTCAGTCGGCGAACTGCGTCGGCGGATCGAACCGGTAGCCCGAACCCCTTATGGTGGTGATGGTTTCGGTGTCGAGCTTGCGGCGCAGCCGCACGATGCGCGAATCGATCGAACGATCGAAGGCATCGGCATTTTCGGCGGGTGCAGCGGCAATGATGTCGTCGCGCGTCAAGACCTTGCGCGGGCTGGCCAGGAACAATCTGAGCAGCGCCACCTGACCCGGCGACAATTGTTCTTCCGTGCCGGAGCGATGCATGACCATGGCCGACCGGAGGTCGACCGTCGCGTTCTCCAGCACGACCAATTGCCCGGCGTTCCTGCCGCGCCGTGCCAGCAAACCGCCGATACGGGCGGCGAGTTCCCTGACATTAAGCGGGCTCTCGACGACGTCGGCGGCGCCGAGTTCAAGCGCCAGCACCTTGTCGACGAGATCGGCCGGCCGGCAGATCAGGATGAAATCCGGCCCGCCCTCGCCGCCATGGCGCCTGAGCAGATCACGCCCTTCCGCCTGGCTGAGGCTGTCGCCGACGACGACGACATCGATGCCCTTTTCGGAAAGCAAGGATTCGGCCTCCCAGGGCTGCCGCACCGCGCGCACGTCATGACCACGTCTTTCGAGATGGTCGGCGAGATCGGTCGCGACCACTTCGGCGACGGAAACAAGCGCGATGACGGATCGTGCAGCCATTTTTTTCCACCCTGCAACCGGCAACCCAAGATGAGTGCTGGACATGATGTTTATACCCAATCTACTTTCCGCTGAAAGCGGGAGCGAGAGCATAGTGCGGGCACGAATTGTCATCGTCGAGGACGAGCCGGATCTGAGGGACGCGGTCGCCGAGTATCTCGGCGCCAGCGGCTACGATGTCGCTACGGCTGAGAGTGCCAGCGCCGCGCGAATCTTGCTGGAAACGCAGTCGTTTCATCTGGCCATCCTCGACATCGCCATGCCAGGCGAGGACGGCCTGTCGCTCGGCCGCTGGCTGCGCTCGAAAATGCCTATCGGCATCATCTATGCCACTGCTGCCGGCACCGCGCTCGACCGCATCGTCGGGTTGGAACTCGGCGCCGATGACTACATCGTCAAGCCTTACGAATTGCGCGAGGTACTGGCGAGGGTCCGCAGCGTGCTGCGCCGCGTGCCGCAGCTGGCCGAGCCGCAGGGCGCCAAGGCCGAAGCAACTGCCAATCGCCGTTTCATGAGCTTCGGCCCTTTCCATGCCGATCTCGACGGCAGGTTCGTCACCGGCGCCAACGGGACGGTCATCGACATGGCCAAGAGCGAGTTCGACGTGCTGGCGGTCTTCCTGACGCGGGCCAACCGTTTGCTGACGCGTGCGGCGATCTCCGAGGCGATCGGCTTCGTCGAAGATCCTGAATCGTCGCGTGCGGTCGACATCCGCATCATGCGACTGAGAAAGAAGATCGAGGCGGACCCGGCCAACCCGAAATTCCTGCGCACAGTCCGCGGCGAAGGCTATATCTTTTCGCTGCCGACCGGCGAAGGCAACTGAGCGGCGCGACCACTGGTAACCACTCTCGGTGGCACGACTGTGAAATGACGGCTGATCATGACGGCTGAAGCAGCACGCAGCGATATGCACGGCGTCAGGCACGGCGCGGCGATGGCGGCTGTCCATGTCGTTCGCCGGCTTCGCGAAGCCGGCGACTGGCAGCGCGAGATGGACAGCATCCTTGAAACGCTCTGCGGGGCCATGGATTGCCAGCGCGGCATCCTGTTTCGGCTGCGCGAGCTGCCCGGCCAGGGCTTTGCCCAGTCGGTCGCGGCCTACTGGATCGACCCCCGATTTGGCGGCGAGCTGGCGTCGCCGACGGTGATCATGCAGTCGGTCGTCAATTCGGACCCGCTGCTGGAACGGTTGGCGGAGGACGAGCGGCAAGGCAAGATCTTCGCCGGACACACGCGCGATCTCGAAGGCTTTCTGAGAACCGACTTCGAAAAGCAGCACATCAAGTCGTTCCTGTCGGTGTCGGTCTTTGCGCATGGCCATCTGTGGGGCACGCTGGCGGTCAACGACTGCGTCAATGAGCGTGAATGGACCGACGAGGAAGAGGCGACGCTGCACATCGTGGCACTGGCCATCGGCGGCGCCATCGAACGATCGCTTTCCGATGCCCATGCCAGCGAAGTCATCCGCCGTACCATGCTGCAGGCTTCGCTCGACGCCATCATCGTCATCGACGAGACCGGTTCGATCATCGAGTTCAATCCCGCCGCCGAAAAGATGTTCGGCTATCAGCGCAGCGACATCCTCGGCAAGGACCTGCTCGACACCGTCGTTCCGGAATATTATCGCAAGGGTTATGTGTCGGGCGCCGAATACATGTCGGGCCGCGGCGCGCCGATGGTCGGCCAGCGGATCGAGACCGTCACCCAGAATGCGGCCGGCGAGGTCTTTCCGATCGAACTGACGGCGACCGAGATGCGGGTCGCCGACCGCCGCCTGATCTTCGGCTCAATCCGCGACCTGCGCGACAAGCTCCGCGCCGAAGAGGAGATCGGCCGCCAGCGCGAAAAGCTGCACCAGAACGAAAAGATGGCGGCGATGGGTTCGCTGCTTGCCGGCGTGTCACATGAGCTCAACAACCCGCTTGCTGTGGTCGTCGCCCAATCGACGCTGCTGCACGAGTTCGCGTCAGACCCGCAAACCAAGGTGCGCGCCGAAAAGGTGCGCGCCGCCGCAGAGCGTTGCGGCCGCATCGTCAAGAGCTTCCTCTCGATGGTGCGCCTGCATCCGGCGGCGCAGGCCGAGACGGACCTCAACCAGGTGGTCCGCGCGGCACTCGAAGTGACTGCCTACGGCGCCAGGTCGACCGGCATCATTATCGATACCGATTTCGCCAGCGGCCCGTTGCTGGCCATGGCCGACGCCGACCATGTGACGCAAGTGGCCGCCAACTTCCTCATCAACAGCCAGCACGCTTTGGCCGGCATCGGCGGCGACCGATTGATCAAGGTTCGCACGTTTCGCAGTGATCGCGGCAATCCCTGTTTCTCGGTCGAGGACAACGGGCTGGGCGTGCCGGAAGCGATTCGCTCTCGCATCTTCGAATCCTACTTCACCACCAAGCCGGTCGGCGTCGGCACCGGCATCGGCCTGTCGATCTCGAAATCGATCATCGAACGGCACAATGGCAATGTCTGGTTCGAGGAAGTTCTGCCGAGGGGCGCCCGTTTCGTCGTCCAGTTGCCGGCGATCTCCGCCGGCGCGGCCGCCGCCGGCGAAACCCCGTCGCGCTCGAGCGGATTGCGCCATGCTCTGATCATCGACGACGAGCCGGATGTCGCCGCCTCACTGTCCGACATTCTGGAATTGATGGGCATCAAGTCGCGGATCGTGCCGGCCTGGGCATCGGCCGCCGCGACCTTAACCGGCCACATGCCGCCGGACATCGTCTTTTCCGATCTGCGCATGCCCGGCACCAGCGGCATATCAATCTATCGCGAACTGCTCGCCGAAAAGCCTGATCTGGCGCGGCGCTTCGTTCTGGTCACCGGCGACCTGATCGGAGCGAAAGCCGAAATTGAGGCGCTGCCCGCGCCTCAGCGCCCGCAGATCCTGGAAAAGCCGTTCAGTACGCTGGACGTGCGCGGCGTGCTGTCGGCCATTGCCGAGCAGGCCGCATTGGGCAGCTAGAACTTCGGACTGGTGGAAATCGGCTTCTGAAACAATCCGATGCTCAAACAAGGCTAGAGTCCTGAGAAAAAAGACTCCCGGCCCCGATGCGGCGGGAGCCTGCCTGGAGCTCTGGAGGGTCGCTCGGGGGCATCAAAAAACGTTCGGGGTATCGGTCAGCGGCGCGGCATTGGCGATCACGCGGACCGCGCGAGCCTTGTGAATGCCGGACTGCTCGGCGATGACGCGCAGGCAGTCCGCACTTTCGGCGCCCCAGGCCTGCCCCTTGCAGACAAAATCGATCTCCGGCATCGGCAGGCGCGCGGTCTTTGTCGTGGTTGGCGCGCCGTCGACGATGTTTGCCGGCGGGTTCAGTGAAGCAAAGGCTGGACCAACCGTCGGCGCGAAGGCCATGCCGACGAACGCGGCGGCGCCCAGCACCACGAACAGCGCCATCGGATGGTCGTTGGCGCGCCGGCGCAGCGCCAGCTTCGGCCACCGATCGTTGCGCTCCGGCGCGAGCAGGCGGTCATTGCAGGCAGTCTGGATTTTCGTATGCATCGCCATTCCCTTCATTGATTTTCTTTTTCTGTTGAAACGAACCTAGCCGCACTTTGTAACGAGCCAACGATGATGCGTATGCGGCAATGTAACGGGCAAGAAACGGATGTTTCGGCATTTTCGGGGAGAACCGGCCCCAAAGCGGCAAGAAGCCTTCAGCCTTGCTGCCTCCGGCGAGGGAAAGAGAACCGCAACGCGCATCAGCGGACACCGGCAGGCCTCCGAAACAGGTGAGCCTGGGTGGCAATTTTCCACCTTGGGGAGTCCTGTTTTCCAGACAGCCTTTCTTGGCTCAAGCCGAGAATGCGGTGTCGATGGGGAACCCTGGCTAAGACCCGGAATTTTCGGGATTTCTCAAGCTTCGAGCGTTTGAATTTCGACCAAAACGCCGGAGGATTTTGCGTCAGAAATTCGTCATATTTCTACAAGCTGTTGCATTTAAATGAAAAATATGATTTTATTGAATGATCATTCAACAAGAGAAGAGCCTTTCATGAACCCGCACCTCCGTGACGTGGCGATCCCCAACAATTGGGACCGGCGGGGTCTGCCGGGTTGGAGTTACCATTCCGACGCCCTGCTCGAACTTGAGAAAGAATACGTCTTCCGCAACCACTGGCAGATCGCCGGTCTCGTCTCCGACCTGCCGAACGCCGGCGACTATCTGACTATGGACGTGGTCGGCGAGCGCGCGCTGATCGTGCGCGGCAAGGACGGCGTCGTGCGCGCCTTCAACAACATGTGCCGCCATCGCGGCAGCCGCGTCGTCGCCGACAGCCAGGGCACCTGCAAGAACGCCCTGGTCTGCCCTTTCCACGGCTGGGTCTATAATCTCGACGGCACGCTGCGGGGCGCTGCCCGTCCGCGCTCCTTTCCCGATCTCGACAAGACCGAATTCGGCCTGATGCCGCTCGACCTCGAGATCTGGATGGGTCTCATCTTCATCCGTTTCCGCAAGGGTGGCCCGCAACCGTCGGTGGCCGAGCTCCTGAAGCCGATCGAGGCCGAGATCGCCCACTATGGTGTCGCCGAGATGGTGCCGTCCTGGGGTATCTGGACCCAGAAGAGCCCGGTCAACTGGAAGTCGGTGCGCGATGTCGACAATGAAGGCTACCACGTTGCCATGGCGCATCCCGCATTGCAGGACCTTTACGGCGCGACCTATTTCGACGAGCCGTTCATCAATGGCGTGTCGCGTTCCTTCGCCACCTACAATCCGCATGCCGGACGGCGCTGGAGCGTCGGGCAATACATCAAGATCGCGCCCGAGGCGACGCGTCTGCCGGAACACCTGCGGAAGGCCTGGATCTATTACGGCATCTTCCCTAACAACGCGCTGTCGATCATGCCGGAATCCGTGCAGTTCTATCAGGAGTTTCCGCTGTCGACCGGCGAGACGCTGCTTCGCGGCGCCATCTACCGCTACCCCGACGAGACCAGGGAGCAGGCAGCGGCACGCTATCTCGCCTACCGCATCGATCGCGACACCATGAACGAGGACGTGCAGCTTTCCGTGTGGTCGAACGAATCCATGCTGTCGGAAGCCTTCGGCGGCTTCTATCTCTCCGACCTCGAATATGGCGTGCGCACCCACCACGACCATCTGCGCAAGCAAATCCCCGTGCTGGGGCTGGAAACGGCGCCGGAGGAAAAGGATATGTGGGCGCTCAACGACGCGCTGCGGTCGCAGTTGTAGGGTCAGGACCCCGAAGCTGCCGATCTCCCCCTCGTGGGCCCACTTGGGGGGAGATTGGCCGTCAACCCTGCCAAACGCCTTCCCGCCGCAAATCATCCATCGTGCGCGAAATGCCTTCGCGCAGGATCGACACCGTATCGTCGATTTGCTCGCGAGTGATGATCAGCGGCGGCGACATCACGCACATGTTGATCAGCGGCCGGACCAGCAGGCCAAGTTCATGGCAATGCGCATCGATCCGCTTGCCGACATCCTTGTCGAGCTGCAGCGGATCCTTGCTTTCGCGATCGGCGACGCATTCGATGCAGCCCATCAGCCCCAGGCCGCGCACCTCGCCGACCAGCGGCAGTTCCTCAAGCGTCTTCAGTTGCGCCTGGAAATAGGGCGCAACTTCGCGCGTGTGGGCCAGCACGCTTTCTTCCAGAATATCAAGGTTCTTCAGCGCCACCGCGCAGCCGACCGGATGGCTGGTGTAGGTCAATCCATGGCCAAACATGGCGTCCGGATGGCTTGAGCGGCGCAGTTCCTCGAGCAGCCGTTCCGAGATGATGACCCCGCCAAGCGGGAAATAGCCTGACGTCACGCCCTTGGCAAAGGTGATCATATCGGGATCGATGCCGAACATGTCGCCGGAAGCAAAGACATGGCCAAGCCGGCCGAAGGCGGTCACCACCTCGTCGGAAACATAGAGGATGTCGTTGTCGCGGCAGATCTCGCGGATGCGCCTGAGGTAGCCGTTCGGAGGCACGACGACGCCACCCGACGCCTGCACCGGCTCGCCGACGAACACTCCGATCCTATCAGCGCCGACGTCGGCGACGGTGTCGCGGAATTCGTCGACCAAGACATCAGTGAAGGCTGAAATGCTCATGCCGCGCGGGCGGCGGAACGGATCGGGCGACGACAGCTTGACAACCAGATCGTCGGCGCCGTCCATCCAGTCGCGATCGCGCGGGCGGCCATTGAGCGAGGCCGACAGATAGGTCGAGCCGTGATAGGCGCCGCCCCTGCTCAGGATCAGCTTCTTTTCCGGGCGGCCGCGGACATTGTTGTAGAACTGCATGAAGCGCAGCGCCGTCTCGACGGCTGAGGAGCCGCCAGTGGTGAAGAAGACATGGCTGAGGTCACCCGGCGCATGGCCGGCGATGCGCATGGCGAGTTCCGCGGACGGCGCGTTCATCGTGTACCACGGCGTGTTGTAGGACAGCGCCATCGCCTGATCGTACATCACCCGCGCCAATTCCTCGCGGCGGTGGCCGATATTGATGCACCACATGCCAGCCGGCCCGTCTATCAGCTTTTTGCCGGTGCCGTCGGTGATGTAGATGCCGTCGCCCTCACCGATCAGGGCTCGCGCCTCCGCGCCGACCGAGCCGGCGAACGGCCAGGGCTGGACGAGATGGCGCTTGGCCAGCTCGACGGCATCGCCGAGCCCAGCCGTTTCAGTCGCTCTCAAATCTCTTGCAGCCGCCATCGTTGCCTCGCATCGTTTCGTCGCAAATTTCATCGGACACGAAGCTCGGCGCCAACCACAAGAAAAATCGGCTTTCTTCGCAATATTTTGAATGTCCGTTCAATCAATATTACAGAAATAGCGCTTGATTTCAATCCACGGATGCGCGCATGATGAAAGAAAGCTCGGAGCGCGATCAGGGATTGTGCCCTGGGCATAAAATGGGAACAAACGGCCGGTGCGCTAGCAATGGGACGCCGCATGGCAGGACAATCCGCGCCAGCAACCGAGACCACGCCCGGGGCCCTGCCCGAGGGCCTACAATGACGGCGGCTGCGGAAGGATCGCCTGCATTTGGCATGACGCGGGCCAGGCGAAATGCCCTTCTGCAGTCCGAACCCGTCCAGGGCTTTGCCCTGATCAGCCCGACTTTTCTCTACGCGCTCGTACTTCTGGTCCTGCCGATCCTGGTGGTCGTCGCACACTCGTTCTGGACGCAGAACTACCTGACCATCGATCGCACCTTCACACTGGAAAACTACCGGGTCGCGCTGACCGAGCCGATCTATCGCGACCTGCTCTGGCGCTCACTCTATATCTCGCTGATGGTGAGCTTCTTCACGGTCGTCCTCGCCTACCCGATCGCCTATTTCATTTCGTTCCACGGCGGCCGCCATAAAAGCCTGTGGCTGTTCCTCATCACCATCCCGTTCTGGACCAGCTATCTGCTGCGGGTGATGTCGTGGAAGGTCATCCTCGGCTACAACGGCGTGCTCAATTCCGGCTTGCTGGGCCTTGGCATCATCGACGAGCCATCGACCGCGCTGCTTTACAATTCGAGCGCCGTCATCATCACGCTCACCCATGCTTGGGCCGCCTTCGCCATCCTGCCGATCTTCGTCTCGCTGGAAAAAATCGACCGCACGCTGGTCGAGGCGGCCAAAGATCTCGGTGATGGGCCTATTCGGTCCTTTCTGCGCGTGACGCTGCCGCTGTCGGCGCCTGGCATCATCTCGGCGGCGCTGATCGTCATGATCCCGACGGTCGGCGATTATGTCACGCCGAAGCTTGTCGGCGGCAAGGACGGCGTCATGATCGCCAACGCCATCCAGGCGCAATTCGGCAAGGCCTCCAACTGGCCGCTGGGCGCCGCGCTTTCGGTCACCACGATGCTGATCGTGACACTGATGGCATGCGCCACCGTGCTGATCATCCGCGCCGCCCAGAGGCTGGCACGATGAGGCTGGCGCGATGATGGCGATGCGACGCTTCCTGGCCAGCGGTTGGCTGTCGGCCTATGCCTTCCTCTATGTCGTTTTCCTCTATCTGCCGGTCATCTTCCTGCCGATCTTTTCAATCAACCCGGCCGCAACGCCGAAATTCCCGCTCTCCGGCTTCACCCTCAAATGGTACCAGGATCTGCCGCGCACCCCGGCGCTGCTTGACGCGGCCTGGAACAGTCTGGTCGTCGGCGTGTCGGCCTCCATGCTGGCGACCATTCTTGGCATTCTCGCCGCCCGCTCGATCACCCGCTACCGCTATCCCGGCCGCCGCGCCATCAACGGCCTGATCATGGCGCCGCTGGTGCTGCCCGAAATCATCGTCGCCATCTCCATGCTCCTGGTGATACTGCAATTGGGTTTGAACCTGTCGCTGTTCACCATCGTGCTCGGCCATGTCCTGATCTGCATTCCCTATTCGATGACCGTGCTGACCGCTGGCTTTGAAGGCTTCGACCGCAGCCTGGAGGAAGCCTCCGCCGATCTCGGCGAGAGCGCCTTTGGCACCTTTAGACGGGTGACGCTGCCGATGGTGGCACCGGCCATCATTTCCAGCCTGCTCGTCTGCTTCACCATCTCGCTCGACGAGTTCATCATCGCCTTCTTCCTGACCGGCACCGAGGCGACGCTGCCGATCTATATCTGGGGCCAGTTGCGCTTCGCCGCGAAGCTGCCCGGCGTGCTGGCGCTGGGCACGCTCTTGCTGGCTGCTTCCTTCCTGTTGATGACCATCGCTGAAATCCTGCGTCGCCGCGCGGCAAGACGCACTCAGAACGAGGGAGGCCTCCATGTCTAAGCCGCCTCAAGCCGAACGACCCCACCAAACCGAACGACCAATGATCGAGATCCGCAACGTCACCCGCAGCTATGGCTCGTTCAAGGCGCTGGACGACGCCTCGCTGACCATCAAGGAGGGCGAATTCTTTTCGCTGCTCGGCCCGTCAGGCTGCGGCAAGACCACGTTGTTGCGCATGATCGCCGGCTTCGACAACCCGACCAGCGGTTTGATCTCGGTCGACGGCCAGTCGATGGAGGGCATCCCGGCCAATCGCCGGCCAACCAACATGGTGTTTCAGAGCTATGCGATTTTCCCGCATCTCAATGTCGAGCAGAACGTCGCCTATGGGCTGAAGCGGTTGAGGCTCGAACGGTCGGAAGAAAAGCGCCGCGTCGAAGAGGCGCTGGCCCAGGTGTCGCTGACCGGCCTCGGCAAGCGCCTCGCCACCGAGCTGTCCGGCGGCCAGCGCCAGCGCGTAGCGCTGGCCCGCGCGCTGGTGATGCGGCCCAAGGTGCTGCTGCTCGACGAGCCGCTGTCGGCGCTGGACAAGAAGCTGCGCGAGCAGATGCAGGTCGAACTGCGTCGCCTGCAGCAAGCGGTCGGCATCACCTTCGTCCTGGTTACGCACGACCAGTATGAGGCGCTGGCGATGTCGGACCGCATCGCCGTGATGTTCGGCGGCAGGATCGCGCAGGTCGCTTCACCCAAGGAGATCTACCAGCGGCCGGTCAACCGTCAGGTTGCCGACTTCCTCGGCGGCATGAATTTCGTCAAGGCCGAGATCGTCGAGGAGAACGGCGCCTCGCTGGTCGTCGACACGCTGGGCTTCGGCCGCGTCAAGACCGACAAGCCGAAGGCTTTCGTCCGCAATGGCGGCGCTGCCACGCTCGGCATCCGTCCGGAGCGTCTGCGCGTGTTGTGGGACAACGCCACTGCGAAATTCGAGGTCGCCGGCAAGGTGGTGGAGCGCCATTATTTTGGCGAGATCACGCATCTGATCGTCGAGATACCAGGATTGGAAAAACCGCTTTCGGTCATCGAAACCAACGATTTCGGCGCCGACGACATACCGGTCGGCACCTCGATCCGCCTCGCCTACGACCCCGAAGCGCTGGTGGCGATGGCGAATTGAAGTCCCGAGATGATCTTTCGTGCAGCAATGCGCCCCGCCACAACAGCGCCTTCGATATAGCCCGGGAATGACGGCGACAGTTCGGACGCGGCGAAATGCAGTGGCGGCGCGCCGGCCAGGATGATGCGTTCGGCGTCGGTCGCCATCGCGTCGACAATGAGGTCGCTGTAGCCGCCGCCGCTCCAGCGATCATGCGTCCAGTCGCGATAGCTGAAAGCGAGCATGTCGGTGGCCTCCGTGCCGAGTGCGGCCTCCAGCCTCGTCGTTACCTCGGCGCGCAATGCCGCGTCGCCGAGCTCACGCCAGCGCAGGGCCAGCGGCCCGCCGACGAAGACGACCAGCGCGGCATGGTCGTTGTCCTTGCTGGCGTCGCAGGCAAACAGCCCTGGCAGGTCGCGCCACATCACCATGCCGCTCAAGCCCCTTGTACGCCAGAAGGCGCGGGGATAGCGCACCAGCACTTTGATCACCGCTCCGCTTTGCCAGACGCCCAGCGCCCTTCTCAGGTCAGACGGCAGCGGCGGTGCAAAATCCAGCTTCGAGGCCATCATCGGCGGCACGGCGACAAGGGCCGCCCGTGCTTCGACCGCACCCCTCGCCGAGGCCAGATGAACCCCTTCCGGCCGGTGCTCAATGGTCCCGACCGGCGTGTTCAGCCGCACACGATCACCGAGATCGCCGGCCAGATCGTCCGCCAGCGACTGCATGGTTTCGCGCACGAAATATTGCAGCTCCGAAACCTCGTTGGTGATGCGGCGGTCGTTGTCGATCAGGTGCCACAGCGGCAGCTTTTCGAGCGCCTGGCACCACAAGCCCTCGACCATCGAACGGAAGGCCGCCTTGGCCTGGTCGGCATCAGGCTGGCGATCGAGCCATATCGCGACGGTCAATCCGGCAATATCAGGCTCGTCCGGCGCGATCGCGTTCATGCGATCGCGTATCGCCATCGAACTCAAGTAAGCTCGGTCGGCTTGCTGCGCGCTCATCCGCGGCTGCGTGATGAATTCCCCCTTTGCATAAGTCTCGACCAGCGTCTTGCCGTGCGCCTGCAATAGCGCCATCAGTTCCGGCATGTCCTCGCACAGGAATTGGCCGCCGCTGTCGATCCGCTCGCGGAGCCCGTTGCGTTTGGACTCCACGCGCCCGCCGGCACGATCGCCCGCTTCGAGCAATAGGAAATCGATGCCGGCTTTCTTCAGCTCATGCGCGGCCGACAGGCCGGTGAAGCCGGCGCCGACGATGACGACGCCGGTTGTTTCGATCCCGCTCTTCAATAGCCGGCTTTGATCTTCTCGAACTCGGCGATCATCTTGAGCTTGAGATCCGAGGGAACCGGCGCCTGGAACAGCGTCTTGTCGACGAATTTCTGCACGTCGTCGTAGCCCTTTTCCTTCAGTACGGCCTGATCGACACCGGCCATGCCCTTGGCATTGGCTTGGCCATAGCCCCAGTCCTTGACCAGGATGTTGGCAACTGCCGGATCGTTGACCGCGTTCAGATAGTCATAGGCCTTGTCGGTATTCCCCGGCGCATCCTTGAACAGCACATAGCCGCAGACCCAGGTCGAGATCCCCTCGTCGGTGTCCTTCTTAGCCTTGATCGGCACGCCGGCGGCAACCGACTGCACCGTCGCGTCGTTCCACGCCCAGGCAAGGTCAACCTCGCCGCCGCTCAACAGCTGAACGATATCGGTGGAATCGGTCCAGTAGGAGCGAACATTCTTATGTACCTCGCGCAAGAAGTCCGACGCCTGCTTAAACTGGTCGTCGGTCATCTTCGTCCAGTCTTTGAGCCCGATCGCCAGCGAGGCCAGCGCATAGGCATCGTCGACATTGTCGCCGATGGAAACCCTGCCCTTGAACTTGGGGTCGGCCAGGGCCTTCAGCGATTGGACATCCTTCTCGTCGACTTTGTCGGAATTGTAGGTGAGCTGCGTGTTGCCCCAGTCCCAGGGCATGAACCAGGCCTTGCCGTCGGCGGTGGTGGCGAGATCCTTCATCGCCATGATGCCGGGATTGAGGTCTTTCCAGCCTGATATTTTCGAGGTGTCGAGCGGCTGCAGCAGCCCCGCCTCGCGCCATTTCACCACGCTCTGCGAACAGGGATGGCCGAGATCGGCCTTGAAGCCGGAACGGGCTTTTTCGAACGCCTCGTCCTCGTCGCCGAAGAAGGTGAAGGTCGGCGAATCGCCATTCTTCTCGACATATTTCTGGTGGAACCCGGGATCCTCGTAGCCGGACCAGTCGAACACGATCAGGTCCTTGTCCGCGGCCACTGCAAGCGTCGCGACCGAGGCCGCCAGCGTCCCGGTCAGTGCCAATGTCAGTGTCAGGCGTCGGGTCATGTGCTTCATTGCTGTTCCATCCTCTTTTTTTGATTGTTTCATGCCGTCTTGTCGCCGCCGGCTGCTGGCCACGGATAATGCTTTGGAAATGCAGCCGACAGGAATTCGTTCGCCGCCTGCAGCGCGGTTTCGCGGGTGACGTCCTCGGTGCCCATCATCAGCCGCAGCCACAGCCCCTCCAGCATTGCACTGAGCGCCAGCGCCATGACCTGCGGCTCGAAGGCATAGCCGCCGCTCTCCTTCAGCGTCGCGCAAAGATCGATGAATATCTTCTGGTAGGCCGCGTCGCGCGCGCCGCACAACGCCTGATAGGTCGGACGCGATTTTGCCTCGCCCCAGAAGGCGCACCAGGCGGCCAGCTTGCGCTTGTTGCAGATCGAGCGATCGAAATCGGCGGCAACCAGACCCCGCAACTGGCGGGCAGGATCGTCGCCGGCCTTGGTTAGGGCAGCGCGCCAATGCGCGGCATATTCGTCGGCCATGTATTGCAGCGTGGCGACGAGCAGCTTCTCCTTGCTCTCGAAGTGGAAGTTGACGATCCCGCGCGACAGGCCGGCGCCATCGGCGACATCGGCCATCGTCGTCTCTGAATAGCCGCGCTTGGCCAGCGAATCGATTGTCGCCTCGATCAGCTGCAGCTGCCTGACTTCCTTCGACGCCTTGCGACCGCGCTTTTCAGATTCGGTTTTCCGCGCTGATTCAAGGAGGGCCTCCCTGGCCTCTGCTGTCTTCATGGGCGTGATGGTCTCCAGCACCGCCGGCTATCCAACCGGCTTTCGACCGCGAAGATGAGTGAGACGGTGCTCGCCGCTGTCAAGAACCTTCTGCATGGCTTCCCAGGTTCGTATGTTCTTGTCGACATAGGCGGCCCCGGCCGCAGCCGCAACCGCCGGATAGAGCGGACCTTTGAGGCGTTTCAGTTCCTCCCGTGCGACCTCGCGATACCAGGCATTGCGGTCGCGCACAGTGACATCGGCCAAGCCTGCCCGGCGCATCGCTTGCGTATAGCGCACAGGCGATGCCATGGCGAAGGACAGGCCTTCCGCGGCGACATAGGCCTCCATCTCCGGCCCGCCAGGCGACAGATAGCCGTCGCCCCACAGCGCCTCGAGGAAGCGGATGGCGGTGTCGTCATATTCCGGCTCGGCATCTACCGTTTCGATCATCAGACCTCAGTCCAAAGCCCATATCGAATGTTGGCAAAGCCTAGCGGATTAGCGCGAAAACGCAACATCATTTGTTGAACATTCATTCAAAATGGCTGGACAATACGGCAACAGCCATGCCAGATTTCGCGTATTCGGGGCCGATCACACGAGGCGTGTCGAGCAGAAATGAAGACTGGGCCAAAATGAAATCCTGGGATGCGATCGTCATCGGCGGTGGGCACAATGGGCTGGTCAATGCGTGCTACCTGCAGCGCGCCGGGCTCGACGTGTTGGTCGTCGAGAAGAACGGCTGGGTCGGCGGCGCCGCCACCAGCAGGGAATTGACGCCCGGCTTCCTCTATTCCAATTGCTCCTATGTCTGCTCCCTGTTCCGTCCCGAGATCATGCGCGACCTTGACCTGCCGCGCTTCGGCCTGCAGGTGATCTCCTACGAGGGCGGCGCGGTGTTCACCAGGGATGGCGACTATCTCGCAAACTACCGCGACCACGATGCTCACCGGCGCGAATTCGCCCGCTTTTCCAAGCGCGACGCCGAAACCTATAACCGCTACGCCCGCGACGTGACGCGGCAATGCCGCTTCATCCAGCCGCTGCTGATGCGCACAGCACCGGACCCGGCCAGTTTCCGGCCGCGCGATCTTGGCGAACTTCTGTATCTGGGAAAAAAGTTCGCCGGACTTACGCGCGGGGAAATGGCGCTGACGCTGCGCTTCTGGACCATGTCGATCTCGGACTTCCTCGACGAGTATTTCGAGACCGACGTCATCAAGGCGAATTTCGCGCTGTCCGGCATTATCGGCACTGCGCTCGGCCCGATGTCGCCGGGCACCGCCTACGTGCTGCTGCACCACTATATGGGCGAGGTCGACGGCTCGGTCGGGGCTTGGGGCTATGCGCGCGGCGGCATGGGCGCGGTCACCAAGGCACTCGCCGCCTCCTTCCAGTCCTCCGGCGGCACCATCCGCACCGGCGCCGAAGTCGATCATGTTTTGGTCCGGCGCGGCAAGGCCAGGGGCGTGGTGCTGGCCGGCGGCGCAGAAATCCACGGCAAGCTCGTCGTCTCCAATGCCGATGTGAAACGCACTTTTCTCAAGCTGGTCGAGGAGAAGGAACTGCCCGACATCTTCCTGCGCCGGGTCAGGAATTTCAAGATCCGCGGCTCGTCGGGCAAGGTCAATATCGCGCTGGATTCGCTGCCCGAATTCCCGGCGCTGCCAAAGGATTCGCCGGTCCATCGCGGCGATATGCACTTCACCGACTCGATGGAGCGCATGGAGCGCGCCTATGACGACTGGAAGGCCGGACGCTGGTCGGCCGACCCTTTCCTCGACATGGTGATCCCGACGACGCTCGACCCGACCATGGCGCCGCCTGGCAAGCACTTCATGAGCTGCTTCGTGCAGTACGCGCCACCGAAGGTGAACGGCCGCGATTGGACCGACGCCGACCGCGATGGTTTCGCCGAAAGCGTGATCGCCCAGATTTCAGACTATTCGCCGGGTTTTCGCGACCGCATCGTCCATATGGAGGTGCGCACGCCGCGCGAGATCGAGGCTGAGGTTGGCCTGACCGAAGGCAATATCTTCCAGGGCGAACTGACCTTCGATCAACTTCTGTTCAACCGCCCCGTGCCGGGCTACGCGCAATACCGCTCGCCGGTCGCTGGGCTCTATATGTGCGGCTCTTCGACCCATCCCGGCGGCGGCGTCATGGGCGCGCCTGGCCGCAATGCGGCGGCCGAAATCCTGCGCGATCTTGCCAAGCCGACTAAGCATATGAGCCCGGCCCATGACGTCATTTGACGCAATCGTTATTGGCGGTGGCCACAACGGCCTTATCTCGGCCGCCGTCCTGGCCAAGAGCGGCCGCAAGGTGCTGGTCCTGGAAGCTGCCACGGATGTCGGCGGTGCGGCGCGAACCGAGGAGTTCGCACCGGCCTTTCGCGTCTCGTCGGTTGCCCATCTGCTGAACCGTCTGCATCCCGATGTGGTGAAGACGCTGGAGCTGGAAAGGCATGGGCTGGACATTGCGCGCGGCGACTTCGCGCCATCCGTGGCGCTGTCGCAAGACGGCCTGCCGCTTGTCCTGCATGGCGCCTATGGCGAGGTGCTGACCGGCGCCGGCTCCACCGAGCAGACCTCCTGGAAGCAACTGCGCGCGCAACTGCTGCGCTATGCCGGCATCCTGAAGCCGTTCCTTGCGCGCCGTCCGCCCGATCTCAGCGGCATGTCGTTGCTTGAGACGGTATCGCTTGGCCAGACCGGGCTGGCGTTGAGGAAGCTCGGCAAGGAGGACATGCGCGACTTCCTGCGCGTGCTGTTGATGAACGTTGCTGACCTGCTCGACGAGCAGCTTGTCGACGATCGGCTGAAGGGCCTGCTCGCCTTCGATGCCACGCTCGGCAGCCATCTCGGTCCACGCTCGCCGACCTCGCTGCTTGGTCTCTACTATCGGCTGGCGGGCGAGGCAGGCGGCACTGTCGGCGCGCAGGTGGTGCCAAAGGGCGGCATGGGTGCTGTCATTGCAGCCATCCGCGCAGCGGCGGAAAAGGCCGGGGTGACCACTCGTACGGCAGCACCAGTGGTGAAGATAATCGTTGAGAAAGGCTGCGCCGTTGGCGTTGTGCTGACCAGCGGCGAGCATATCCGAGCGAAAACGACCGTCTGCGCCATCAACCCGGCGACCACGGTCCTCGATCTTGTCGGGCCGCGCCAGATCGACACCGGCTTTGTCCGCAAGGTCAGGAATATCCGCATGAAGGGCGATGCGGCGAAGCTGCATCTGGCGCTCGACCGGCAGCCTGAATTCGCCGGCGTCGATGCCGCCGGCCACAAGGGCCGTCTGGTGATCGCGCCCTCGCCCGACCATGTCGAGCGCGCCTTCAACCCATCGAAGTACGGCGAGTTCTCGCCCGAGCCGGTGATGGAGATCACGCTGCCCAGCCTTACCGACCCGTCGCTGGCGCCGGATGGCGCCTGCGTGCTGTCTGCGGTGGTGCAATATGCACCCTATGCGCTGAAAGAGGGCTGGAGCGCCGGTAGGGCGAAATTCCTCAAGGCGGTCATGGCTCAATTGGAGGTCTATGCGCCGGGAATCAGCAAGACTGTGCTTCATGCAGAGCTGCTGACACCGGCCGACATCGAGGCGCGCTACCGGATGCCGGGCGGTCACTGGCATCACGGTGAACTGCAGGCCGACCAGATGCTGATGTCGCGCCCCGTCTCCGGCTGGTCGGGCTACGACACGCCGATCGACGGGCTGTTCCTCGCCGGCGCCGGCTCGCATCCGGGCGGCGGCGTGTCCGGCGCGCCCGGCTTGAATGCCGCGAAACGCATCATCGCGATGAAAGGGTAGGCCCATGATACAGGCGGCCAAAGAGAAGCCCAGTGCGGCAAAGACGAGCTCCATCGTCTCGGCTCGGACCCTTGCACAATCCCATTTTCGCACCTTGCGGCTCGGAACGCCGTTTCAGCCGCGCATCGATGCGCTGGCCAGGACCAACGACTGGTACAATTGGGCTGGCTACCGCGCTCCACATTCGCTGTGGGACGAGGAGCTCGAATATTTCGCCATCCGCAGCCAGGCTGCGCTGTTCGACATCTCGCCGATGACGAAGTACCGCATCGCCGGCCCGGACGCCGAGGCCTTCCTCAATCGAGTCACCTTGCGGGACGTGAGCAAGCTGAAACCTGGCCGCGTCCACTACACCGCCTGGTGCGACGACGAAGGCTTCGTCCTTGACGACGGCACGCTGTTCCGCCTGTCGCCGGCACGGTTCCGGCTGTGCTCGCAAGAGCGGCATCTGCCTTGGCTGCTCGACAGCGCGATTGGTTTCGACGTGGCCGTCGATGAAGAGACCGAAGCCGTCGCCGGTCTGGCGCTGCAAGGACCGACCGCCTTCGCCGTGCTGCGCGATGCCGGTTTCGCAGGCGTCGAAAGACTCAGGGTCTTCGACCTTGCCGAGTTCCCGCATGATGGTGACACGGTCACTATTTCGCGCACCGGTTTCACCGGCGATCTCGGCTACGAACTGTTCGCGTCGGCCGATAAGGCGCTCAGCCTCTGGGATCGGCTGATGCAGGCCGGCGAACTGCGCGGCATCCGCGCCATCGGCTATACGGCGCTCAACCGCGCCCGCCTCGAAGCCGGGCTGATCGTCGCCAATGCGGATTTCACAACATCCGAGCACGCCATCCGCGCCGACCGCTTACGCATGCCGGACGAGATCGGTCTCGGCTTCATGATCGACTTGGAAAAGGGTCACTTCAATGGCCGCCGCGCCATCGTCGACGCACGGGCGAGGAAGCGTCTTCGCCATGTGCTGGTCGGGCTGGAGATCGAGGGCAACATTCCGGCCGAGCATGCCATCGTCTACTACAGGAAAAATCAGGAGGTCGGGCTGGTCAGCGCCGCGATGTGGTCGCCGATGGCCAAGCGCAACATCGCCATCGCCTCGCTGGCGCGGCCGTTCGGCGATACCATCGTCGACGACCTCTGGGTCGAGATCTACGCCATGCGCGAATTGCAGTACCAGAAGCTGATGAAGCGGGCCAAGGTGGTGCAGCGACCCTTCATCAAGCTCGACCGCCGCACCGCCAATCCGCCGGCGGATTTCTGACCATGACGGATGAGGCAGACAAGCACGACGTCGATGCAGAAGCCAGCGAGCAGTGGGAACTGGTCAACACGCCGCTCGGCGAAAAATGGTCAGGCCGCACCCGCTACGCAGCCGCCATGTTCTTCTACAGGCGCGGCGAGATGAATGCCGAGACGCTGGAAGTCTACCGCACCTGCGCAAGGCTGGATTCGACGGATCCGCTGCCGATCATCCGCAACCGTGGCGTCGGCCAGGATTGGCTGAAGCGCATGGGTTTCAAATAGCTGGAGCTAGGGTGTGTTGAGATTCGGGTCAGGGCGAGTCGAGAATGGTGGGTTCCGAGAACCGGAACGGAGCGGACATTGGGTCCGTGAGTACCGGAAGCGCAGGAAACCGCCGTTCGCAGGCCGGCACCACCTGAATATCAACATACCCTACCCGATGGTCTTTTCCAGCATGTTGATCCAGTTGCGACAGGCGATCTTCTCGATCAGCGCGCGACCGAAGCCGCGCGCCGCGAACGCATCGAGTAGCTTCGGCAGGCCGGTAACGTCGCCGATAACAGCCGGGATCATGGCGCCGTCGAAATCGGACCCGAGGCCGACGCCGTCTTCACCCAGCGCCTGCAGCAGCGAATCGACATGGCGCACCATGATGTCGACACTGGTATCGGCATTCATCCGGCCGTCTTCGCGCAAAAACCCGGTCGCGAAATTCAGCCCGACCATGCCACCCGACTCGCGGATCGCGCCGAGCTGCCAGTCGGTGAGGTTGCGGGAATGGCCGCAGATCGCATGGACATTCGAGTGCGTCGCCACCAGCGGTGCGTCGCTGATCTCGACGACATCGCGAAACCCCTTTTCGTTGAGGTGCGACAGATCGATCATGATCTTGAGCTGGTTGCAGGCCTTGACCAGCGCTTTGCCGGCATCGGTCAGGCCAGGTCCGGTGTCCGGCGTCGACGGGAAACGGAACGGCACGCCGTGGCCGAAAGCGTTCGGGCGGCTCCAGACGATGCCGAGCGAGCGCAAGCCGGCCGCATGCAGCACGTCGAGCATCGTCAGTTCGGGGTCGATCGCCTCGACGCCTTCGATGTGGAACACCGCCGCGATCGACCCTTTCGCCATCGCGTCGCGCACGTCACCGGCGCTGCGGCAGACTGTGAGCGCCGACGCTCGTTCCAGCCTGAACAGGATCGAGGCCATGGCGATGGTGGAAGCGAGCGCGTCGGCATGCGGAATTTCGGGCGGCAAGGGCTCGGTATCGCTCGGCGCAGGTGGAACCGCACTGCGCTTGGATTTCTCGACCGGCGGCGGAAAGATCGCGAACATGCCGCCGGCAAAGCCGCCCTTTTTCGCGCGCGGCAGGTCGATGTGGCCGCCCGGCGTCCCCGCGATGAACAGTTTCTCAACATCCGCGTCCTTCGACTGATAGAGCCTGAGCAGCGTATCGTTGTGGCCATCGAAGACGGGAACGAGGTCGGTTTCGGTCATCAACGGATCATTCGGTTCGATTGGGCAATATACCTACTTAGGCAAGGCTATACCCACTAGGCAAGACAACCCACTGGGTAGGACAGGCGATCTGCGCAAATGCCACAGCGATGCATGCTCTTGTGGCTGCCCGCCCATGACCGTCATCGCGCGCCAAAGCCTGTGGGTAGGACCAGCGCTATTGCTTCAGAACGTCGGCCCATTCCTTGTGACGATGGAACTGGGCGTTGGCGAACGGACAAAGCGGGATGATTTTCTTGCCCGCCGCGCGCGCGTCCTCGACGGCTCGGGTAACGAGGCGAAGCCCGGCGCCCTGGCCGCGAAACGCATCCGGCACCTCGGTGTGGTCGATGATGATCTGGTGCTCGCCGATCTTGGTGAAGGTCACCTCCGCCTCGGCGCCATCAGGCCCGCGCAAGAGATAACGGCCCTTGGAACCGCGATCCTCCAGTTCGATCTGCGGCAATTGGTCAAGCATTGCTTACGCTCCTTCTGCCGGCGTAGCGGACAGGAACCGCCGCGCCGCCTCGATCTCGTTCGACTGCACCTCATGGCCGCCGTCGTGCCACTCCACTGTGACATCGGCGCCATCGGCGCGCAAATAGGCCTCCAGCCGCGACGTCAGGTTGGGCGGACAGATCGGATCGCGCCTGCCTGCGGTGACCAGGATGCGGCGGCCGGCAAGGCTGCCCTTCACCTCCGGCTCGAACGGGATCAGGGGATGCATCAGCACCGCCGCATCGAACAGAGAGGGCGCCGCGAACACCACCGAGGCCAGGATGTTGGCGCCGTTGGAATAGCCGAGGCCAAGCACCGACGACGGCTTTGCCGCCTCGACATGCGCCTTGACGAAGCCAACCATCTTGTCCGTCGCCCGCGCCAGATCGTCCATGTCGTAGACGCCCTCGCCGGTGCGGCGGAAAAATCGCGCGGCACCGTGTTCCGAGACATCGCCGCGCGGCGAGACGATGGTCGCCTGCGGCGCGAGATCGCGCCCGAGCGACAGAAGCTGGCTCTCGTCGGCCCCGGTGCCGTGGAAGACGAAGAGCAGCGAGCTGCCCGGCGAACCGGGCAGTGTCTTGGAGATGTAAGCGTCCTTGCTCATGGCCTGTCCTCAGTCTTCCAGCTTCTGCAGATGTTGCTCGAGATAGGGCCGCAGATGCTGATGCTGCGACGGCAGCTTCAGCGCCTCGCCGAGATGGGCGGTGTCCTCGTCGCGGTCGAAGCCCGGCTCGCTGGTGGCGACTTCGAACAGCACGCCGCCCGGCGTGCGAAAATAGATCGCCCAGAAATAGTCACGATCGATCACCGGCGTCACCTGATAGCCGGTGTCCATCAGCGCCTTGCGCACTTCGAGCTGCTTGGTGCGGTTTTCGACAGCGAAGGCGACGTGGTGGACGGAGCCGGCGCCGAGATCGGCAAAAGCGGCGCCCGGCAGCGACTCGATATCGACGATATTGGCGCCGTTGCCGTTCTTCACCGCCAGCCTTTTTACAGTGCCGGACGTGTCGACTTCTTCATAGCCCATGAATTTCAGCAGCTCTTCTGTGGCGCCGCCATCCTTCAGCCTGAGCGACACCGAGTGAAAGCCGCGGATCGCCTCGTCGGAGGAAACATCGCCCTTCGCCCACGGCGTACGGGTGTCGGCCTTATTCTCGACCAGCGCAAACCCGTCATCATCGGGACCGGCGAAGCCAAGGCGCTTCTCGCCGAAGCTCTCTTTGTGCGACAGCCTGGCGACGCCCTCATCGGCAAAACGCTTTTCCCAATAGGCAAGCGTGCCTTCGGGCACCGAATAGATCGTGGTGCCGACCTCGCCAACGCCGTGGCGGCCCTTGCCGATATTGGGAAACGGAAAATAGGTCATCACCGAACCGGGCGTGCCGAGCTCGTCGGCATAGTAGAGATGGTAGACATCCGGCGCGTCGAAATTGACGGTTTTCTTGACCCGGCGCAGGCCGAGCTTTTTTGTGAAGAACTCATTGTTCTGGCGCGCATCCCTGGCCATCGAGGTGACGTGATGCAGGCCCTTGATCTGGTCGAGCATTTTCCTGCTCCTTCCCTTGTCCTGTGCGGCCCATTCCGCGGTCCACGCCAATATGAGGACCCGCCAGCTGGCGGCCAAGGCCGCAAACACAGAATGGACTGTGCTCCATGAATGAACAATAGAACGACTTTTGTTCACCATTTGGCGAACACCTCAGGCTTGCGTCGCCACAGAAATTCGGCTCCATGAGCGGCACGGTTTCAATGAAGGATACAGCATTGGTCAGAAAAGACAGACGCCCGAATGTTCTCCTGATCACCTGCGATCAGTGGCGCGGCGACTGCCTGTCGGCGGCAGGCCACAAGGTGGTGCGGACGCCGAATGCCGACGCGCTCGCCGCCGAGAGTGTGCTGTTTCGACAGCATTATGGCGGGGCGGCGCCCTGCTCGCCGGCACGCGCCTGCCTCTACACCGGCCTATACCAGATGAACAACCGCGTTTGCCGCAACGGCACCCCGCTCGACGCCCGCCACGGCAACATCGCGCTCTCGGCGCGCAGCCTCGGCTATGATCCGACGCTGTTCGGCTATACCGACGTATCGCCCGATCCGCGCACGCTGGCGCCGGGCGACCCGCGGCTGAAAAGCTATGAAGGCGTGCTGCCCGGCTTCACCGTGCGCCAACTCCTGCCGGAGCATCAGAAACCGTGGCTGTCTTGGCTCAAGGCGCGCGGCGTCGATAGCGGCGCCGGCTTTCCCGACATCCATCGCCCAGCGGACGAGATTGGAGCCAGGACCGACGGCGTGGTGACAAGCGCACCGCCCGCCTACTCGAAGGACGAAACCCCAACCGCTTTCCTGACCGGCGAGTTCGCCCGCTGGCTTGACGAACAGGAGCGCGATACACCGTGGTTCGCGCATCTTTCCTTCCTCAGCCCGCATCCGCCCTTCATCGTGCCGGAGCCTTACAACAGGATGTACGATCCCGCCGAGGGTCCGGCCTTCCGCCGCGCCGCGAGCTGGCAGGCCGAGGCGCGGAGCCACCCCTACCTTGTCTATAACCTTGACCTGCAGGAGCGTTCGAATTTCCGCCCCGGCGCCGAGGGCAAGGTGCGCGACTGGGGCGACGACAATTTTGGCCGCATCCGCGCGCTCTATTACGGCATGATCTCGGAGGTTGACGCACAGCTTGGCCGCATCTGGCAGGCGGTCAAGGCGGCGGGTGCATGGGATGACACCATCGTCGTGCTGACCTCCGATCATGCCGAGATGATGGGCGACCATTACATGCTGGGCAAGGGCGGCTTCTTCGACGGCAGTTATCATATTCCGCTGATCATCCGCGACCCGCGTCGCCGCAAAGCGGCCGGCGCCAGCGTCGATCACTTCACTGAGGCGGTGGACATAGCGCCGACATTGCTTGCCCTGCTTGGCGAGGAAACCCCGCCGCATCTCGACGGACGATCGCTGAAGCCCTTCCTGGACGCCGGGGAGCCGGGGGACTGGCGCGAGGCCGCGCATTGGGAATTCGATTTCCGCTCGATTGCCGAAGGTGATGCCGAGCGCCATTTCGGCATCGGTCCGCGCCAGTGCAATTTGGCCGTCATCCGCACGAAACAATTCAAATATGTACATTTCGGCGGCGGCCTGCCGCCGCTGCTGTTCGACCTGGAGCAGGATCGAGACGAACTAACCAATGTCGCCGCCGATCCGGCCTATCTGCCGGTCCGGCTGGAGCTTGCCGAAAGGCTGCTTGCCTGGCGGGCCGAACATCTCGATCAGTCGCTGGCGCTTGCCGAACTGACCGACGATGGCGTTGCTGGCCACGTCGCAGGCCTGCCAACTTTCCAGTCATAAAAAGGCCCCCCCCCGCCGCGGCGGGGGGCGTTAGGGGGCAATCACGGGGCCGTTTGGCATGTTAATAAGCGGTTACGAGCGGTTTTTGCTATATGTGGCCGTGTGATAGGGG
>NZ_JAMYLQ010000038.1:0-56167 GCF_040318115.1 Mesorhizobium sp. M1312 | reverse complement strand
TCCACACCGTACTCACCGACAACGGCATCCAGTTCACGACGCCCGGCGCCAGCGGCTCGGCCGTGCCGCTGATCAGGGAAGCCATTGCAAACGGCGAACTCTTCCGGGCACATGCCTTCGAATACGCCTGCGCCACGAACGACATCGAGCACCGCACGACCAAGGCCAAACATCCATGGACCAATGGCCAGGTCGAGAGGATGAACCGAACCATCAAGGATGCGACGGTCAAGCGCTTCTACTACGAGAGCCACGACCAGCTCCGTCGCCATCTCGCCGACTTCGTCACCGCCTACAATTTCGGCCGCAGGCTCAAGACCCTCAAAGGCCTCACACCCTATGAGTTCATCTGCAAGGCGTGGCTTTCCCAGCCGGAACGGTTTTCGCTCAACCCGCTCCAGCAAATGCCGGGACTAAACAGCTAGCTTCTGGTTGGGCAGCGGCTCCAAGCCGAAGTCCCATCAGGCAGACTTTAATGGCGACGCTGTGTCATGATCGCCTGAAGACCGCCGTGGCTGCTTGATGGGCAGCCGTTCCACCTCCAAATCGAGCGGGTGGTGGTTCCGAAGCTCAAAATCGGTGACATCGTGGGCAATTTCGGCTCGCTGAGGGCAGGGCTGTTCGCCGCGCCATCGTGGCGCCGGCGCATTCTGGTGCCGATACACTCGCCCGATCTGAACCGATCGAGCAGCTCTCTGCAAAGCTCAAGCAATGGCCCTGGAAGGCGAGCGTCATGCGCTCGCCGTTCCGATCCGGCGCGCCGGGGGGCGCTCCCTCGGTCATCGCGGGGATAGGGCCAGAGCTACCCAGCTTTCGTCTGGCCACGGCCGGGATTGAGTACCGGCGCCGTCGTCTCGTCAGCGAATAGTTTTCGTGAGATCTTCAGCTTGCTAGCAGCCGTTCATGCACCAGACGCGGATGCCAAAGGCGCAGCCGCCCTGCGCTCAAGGCCATAACGGCGAGCGACCTCGGAAATGATTGCGTCCGGCTCTAGCGTCTCCGTGATGATCCGCCCTTTGTCATCCACAGACCACTGGCGCCGGCCGCCAGGCGCCGTTGATTACCTCGAAACGTCGAGGCTGCCGCTCGGTCAAGGGTAGGGTCAAGTCCAGACACAAGCCGATCTCGATCCCCAATGCAGAACCGGCAACCTCACAGATCGCGACCACGCCCGAAAGGTGGTCCGGAACCACCGCTCTGATGTCCGCTGTCAAGGTTTTGAACCCAGGAGGTCGCCCGATCCGAGGAACGGCTGCTCATTCTGAGGACCGCGCATGGGTGGAGGCGGAACTGAAGGACGTCGGTGATCAAGCTTCTCTATTCGGCGGGTTGAGGGCAAGCACTTTCGAGCTTTCCGCTTTGCTGGCGTCTGACGTCTGTCGCGGGGTCTTGCTTCTCTCCGGGATCGGCTCTCTGGCCCTCCCTCCATGGGATTCACCAGAATGAGGTGGAACAATCTCTCATGCGTCCTGATCGCTGCGATGCGATCGGTACTCCTTGATCAGCGAACTCACCCTCATCCATCGTCCCGCGAAGGACGTCTCTCCACCGGCAAGTGGAACTTGTTGTCTCCTTCCTGACTTAACGGACCAAATCAGACCGCAACCGGCATAATTTCCTTCCTGGTCCAGCGGAACTGCGTGCCATCACTCCACATGCGATGCATGATCACCGCCAGTCGTCGTGCGAGCGCAACAACGGCCTTCTGCCGACCGCGCCGCTTGGCGACGTTCATCGCCCAGGCTTTCAACCATGACCATTTTCTCACGTTCGTCAGCAGGACTTGCGCGGCCTCGTAAAGCAGCGTTCGCATCATGCCATCACCGCACAGCGAGATCCGGCCAATGCGGCGGCTCTCGCCCGACTCATGGAGCACCGGGGTCAGACCCAAAACCGGCCCGACCGCTTTGGAGTTGCGGAAGCGGGCCGGAATGTCGATGGTCGCGGTGTAGGCCAGCGCCACGACCGGGCCGACACCGGGGATCGACATCAGCCGGCGGCAGACCTGATCATTCCGGACGATCACCAGAAGCTTGCGGTGAAGGGCGGCAGAATTCCGGCGCAGCTTGCTGCGCGCGTCGAGCAGCGGTTCGATGATCTCGGCCAGATCGGGCATGCCATCGACGAGTTCACGGATACTTGTTCGAATTTGACGGCACTGACCATGCCAACCTTGAGCCCGAAGTTGCGCAAGAGCCCGCGGATGTCGTTCTCAATGGCGATCGCTTTTTCCTGCAGCAGCTTGCGCGCCGTCAGCAGCGCCCGGCGCTTCTGGCTTATCATTGTCTTCACATGCACCGGGCGGAACAGATTGACCCGCATCATCTGAGCGATCCCGCGGGCATCTATGCGATCGGATTTGTTCGGCTGCGCTTTCAGGAATGCCTTGGTGTGCCGGGTCTCGATGCAGATCAACGGCAAGCTGGCTTTGGCAAGCCCCTCGAACAGCCACTGCGATAAGGGCCCGGCTTCAAGACCGATCCGGTCAAAATCCCAGGCAGGATCTTTCAGAACCGCAGTGAGGTCGTCGGGGTGGCTAACAACCTTCACCTCGCGGCAGATCTCGCCGGTTTCGTTGACTATGCAAACGGCGGTCTCTTTCACCGAGACGTCCAATCCTGCATAATGTTTCATGCTGCGCTTCTCCTTCTGATGCTTGTGGCTGCTCCACGCAGACCACGTTTACCATCAGCTCGAAGCGCAGCACCTCCGCAAAAGATAGGGCTCAAGCCGAATATCCCATCTCTGATGCGCGGGTTGGCTACCGCATTCCCGATTGTGCGTCCGGGGCTGTTCCTATCTTACTGCGGGCGTCGGCGGTTCGCCGGCCACAAAGCGTCTGACGGGCATTCCCCTGCCGTGGTCCCGCCTCCGCCCATGCGCGAAATGTGCACCGTCGCGGCGAGCGATCAGGTGGCGCGCGCCTCCCTTGCGACTGCCCACATGAAGCCGACCAGTTCACGAGCGATCGCGGTGCAGACGACAGTTGTCCGTTTGCCCCGTGCGCTCAGCATGCGGTAGCGGGCTGTCAGGCGGGACTGCGCCTTCCAGGCGATCTCACGCACCTTCGGTGGCGCCTGCTCCAATCGGTATAGCTTCGCCTTCCCGATCTTGGGCGGATGCCGATAGGTCCAGGCGCTCTTGACCAACATGTGGCGAACCCGACCGTTGCCTGCCTTTGTGATGCCGCCGCGCCGGACTGTCTCCCCAGTTGAGCGCTCGCCGGGAACCAGACCGAGATATCCATGAGCTGGCGTGGGCTTTCGAACCGGCTGGCGTCGCCGACTTCGGTGCGAACGTCACCGCGACAATCAGGTCTACCCCACGCAATGTCTGAAGCGCCCACACGATCGGTGCCAGCGACCAGGCCGGGACGAACTCTTCGATCACACGCTCCAGCCGCTCGACCCGCTCTTTCGAGACGCGCACCGCCTCGACCATTTCCTGGAGTGCGATCTGATGCGCGGGATGATCGAACCGCTGTTCCTGAAGCCAGCGTAGATAGCGCATCGTCCAGCTCTTTTTTCGCGGATAGCTACGGCCGTGCTTGAGCATGAATGCGCTCACCTGCTGGCGATGGACCCGCAGTGTCTCGACCGCGGCCGCCCGCGCGCGAACAAGATCCCGTATGGACTCGTGCCCTTCATCGGGAACCCACACCGCGGTCAGCTCGCCGGCGCGCAATAGCCGGGCAAGGGAAATGGCGTCTCGGCGGTTCGTCTTCACCCGATCGCCGGGCTTCCTCGGTATCAATGATGGTGCAACCACGGTGCACTCGTGCCCGAGCGACCGGATCAGGCGATAAAGGCCGTACCCGGTCGGCCCAGCCTCATAGCAGAAATGGACGTGATCAAAGCGGCTGGCAATCCGGCCTATGACCCGCCGCATGCTGGTGGCCGACGCGTCGACCTCACCGACGAACCCAACCTCTCCTTCCCGGCCTGCCTCCGCAATCGCGATAGCGTTCTTCAGCTTCGCAACATCGATTCCGACAAATGCTTCTCTATAATTCGCCACGGCTCGTCCTCCTGTGGTGAGGATCGGCTCGGCCCGCCCGAGCAACCCTCGGACGCGCAGTGTAGGGCGAGCCACCTCATCGGCAGAGGCGGACTTACGGTCTTACCCTTCTCCTTTGGGTCGTAAGCGCTGTCCCGGCGGCACCTTTCGCGGATGGATGTAAGGGACGATGTTCGAGGCCTTTGAGGGCTTCGACATATGACGATTTCAGAGTTTACGCTTAAGTCCAAGGACGAGGAGCCGGTCCGTCGGCTGGAGATCTTCACTGGTTCGGGTCGGCGGCGTGAGTGGCCGCCGGAGGAGAAGGCCCGGATAGTGGCGGAGAGCTACGAGGCGGACGAGACGGTTTGTGCTGTGGCACGCCGGTATGAACTTTCCCCGCAGCAATTGTTCACCTGGCGTCGGGCTGCTCGCCGGCCGATGGGGGAGGCAGCGGTATCGGAGTCCATGTTCGTGCCGGCGGTGGTGACGGCAGCGCCTCCGAAGCCCGCGGCGAAGCATCGGCCACAGCCAAGGAAGCGGGAGCCGGCTCGAGACGCTGGTGTGATCGAGCTTGAGATCGACGGCATCGCAATGCGGGTAGGTCGTGGGGCGGATTCGAAGACGGTTGCAGCGGTGATCCGTGCGCTGAGGGCAACGTCGTGATCGGGCCAACGGGAGCGGTCAAGGTCATGGTGGCGACGAAGCCCGTCGACTTCCGCAAGGGAGCGGAAGGTCTGGCAGCGCTCGTGCGCGAGGCGCTGGGCGCGGATCCGTTCTCGGGCGCGGTCTACGTGTTCCGGGCCAAGCGGGCCGACCGCATCAAGCTCGTCTACTTCGACGGCACGGGCGTATGCTTGTTCGCCAAGCGGCTGGAGGATGGCAAGTTCTGCTGGCCGGGCGTTACCGACGGCGTCGTGCGACTGACGGCGGCACAGTTGCAGGCACTCCTGGAAGGCCTCGACTGGCGGCGGGTGCACGAGACGCGCGAGACGCGTGTTCCTATTGCGGCGAGCTGACCATCACATCATTGCCAAATCACTGGAATCCATGCTTGAATCCGCTTCGTGACCGACGCGGCCGCTGCCCTACCCGACGATCCTCATGCGCTTCAGGCGATGCTTCTGGCCGCGCGTGCGGAGAATGAGAGGCTCCGCCAAATCATCAAGGAGTTGCAGCGCTATCGCTTCGGGCGAAGGGCGGAGAGCCTGCCTGAGGACCAGCTGCTTCTGGGGCTGGAGGAAGCCGAGCAGGTAGAGGCGGAGGGCTTCGCCAGCGCGGAAGCCGCGGACCCCTCAAAGCGTGATGCCAGGGCTCGTAAGCGTCACGCCAACCGCGGCTCGTTGCCCACCCATCTGTCGCGCGTCGAGCAGGTAATCGACGTCGCCGACAAGATCTGTCCGTGCTGCCAAGGCCAGTTGCATGTAATGGGCGAGGACGTCTCCGAGCGTCTCGACATCGTGCCCGCCCAGTTCCGGGTGATTGTCACCCGTCGACCGAAGTATGCGTGTCGGGCCTGCGAAGAGGTGGTCGTGCAGGCGCCAGCGCCGGCGCGTCTCGTCGAAGGCGGCATTCCTACAGAGGCCACGGTGGCTCATGTGCTGGTGTCGAAGTATGCCGACCACCTTCCCCTATATCGTCAGGCCCAGATCTACGCCCGCCAGGGCGTCAATCTCGACCGTTCGACACTCGCCGACTGGGTGGGCAAGGCAGCTTTCCTGCTTCGCCCTGTGCATGAGCGGCTGTTCGAGCGGCTGAAGGCATCAGACAAGCTCTTCGCGGACGAGACCACTGCGCCTGTGCTTGACCCGGGCCGGGGGCGGACCAAAACGGGGCAGTTGTTCGCCTACGCCCGTGACGACCGCCCGTGGGGCGGGATCGATCCGCCAGGCGTCGCCTATCTCTACGCACCGGACCGCAAGGCCGAGCAACCGATCCGCCATCTTCAGGGCTTTGTCGGAACCCTGCAGGTCGACGGATACGCGGGCTATAAAGCGCTGGCCGAACGCAACGCCGTGAGCCTAGCCTTTTGCTGGTCGCATGTGCGTCGCCGCTTCTATGAGCTCGCGCAGTCCGGCCCCGCGCCGATCGCGACGGAGGCGCTCGCCCGCATCGCCCAACTCTACCATGTTGAGAGCGAGATCCGCGGTCGCTCCCCCGACGAACGCCGCGCCGTTCGGCAGGAGAGAAGCCGTTCCGTCATCAATGCCCTTGAGCCGTGGCTTAGGCAGCAACTCACCCTTATCAGCCAGAAGACCAAGCTGGCGGAAGCTATCCGCTACGCGCTCTCGCGCTGGCAAGGTCTGACACGATTCCTCGACAACGGTACGATCGAGATCGACTCCAACGTCGTCGAGCGCGCCATCCGACCCATCGCCTTGAACCGCAAGAACGCACTCTTCGCCGGCTCCGACGGCGGCGCCGAGCACTGGGCAACCATCGCTTCGCTGATCGAGACATGCAAGCTCAACGGCGTCGAGCCTCACACCTACCTCGCTGACGTGATCGCCCGGATCGTCGCCGGCCATCCACAAAGCCAGATCGACGATCTGCTGCCTTGGGCCTACAGCCCTATGCCGCTCAAGGCCGTGGCCTGAGAACAGCGGTTACTTTGGGTCGGCTGGGTGCAAACGATTTAGGTGTGATATTAAGTGCTCGATGGCAGGCCGCAGAATCCGACTGCGCAGGTGAACGCTTCGGGACTCGATTTTGGCCAGTCAGCGGTTTCCTGTGGCTCGAGCCGATTGCCGCCGCAAGACGCCCACGAGGATCATCAGCATCAAGGAGAGTACGATCCAAGTGGTGGCTACAGCCAGGATGGTGGGACTGATCTGCTCGCGCAGCCCTGACCACATTTTGCGAGGAACCGTGTAGTACTCTGGACTAGGTGAAAGGAACAGCGTGATTACTGCCTCATCGAACGATGTGACAAACGCTAAAGCGGCTCCTGACAGAACTCCTGGAGCGATAAGAGGCAGCGTGACTCGGCGGAAAACCATTGTGGGATGGGCGCCGCAAATTAGGGCGGCCTTCACGAGCCCCTGATCGAAATTGGATAGAGTGGCAAGCACCGTTACCACAACGAAAGGAAGTCCAAGGGTTGCATGCGCAAGTACAAGTCCAACGTAGCTGTCCACAAGACCGACTTTTGCGAAGACGAAATACGTACCAGCCGCCAACACAACGATCGGAACGATCATCGGCGCAAGAAGAAGACTCAGGATGAAGCTGCGCATTGGCAAAGGCCTGTTTAGCCCTAGAGCGGCAAGAGTGCCGAGTGCGGTAGCCAGCAGAGTAGAAAGACCACCCACAAAGAAGCTATTGCGCACGGCGACCCTCCAGCCCGCATCCGACACGAACGCTTCATACCACCGGATAGAGTATGCCTCCGGCCGGAAATGCAACATGCCACTGGTGAAGGTGAAGTAGGGCTCCGAATTGAAGGAGAGGGGTACGATGATGAAAATAGGCGCGATGAGAAACATCAAAATTGCGCCGCAGATCACACGAAACAGCATCGACCACGCGTATTCGACATTAAAACTGTGCATGTCGAGCCCTCAGTTCATCAGGCGGTTTGCGCCGGAATATCGATTGTAGACGCCGTAAAGGATCAGCACGACTGCCAGGAGTATCACCCCGAGTGCCGCAGCCAACCCCCAGTTGAGCGATGACTGCATGTGAAATGCAATCAGGTTAGAGATCATTTGTCCGGATTGTCCGCCGACGAGTGCGGGGGTGATGTAGTACCCGACAGCAAGGATGAAGACTAGGAGAGCGCCAGATCCAAGTCCGGGCAGCGTATTTGGGAAATAAACCTTCCAGAACGCATAGAACCTGTGAGCACCAAGCGACTGCGCCGCGCGCATGTACACAGGCGAAATGGAGACCATCACGCTGTATAGCGGAAGGATAAAGAAGGGCAGGAGGATATGCGTCATAGCGATCAACGTGCCGGCGAGGTTGTAAATCATCCTCACGCGGTTTTCGTCTGAAATGATGCCGAGATAGACGAAGAGATCGTTCAGCACACCCTGCGACTGCAGCAGCACGATCCATCCTGTTGTTCTGACAAGCAGCGACGTCCAGAATGGTAGAAGAACGAGCATGATCGAGACGGAGGCAACGAGCTTCGATGACGTAGCGATCAAGTAGGCGACAGGATATCCGAGCAGAATACAAAACGACGTCACTGAAAATGCTATAAGAAAAGTCCTCACGAACAGTGTGGTGTAAATGCGATTTTCCTCCGGCGCGAGTTCCATGCTGCCGGAAGCGTCGCGGCGAAGATCGACAGCCGCGAGATAGTAGTTAGCATTTACGGAGTGGCGCAACTGATTGATAGCCTGCCAGGTCGATTGAGCTCCCCAATTTGGATCGGCTTTGACAAAAAACGCTGTAAAGTTGTCGACGGGTGGCGTTTGACCCAAGCGGCGCACAGTCCGCATGACCGTGCTGCGTAGACCGGGGTACTCAACATTGAGGCGGTTTGCGATTAAGCCAACCGTATTAGCTTTCCGGGCATCGCTGAGGTCTTCCGCAAGCGCTCGGAAGGTTTCCTCATCCGGAGCACCGCTTCCACTCCAATGTTCAAGCGCTTGGACGACTCGTGGAAGCCCATCCGGAACGATCGGGTCATATATACTCAGCCGGAAGATGTAACCGAGTGGGACGATGAAAGCGATGAACAAGAGCACCAATGCAGGCGCCAACAGTAGAAGGCCCTTCCGTGTATCGCTGTGACGGGACCGCGCTACTCGGCGGCCCAGGTCATCAGGCGTGGCGAAACCTATTGCCTCAGCCATTGGAGGCCTCTCCCTCGGCTGCAAGAGCCCGAGCATCCGTCGCATGCCAACCGAGTATGACGGGATGCCCTACCGAGACCTCAGGGATGCCGCCTCGGTTAGGTTGCTTTATTGTTAGGGTTTGGCCGCTTTCAAGCCGACAAGATATGCGCAGATGGTCTCCGAAGTACACAACCTCCTTAGGGATGCCCTTCACCTTGTTGGCGAAATCGTCGTCACTAAGCGCCAGGCAAATGCGTTCTGGTCGAAGCGAGACGACCACCCGACCACCTTGCTTTAACCGGCCGACAGCGACGCATTGAATCTGGGCATTTCCAACCATGATAGCGCATGCGCTTCCGCTCACGGAAGTTGCAATGCCAGCGAGATGGTTGTTCTCGCCGACAAAAGACGAAACGAATGACGTTTCCGGCGCCTCGTAGATAGCCCGGGCCGGCCCCACCTGCTCGATCATACCATTGTTGAAAACGGCCACTCGATCTGACAGTGCCAGGGCTTCGTCTTGATCGTGGGTAACATAGACCACTGTCAGGCCGAGCTCTTCGTGCAGGTGTTTAATTTCCATCTGCATGTGCTCTCGAAGCTGTTTGTCGAGCGCTCCGAGGGGTTCATCCATGAGGACGAGTGAGGGCTCAAAGACAAGTGCACGGGCGAGGGCAACCCGCTGCTGTTGGCCGCCAGAAAGTTGTGCAGGTCGTCGATGCGCCAAAGCTCCCATACGGATCCGCTCGAGAGCAGAACACACCCGCGAGGCGATCTCTGGCTTCGGGATTTTACGAGCAACAAGCGGGAATGCGACGTTCTCCTCGATAGTCATGTGTGGGAACAGGGCGTAGTTTTGAAAGACCATACCGATCTCACGTCGGTGAGGTGGAAGGTCGGTCAGATCGCGACCCGCTACGCTAATCTTACCACCCGTGGGCCGCTCGAAGCCGGCGAGCATCATCAAAGATGTGGTCTTGCCAGAACCGGATGGCCCTAGCATGGTCAAAAATTCGCCTTTAGCGATCGTCAACGAAAGGGATTTCACGACGAGAGAAGAACCGTCATAGCTTTTTTGTACTTCGTGGAAATTTACGAAGCTGTTGTCGGTATTCATGAGCATTCGTCCTGACCCCAACCAGCTACAGTAGCAGCAAATCGCCGTATCCGAAGGTCGGAGCTTAAGCTCCGACCTTCACTAAAGAGGTTAATCGAAGACGGATCACTTCGCCTGCCAAGTCGCCCAGCGCTGATTGATCTCGTCCTGATGATCTGCCCAGAACTCAAGATCATTGGCGAGGGACGTCTTGAAGTTAGATTCATATGTAGGAAGGTTGGGTCGGACAGCTTCCGGTACGAGAGGCTGCGAAGACTTTCTCACGGGGCCGTAGCTGATCCATTTCGTCATGTCCGCCAAGCGCTGACTTGTCGTCGAAAACTTCACGAAGTCCAAGGCAGCGTCCTTGTTCTTGCTCGCTTTTGAAATCGCCCACACATCGAGATTCCAGATCTGGCCATCCCAGACGATTTCGAACGGCTTATTTTCTTTTGAGATGGCGTCGTAGATGCGACCGTTGCCCGCCGTCGTCATTACAACTTCGCCGTCGGCAAGGAGCTGCGGCGCTTGCGCTTGCGCGCCAAAGAACACAACGTCCTTCTTTATTGTGTCAAGCTTTGCGAATGCCCGGTCAAGGCCTTCCTTCGTCGCAAGCGTTTCGTAGACCTTATTGTTGGGCACGCCATCTGCCATGAGTGCCCATTCGAGCATCACGTTCGGCTTATTATTCAAGCCTCGCTTCCCCGGAAACTTCTTCAGATCGAAGAAATCAGCGATCGTCTTCGGCCCCCCGTTCGGAAACTTCGTTTTGTCGTAAGCGATCACGTTGGACCAGGTGACGGTCCCGACGCCGCAATCCATCAAAGTGCCCGGCAGAAAATCGTCGATCGCGGAGGTCCCGTCCGCGGCCTGCGCGAGCTGGGTGGCATCGATCTTTTCGATCAGACCGTCATCACATGCCCGAAGCGCGTCCTGGAGTTCAAGATCGATGACATCCCATGCCCCATTGCCAGACTGCACCTGCGACCGAAGTTCAGCCAGACCGCCATTGTAATCGGCCGTCAGTACCTTCGTGCCCTTCTCGGCCATGTAAGGTTCGATGAAAGCCTTCGACTGAGCGGCAGTGTAGGCACCGCCGAAGGAAGCTACCACCAATCGATCCTCGGCGAAGGCCGGAATCGTGGATACGCTGGCCAGTGCAACGCCTGCCAAGAAAATCGAAATTCTATTCATAGTTGTTACTCCTCTGGATTGGCTGGCTCTTTTTCGCCAGCTCGGCTTATTGAAGGTGGACCGGTTGTTTTGTATGACTTGTTTTCTCTCCTCAAAGTGTACTCGTCGCCGAAGCATTACGGCATTTTGCTACGGACTGGGGCAATAACAGCACCGCACAAGCAGCGATCCCCGAAGATGTGGAATGAGGGCCAACGCCCTTACCCGAGCCGCGTTGGTGACGATATTGCTGGTGCCCTCTTCATTCCGGAACTGGCAAAGACCTCAACGTTTGTCGCGTCTAGATTCCGTAGGGATGTGCTACGCTGTACCTCACAACACTGCGAGTTCACGCGGGTATTCGGTCAGGCAGTCAAATCCAGTTTCCGTCACAACAATCGAGTCTCCAATGCGTCCACCGAAGGTGCCTTCGATGGTAACGCCCCCGTCGACCGCGAAAGTCATACCGACAGCCAACTCTCGCTTCTCTCCTCGCTTTAGTTCCGGCGCTTCGAGAAAGGATTGGCCGACGGACCGGCCGGTGCGATATCCCGGAGAGAAGCCCGCCTCCGTGTAGACCGCCTCCGCGGCGGCATTCACTTCCTCGCAGCTAATTCCAGGCCTGATAGCTGCGAGTGCCGACTGCTGTGCGGCTACAGCGGTCTGGTAAACACGGGCTTGCTCATCCGTCGCTCCACCCACGAAGAATTCGCGGTCGAAGCCAAGCTTGTAGTTGCGGAAGTTGGCGATGCCGCAGAAGCAGAGATAGACGGGATCTCCTAAGCGGATTTCGCGGACAGAAGAGCGGCGATGAACTAAGCAAACGTCAGTGCCGGATTGGAGAATCTGGAGATTGTAAATGGTAGGAGACACGAAACGGTCGGTATCGTCGTCGAGGAATGACGCAGCCTTTCGTGTTCCAGCAGCAATGACCGCTAGTGCGACTTCGTACTCTGGCACACCAACGGCGATGGTCTCGCGCGCTCCTTGCACCATCGCCACCGCGACCTGACCTGCCTTTCGCATAATCTCGATTTCGTCAGCGGACTTTATCATGCGTATCTCGGACACGATGGGTCCAACATCACCGAGTTCGGCGTCTCGAACTATGGGAAGTAAGTCGTTGGCAACGAGGGCAGGGATGGATCGTTTCTCGACCGCGATACGGCGGGCCTTGCCCTCGATCGCTGATTTGAGGACGCTTCGCCACTCATCATCGATGCCATCGCTCCAGGGCCGGATATCGCGGACCCAGCTCATCCGTGAACACATCTCTGTTTCCATAAGAGGCGTGATGATGATCGGGTCACCATCAACTGGGACGGCCATTAAGGTGGGGCGGCCGAAGTCGATACCTAGGTAGTTTAGATACTCCCCGAAGTACGCAATGGAGTCTGGGTTGGTCAGCAAGGCGATCTCGAAGCCGGCTGCCTCAAGCGCTGTCTTCAATTTTTCGGTGCGAAGCTCACCCGTTTTCATGTTTTCGATCCGAGCTGTATGCAGGTGCGATAAAAAAATCTATATGCCAGCTCTAAACCCCTGTCAACCGCCCGAAAACGGCGGGGCTTTCCCGGTTTGTCTTGCAGCAGCTGTCCAAGGTGTGTACATGTTGGCTTGTCGCATTGGAGGGAAAGATGCAGCGCACTGGAGAATTTGAAGATCAGATCGGCTGCGGCGGCATCCGCTTTGATGCGGGTCGCCACAATAAGGCAAAGATCGGTTTTGTGCTTTTGGCCATGGAGCAGACAATCGAAGAGGACATGTTCAAATTGGCACCAGAAGGCGTGGGAGTTCACTTCCAGCGAGCGCCTATGGCCAACAAAGTGGATGTCGAAACTCTGTTGGCAATGGCATCGGGTATCGGCGACGCGGCGGCTTTGATCGTTCCGAAGGTGAAGCTTGATGTAATATGTTATGGGTGTACGTCTGGGAGCGTAGTGATCGGTGAAGACAAGGTTTTTGCCGAGCTCACCCGAGGGGCGCCTGGCGCCAAGCCGACCTCGATTATTTCCGGAGTTATGCGTGCTCTGAAAAGTGTGAACGCGAAAAAGATTACTGTTGCGACGCCGTACGTCGATCCCGTTAATGAAATTGAACGTCGATATATGGAGGAAAGAGGATTCGAAATCCTGAACATTCGGGGCCTTAACGTCGAAAATGACGAGGACATGGTTCGGATAACTCCTGATTATCTATTCGAGTTTGCTAAGCAAGTGGATCGTCCTGGTTCCGACGCAATTTTCATCAGTTGCGGAGCGCTGCGGTCAGTGGACATCATTCAGGCACTGGAAGCAGAAACTGGGAAACCGGTCATCACCAGCAATCAGGCCATGATGTGGGACTGCCTGAGATTGGCGGGGGTCCGCGATCGGAGCGACTTATATGGCAGACTATTTAGAGAATGTTGATCTCTAGGTCTTAACCGAATGCCTCGCAATCGAATCCATTTGCTCAGTATCGCCGCCGCATTGAGATGACCTACCGCAATGAATGACAGTGTTGTGTCCCGACGCCGGCAGACACCTAATAGGTCCGGCCGAAAGGGCGGGCGGGCGAAGCTTAACGCGATCTACAATATTCTGCGCAACCGCATTTGTTTCTTTGAAATTCCTCCAGGCAGCATTCTTCGCGAAAGCGAACTTGCAAGGCAATTCCAAACAAGCCGAACGCCAATTCGGCAGATTTTACAGAGGTTGGAGATCGAGGGGCTCGTCGAGGTTCGCGACGGTGTGGGGAACTTGGTTACCCCTGTCGATTATTCTGCGCTCTCGGATGTTTACAGGTTGAGGCTTCGAGTGGCCGAACTGGTCGGAGATTTTACTCCCCGTCAACCTTCGGCAGATGCCGTGAAGCAGATATCCATCTTGCTTGCCTCGGCAAACCTCCTTCGAAGTGGGAAGGATCTACGCCAGTTCTGGAGAATTGAAAATGACAGACATATTTTCATCAATGAGATGATCAGCAACGCGCCCCTCAGGGCGTTGCATGACAACCTGTATTTTCAAACTGCTAGAGTGTGGTATGGGGTCGTCGATAAGATGTGGCCTGAGGCAGTTGATGGTCTCTGTCGAGAACTCGAGCTAATCAAAAACTGTGTGGAAGTTTCGGACATACGCGGCATGGGATATGTAAACCGCAATATGATAGCGGAAGGAATGTTTCGCCTGAAGCGCCACTTTGCTCGAAATAAATGATTCTGTGTCTAGCACCGCAAAGTAGCGCTTTGCCAGCTTAGATCCAAGACATCGACTTTATCAGTCAGCGGTCTTGAAATCAGTCCGCCGTCGTGAATGCTGCAACGGGATGCTCGACCCGACTGCGTACCACGCATCGGTTGCGGATGGTGGCGCAAAAGATCGCTAATACTCCCATCCGACGGCTTTTTGAGTTGTGGTTACAGGCTGGCGTTTTTGAGGACGAGAACGACAGACATTGATACCCCGCAACGGGTGGGGTCAGTCTGGTTCTTAGCAAGGCAGTCCTAATTGTCCTTGATCTCCGGCCGACGAATGGGGATCGGCGCGATGCATTGCGCTATGATCTTGCGTTACACTGGCGACTTCACAAAGAGGTTGAGAAGAAGGGCGAGGTAGAGGTTGCTGTTGGCTCTAGGTGCGGCTGGCCGGCTTTGGCCTAACGTTCCATGAGGACAAGACCCGGCTGTCGCCGTTGGGCGGTTCGCGTTCCTCTCGCGACAACTGAGAGGCGAGCCCGGCCCGAGACCTCAGCCTTTCTGGGCTGCGAATTGTCCGGCCGGATCCGGGATGACCGGTATATCACAAACAAAAGGGAGCGCCTGGCGCAAGCTGACGGCGCTGCGGCACGGTGCCTTGGCGGGCTGGTCAGAGTGAGACGCTGACACGCGCTTCCTTGCCCCGCCAGCTACGCGGATGGCGCGAACTACGACGCGGGTCGGGAAGAAGGCGAGTGCTGGGAGATCAAAGCGGCACGTCTGTGAGGGGGAAAGCCAATTGGCAATGGCACACGCGACAAGCACATGTAGCTCATCCAGCCCCATCGTCGTTAAGCTGTATGCACCATCAACGGCTGCAGGAGAGTTCAGCTCATGAATCTCGCAAAAATGCGCCGTCAACCGAGAAAATTGATCTCAATCTATTGCTAGCGTTCTCGAAGATGTGTACACCTAGCTTGCATTTTCGGAGGAGCGCTTTTGCGGCATAACTCAGTCCCATCAGGAAAGATCGAACGCGCTGACGTTCAGCTTGACACCGGCAGCCATCACAGAGCGAAGCTTGGCTTCGTCCTTCTAGCGATGGAGCAAACCATCGAGGAGAACATGTTTCGTATGGCGCCTAAGGGCGTGGGGGTACACTTCCAGAGAGCGCCTATGCCGAACCTTTGTAATGTTGAAACCCTAGGGGCAATGGCTGAAGGCATCGAAGGCGCCGCAGCATTGATCGTTCCGGAGGGAAACCTAGATGTCGTATGCTACGCTTGCACATCTGGTAGTGTGATTATCGGCGAAGAGAAGGTATTCGATCTGCTTCGCTGCGGAGCTCCGACGGCAATACCGACCTCTATAATCTCAGGAGTGATACGTGCTCTGAAAGCCGTGAACGCCCGAAAAATCGCGATCGCTACACCGTACGTTGCCGGGATTAATGAAATCGAGCACGTCTACTTGGAGCAACGTGGCTTCGAGGTGTTAAACATTCAAGGTCTTGGAATTGAAAACGACGCAGATATTGTGCGTGTAACTCGGCAATATCTGTTTGACTTCGCTTGTAGCGTTGACAGTCCGGATGCTGACGCGATCTTTATTAGCTGTGGCGCTCTACGTTCGCTGGACATCATCTCGGATCTAGAGGCCGTTTTAGGCAAGCCGGTAATCGTCAGCAATCAAGCTATGATGTGGGATTGCTTGCGACTGGCCGGTGTGAACGATAGGATGGATGGGTATGGTCGGCTCTTTGCGGATCATTGAAGAAACAAAGTGGCCGATCAGCTGAGCCGGATTTGGCGAAAGAAACGCGGGGTCTCCAGGCTGGCAACGAGGTGTTCCCTGAAAAGCAATCAGTTTGAGATTAGCCTGTTCCTCGGACGAGGAGACAGGCAACTAGCCGATCGAAATTTTCGGGCGGGATCATCCGCATTTTGAAGGGCACGCCGCCGGACGTGCCGCAGCCCGGCCCACCCCTCTGAAGTATCGGATGGTGCGGCGCTCGCACATCAGGAGATGACGATCCGGAAGCTGGAGCGGGCTCGGCATTGTCAGAGCTCTGAACGATGGGCCCGCCTACACGAACAGATGGACCCCGTCTTGGAAGAACTCGAGAGCATGGCGACGGAAGTCGAGATCGCCAGTAAGGTACGACTGCGGATCCTGCTGCCGACACTGGCGGCGGTGGTTTTCATGATCCTGATTCCAAGCCTTGTTGCGAGACGGCTCGCGCTGCGCACACCTTCAATTGCCGCGACAGGTCGCGGAAGCGTTCGGCGTAGCTCCGTCACAGCTCTATACCTGGCGCAAGCAGATGGCTGGCGGCGAACTCGATGCCGATCAGGCGATGGCGACCTTCGCGCGCATCGACGTGAGCGATCTGCCCGAGGTCGAACGCCCCGTCGCCGATTGCCCGGACCCGGCCGGCAGGAAGGTGCGCCGTATTAGTCGCCAGCCAGCCAGTCGTTGATTAGGCTTTTGACAAGTTCAACCGTTCAAAGAGGATATCAAAAGCCTCCACCCAAGGCAGAGCGGCTCGCCTTTCGGCGAGGTGCTCCAGCCCCACTTTTGTGTAGGTACCTTCCGTTGCGATCCCGTCAGAAACGACCTCAAGTGGGACATCCTGCCGCGCCAGCGCGTAGCCAGTTGCTCCCGCAACATTCCCTGCAACAATTAGCCGGGCTTGGGTCGGCGTGAGCCCGCGCTCCAAGAACCAACCTTCAAGCGTGGCGAGGAAACGGTACATCCACCCAGCGAGGCAGGCACCGAACATCGCAAGTTCGAATTGATCTTCGGTATCGAACGTCACGACCTTACCTGCACAATTTAACACCGCGTCGAGACCGTGAGACGCAGGAAATACCGGAATAATGCCATCGTTAATCGTATCAATGTAGCTCGACGGCATGATGCGCACCACCGATATGCCTTTGCCCGTTGCCGCCCGTAATTCTCCGACGGTGACGCCGGCGACGGCCGAAATTAATACCTGCTCTGGACGCAGAGCCAGATTGGGCAACGCATTGGCAAGCTGTTCGGGCCGCACCGCCAAAAGGATCCAGTCGGCCTCGGCGAGCATGCTCGCATCATCCGCGGCTACCATGCAGCCGTGGATGGTGGCAAGCCGCTCTGCCTTGACTCGGCTATAGGGCGAGAGAAGAATTCGACCGCCAAACCCACCCCTTCGCAGGGCGGCGATTAAGTAGGCGGAGAAGTCGCCGGTTCCAATAAACCCAATTGTCGGCATGTTCATATGGTGACTCCAATATCGAATGCCGCCCGAGCTTTCAAAATTCCGACCGGTTTGCGCTAGCTGCCTCCATGGCGCCGAGCCTGGATAACACCATGGCCAGATGTGACTTGTGAACCGTCGCAACCAGACGTACATCCCGAAGCTCCAGGCTTCTTCGTATCATGCGCAGCTCATCGATAAGGTCTTCCACCTGCTGCCGAAAATCCATTTTCTCAAGAAGCAGGAACCAAAATCTAGCTGACTGGAAGAAAAGGATATCGTTGAAGTCCCTCAGAGGGCCATTGCTACTCAAACCATGCAGAACTTTATGCAGGCGGATAATGATTTCGGCAAATTGCCTTTTATCCTTCACATCTAAAAGTTGTCGACAGGTTTGCTCCAAGTCTTGGATTTCGCGGAGTGTGTCGTCAGTCACGGGAAGGGGGGAGGACTCGGCCATAGCGTCCATCAATCGCATCCGAACGATGTATATATCTCGCATCGAGCTCAGATCGATCGATGTGACTTCGGTGCCGTTGCCGTGCTGGCTTATGATTAGCCCGTCGTACTCCAGGCGTTGCAAGACTGTGCGAAGGGGAGTCCGACTGACACCAAATTCCGATGCGAGTTCCCTCTCGTTGAGCCGGCTACCTGGCTGATAGTCGAGCAGGCATATTCGGCGCCGTAACTCGAGGTATATTTCCTGTTTGCTCATTTTTCCGGCGGGTTGCCTCTCTCCGTCCATAACCCCGTCTTTGTCTTCAGGAGCAGTCAAGGTGGTTTCGTTCGTAGATACCAGGGAGCTGTGGCGTGTCATCGCTAGCTTTCTCTAGGCTGCAGCAGGGTATGAACGGCATCGAGTCACGTTCCAACGCGCAAAGTCGAGTTCATTTGACGTAAGTACGCGATTACGCTCTGCGCGGTAATACGCCCTGTGGCCGGGTTCTCGTCGCTTGGGCGGTTCTGTATCGACATCGAAAAGTTAGAACTGTCGGATTCCACATCCACGTTGTGGGTATTGAACATTAGACCTGGATCTGCCCAAATTTCCATCTGCGTGCGGTCCGGTCCGAGACCCGCCAGACTTAGAGCTGCAGCGACATTCACGTTTGCGGGGAATTCCTTCGCCACGTCGCTAACGCTGCCTCTTAGAACACAAACCGCTTCAACAAGACTTTCCAAGTTCAATCCGTTGCGAACAACATAAGGTGCGGCTGCAAGGCTCCTTGGCGGTTTGTGGGTTCGAATCTTCACCTTGCGGATCTCGCCGACGGCCGCGGCTTTGATGGCGTCGAGCCCAAGCATGGCACCGGATGGGACCACAATTCGTCCTCCCATTCGGCGCGCCAACTCCACTAAATCTTCTCGACCGAGTAGCTGGCTCGCAGACATAGCTATGAGGATCTTGCCGGCGCTCAGGACAGGCAGCGCGATAGCGTCGAACATCTGTGGCGGGAGACCCTCCAAAACTGTATCACACTCTCTAGCCAAATCTTCAAACGAGAGGCAGGAAACACGATTGTTTAAAGTGGCATTGAACTCTGCGGCCCGATTTTGGCTCCGGGCCGAGATAGCCACCAGTTCGCACCCAACTATTTCCCCCCGATCCAATGCGTGTGCCACGGACGAGCCTATGGCGCCAATCCCAGCTATTCCAATTCTGATAGGAGTCCCGACCATCAATCTGCCGCTTTGACTGCGCTCAAAAATTGTTGCGTTCGTTTGCTTTTGGGATTGGAAAACAGTTCAGCAGGACTGCCTTGTTCTTCAATCTTTCCACCATAGAAAAAGCAGACGCGATCGGAAATATCACGAGCAAAACCCATTTGATGGGTCACCATAAGCATCGTCAGCCTGTGCTTGAACACCAAATCCTTAATCACATTCGTGACTTCGCCGATTACCTCGGGATCAAGGGCAGAGGTAACTTCGTCAAACAACATAACCTTGGGCCTCATCGCCAGGGCGCGCGCAATCGCTACGCGCTGTTGTTGGCCACCCGAAAGCCGGGAGGGATGTTGGTCCTTCTTGTCGATCATGCCAACCATCAGGAGAAGCTCTTCGGCACGTTCTCGAGCCTCGCGGCGCGAGAGACCCAAGGCTAAGACCGGCCCCTCCATACAGTTCTGTAGCGCCGTCATGTGGGGAAACAGGTTGAAATGCTGGAAGCACATTCCTATCGAGGAGCGTGCTTTTCGTAGGTACTTTGCATCTGCCCGCACCAGCACGCCGTTTTTTGGCATGTGGGTGAGGGGTTTGCCATCCACATAGATGACGCCGCCGTTGATGGTCTCAAGGGTCATCAGCATGCGCAGCACCGTCGTTTTGCCGGATCCCGATGGGCCAATGATGCTCACCATCTCACTTGGTGCGATGTCCAAGTTCAGGTTGTCCAGAACGATAAGGTCGCCATAGCTTTTACGGACCTTCATGAACCGTACCATCGGTATGTCTGGACCGACGAGCTCGAGGGGATATGACGAGAGATCTTCCATCATTGCATTCCTAACTTACGGCGAACGGTCGCTTCAAACCAACGAATGGCGCGCGCGGCGGTCAGTGAGATAACTAAGAAAATAACACCCACCATAGTGTAAGGCTCAAGGTAGCGATAGTTTTGCCCGCCTACAGCGTTTGCTGCTTGCATCAATTCGGCAACACCAATTACAGACAGAATCGGGGTATCCTTAAAGATGCTGATTAGGTAGTTTCCCATCCCAGCAATTGATGGTGGGAGAGCTTGCGGCAAAACAATACGCCGATAGGTCTGCATCGTCGTTAGATTGATGGCGATGCATGCTTCCCATTGCCCCTTCGGGACGGACTCAATGCCACCCCGATAAACTTCAGAGATATAGGCGGCATAGTGCAGGCCGATCGCGATCATGCCTGCCACCCAAGGGCTCAGGTAGAGCCCGTATTCCGGCCCAACATAATACACAAAGAAGATTTGCAGTACGAGGGGAGTTGAGCGGATGAACTCGACAATTTCCCGGGTAATATACGTCAGAATACGCAACGGTGTTCGCTGAGCAAGTGCGAACAAGAGACCAATGACAGCGGCAATGGCGTATCCCATGCCAGCAGCCAAAAGGGTATTGCCCGTAGCCCAAAGCATCTTGGGCAGGATTTCGGCTGTGAATGCGAAGTCCCACTGCATCGCTTAAGCCCGTCCTATCCGCCGAGCCATGATGCGCTCGGTCCAGCGCATGCAAGGCGTGATGAGAAAGCGAGAGAAGACGTAGTAGATGACCAGGGCTGTCCCAAAAGTCCACGTAGAGAGATAGGTTGTATTGTTCAGCTGCCGCGCTTCAAACATAAGATCTGGAACTGCTATCAGCGCCACCAGCGCGGTGCTTTTGAGCAGCTCGATCACCAGGTTTCCCCAAGCCGGCAGCATGGTGACAAAGGCCTGCGGGATGATAATCCGTCGCATGCGTTGGGCTGCCGACATCGACAATGCGTAAGATGCCTCCCACTGGCCGCGGGGAACTGACTGTATGGCGCCCCGTACTAGCTCAGCGCCGTAGGCGCCAAGGTTCAGGCCGACTGCAAGAAATCCGGTAAGAAAATTGTCCAATGTGATGCCAAACAGGGGCAACACGTAAAACAACCAAAAAAGCTGGACCAGCAGTGAGGTGCCGCGAAAAAACTCGACGTAGCCTACCGCGGCTCTCCTCAGAACCGGGTTTGAAGATAGCATCATCAGGCCGAAGAGGTTGGCCACTAATACGGCCAGCCCCAACGAGCAAAGGAATTGAATGGCGGTCACGAGCGCGCCGTCTACAAACCGGCTACCATAATCCGCAAGGAACGAGGTGTATGTCATAGGAGCTCGCTTCGGCAATGCTGACAAGCTGCCTCACGCAGCTCGTCAGCCAACTCATTGTTACCGATTGGCGCAGACCCATTCGGTTTTTGCATCGCCCGGAAGCTGAGCTTTCGTGTATTGAAACTTCCCGACTGCCTCAAGCATTTCGGGCGAACCGAGGTACTTTGCCTGGGCCTCGTTGTACGCCTTCAGAAAGTCCTTGTCCTCAGGCTTGAATGCAATCGCTACCCAATTATTCGTCCAATCAGGTAGAGCGGCCGGGTCAGTCACTTCGATTTCGTCGGATGCGCTAGCGGCCAGATTTTTGGCATCGAAATAGTTACTAGCCCCGGCATCCGCTCGGCCCGCGCGAACGGCAGCCAGCAGTTCAGTGGGGCCTGGCACCTGCATAATCTTGCTTTCAGAGACTCCTTCCTTAAGTGCCTCGTCAACATTGACGTAGCCGGAGACAGTCACCATCGTTGCGTCCTTCTCCTTAATGTCCTTATAGTTCTGAATCCCCTTCGGGTTGCCTTTTTTGACAATAAACGCGTTGCCGAATTTCCCCATTGGTTCGGCAAAAGCGACGTTCTTGCAACGCTTGCCGGTGATGTACATTCCGCCGGTGATAATGTCGAAGCGCCCTGCCTGAAGCCCCGGTATCAAGCCACCCCAATCGGTCACGACTGGCTCGATATTAGTGTATCCCATAGACTTTAGGACGCCGACCGCCAGTGCGTTCGCGAATCCCAGCGGTTCGTTTTTATCCCCCGGATAAGCCCAAGGGATTTCGTGAGAGAAGCCAATGCGTATTGGTTTTCCCGCTTTAGCACTGTCCGTCAGCCCGTCAGCGTGAGCGACGCCGATAAAGAGAGCAGCAGTCGCGGCGATTGCAGCCAAGATAGCTTTCATTTTCATCCGTTCCCTCTGTTTTGGGTTTATGCAAAATTGCCTCAGAGGTATACCATTGCACCCGATATATCGCAAGGGAATGTTTCCGCTCGTCGAACTTTACCGCCAAATGTGGCCAATTGCGTCGACTTTGGAAAATTGTCTCTTGTCATTTTTCGCGAGTGACGATACGAGAGGTATACCTATTCACGATGTTGAAAACTGGATACAGCACCCGAGGGGCGTCCATGACCTACCTTTCACCCTTTTCAAAAGATGAGCTTGATCGTCGCACATCGAACGCGCTTAAGGCGCTCACAGAGAACAACCTTGATGGCATCTTGATTGCCGTTCCTGAAAACATCTATTACCTCACTGGCCTGGACCACTGGGGCTTCTTCGCAGCACATGTGCTCGTGCTAAATCAAAGTGGAGAAATGGCCCTTTGCTGCCGCGCGATGGAGCGGATAACGGTTGAGAACCAGGTTCAAAACGCACGCTTCTACGGGCACAAGGATCACGAGGAGCTTTCGGATCATGTTCATCAGGCCATGAAGGACCTGGGCCTGCTGGGTGCCCGGGTCGGCATTGAAAAGCGCAGCCTTTTCCTCACGCCCCGCCACGCAGAGCGCATTCAAGATGACCGTTCGGGTGTAAAGTGGGTGGATGCTTCCGGAATTCTTGATGACCTTCGTCTCGTGAAGTCTCCCCTTGAAATAGAATATACCCGGAAAGCGGCCCATGCAGTGGATCTTGGTACGTTGGCCGCGGTCGCAGCAATACGTGACGGCGGGTCGGACTACGAAGTCGCGGCGGCCTACCACAACAAGATGATCCTCGAGGGCAGCGAATACCCTGGCTTTGGCCCGTTCATCCGTCCGACCAGCCGCTTGGGTGAAGAGCACACTACCTGGCGCGGTGAGGTGTTCCGGGACGGAGATGCCGTCTTCCTTGAAACCTGCGCCTCATATCGCAAGTACCAGTCTCCGATGGGCAGGCTTGTCTATGTCGGTAGCACACCGAAGGGTGTCGAAGAGTCTGCGGAACTCGCTATTCGCGGCATGAAGGCGATCTGCGAAGCGCTTCAGCCGGGCGCGGATGCGGGTGACGCCTATGAGGCCTGGCATGAAGTGGCGGCAAGCGCCGGCCTTGTCGACTATCATCGCCATCATTGCGGTTACCTTGTAGGGATCGGTTTCCCTCCCAGCTGGACGGGCGGCTCTATGGTGACGAGCCTTTTCCCGAGATCGACTCGCAAAATTGAAGTCGGCATGGTTGTTCATGCCCATTCCTGGTTTACCAACACAACAGTGGCGGATTATTTCATTTCCAATACTGTGTTGGTGACCAAGAACGGCGGCGAGATATTGACCAATAAGACGCCCGAGACCCCGATCATTCGTTGATGACTCGCAGGCGGGCGCCAATGGCCTAAGTGTTAGCGCACGCTGATCTTACCATTTGTCCGAGGAGCTTCATGCAAAAACTTACAAAAGCTACGCTGACCGGCATATGCGCACAGATGGCATCACACAGCTGGTCGGAAGAGGAAATAAACGAGCTGGTCGATCCCCAGTTGGGGATCATTACCGGGTTTCAAGATCTGTTGAATGAGCTTGAACAGCTGAGGAAAATCGACCTGGGGACAACGCCACCCGCTATGAGCGTCCAAGGTGCAGACAGGCATGAATAACAATATCGCATTTCAAAGCGTCAAGAGCCTGAGGTCGATGCTTCAGCGCGGGGAGATAACCCCAGTCGAGCTTGTGGATACATTTGCCGAGAGGATCGAACGACACAATCCACAATCAAAGGCGTTCATCACGACGACGATTGATATTGCGCGAGAACAGGCATCACAGCTCTCGCGTGGTGATTTGACCGGCTCCTCGTTCGCCGGAATTCCCTACGCCTCCAAGGATCTGTTCGACGTGCAGGGTGTTCGAACGTCGGCCGGGTCACGGGTCTTCCACGACAGGATTGCCAAAAAGGATGCTTTTGCGATCGCCAAGCTGCGGGCAGCCCAAGCGCTTAGTCTTGGCAAGACGAACCTGCATGAATTCGCATACGGCGCAACGGGCGAAAACGAGGTTTATGGGACGGCCGTCAACGCTTACGATCCGACACGTCTTGCGGGTGGCTCGTCGAGCGGCTCAGCGGCAGCGGTGGCTTTTGGTCTCGTGCCGGCAGCACTTGGAACGGACACCGGCGGCTCCGTCCGAGCGCCCGCTGCGTTGAACGGGCTTGTCGGCTTTAAGCCTACGCTTGGGCGGATCCCCACTTCGGGAGTGGTGCCGTATTGCTGGACGCTGGATCACGTCGGGTTGATGACGCGCACGATTGCCGACTGCGCCGATCTGCTGAGCATCGTGTCGGGCTACGATCCCAGCGATCCCGCTTCAGTCAATCGGCCCGTTGAAAATTACCCTGAAGCGCTTGATCAGGACGTCTCAGGATTGCGCGTCGGTATTCCGAGCAACTTCTACTACGAGCGTGCGGACGACGAAATCCTTGAGGCTCTTGAACGTGTGAAAGAGTATCTCGTTGCAAACGGCGCAAAGCTGGTCCCGGTGACATTTCCGGATATGGGACATAGCCGTACAGTCTCCCTCACCGTGCAGATGCCTGAAGCGCTCAGTGCGCATTCGGCCTATTTGCAGGAGCGTGGCTGCCTTTATTCCGCGGATTTCCGTGCTGGTTTGGCGTTGGGGCAGTGCATTCTCGCGGAGCACTATGTCAAAGCGAAGCGGTTCATCGAGATCTACCGACAGCAGACGAATAGGCTCTTTGACCAAGTCGATCTGATCCTCACCCCGGCGACGCCCGAAATCGCCCAGAAAGTGGGCACCGTCAAGGTGACACGAAACGGGGTCAACGAAGCGATCGGCAACGCGATCACCCGGTTCACGACATTCTTCAATATGACCGGTCACCCGGCGCTGACAATGCCATGCGCGATGCATACGCAAGGTCTCCCGATCGCACTGCAATTGGTGGGCCGGTATTTTGACGAGATGACTGTCTTGCGTGCTGCACACGCAATTGAGCGAAGCGACCAGTTCTCAATTCCGCTACCGAAAGTAGACGCCTGAGATGGCACATACGTCCCTAAGATATGCCTTCTCACGACGTTTTGCCGAACCTGGAAAGGCTGCGCGGATGCGTATCGCATCGCGTGTGATTGGATCCCGCTTTGACGAAACAACGGTTATTGGCATCGCTCCTGCAAGCGAGCAAGGCGTCCATTTCGCGGCCGCGCTCCTAGAGGGAGAAATATGGTGTTTGCGCTTCTAAAGTACGGCTTTTCAAGACGTTATCCCGAACGCGACGAGATACCGCGCACTCCGGATCTGCAATCACACTACGACGTCGTCATCATCGGCGGCGGTGGTCACGGAGCCTCATTGGCTTACCACCTGGCGAAGCACCATGGGATTACCAACGTTGCGATTCTGGAGAAGGGTTATCTTGGAGGCGGCAACACCGCGCGCAACACCACGGTGATCCGCTCGAACTACACGGATCAGCGCTCGATACGGTTCTATGCGAAGGCCCTGAGACTTTATGAATCCTTGGCCAATGAGCTCGATTACAACATGATGTATTCCCGCCGGGGACAGCTCACGTTGTCGCACTCGGACGGCGTTTCGCGATCGCTTCGCCTGCGCGCCGACGCCGGCGTCTTTTGTGGTGAGGCTAACGAGATTGTTGATCGCCAGCAAATCAGAAGCTTGGTGCCTTCGCTCAATCTCGATATCAAGGGCATGCCGATCCTTTGCGGTCTTTGGCACCCAAGCGCAGCCATCGCGCGTCATGACGCAGTCGTATGGGGATATGCTATCCGCGCGTGTGAGCGTGGGGTCGAGCTTCATCAAAGGACGGAAGTCCTGGGGATGGAAGTCGCCGGGAATAGAGTCACACGCCTGCGCACAAATCGCGGCCATGTATCAGCAGGGACCGTGGTGCAGTGCGTCGCCGGTTACTCCTCAGTCGTAGCAAAGATGGCCGGTTTGAAGCTGCCGATCCGCAGCTATCCACTTCAGGCAATGGTGACGCATCCTGTCAAACCCTTCCTGGATCCGATGGTGTCGTCAACCGCTCTGCATTGCTACGTTTCGCAATCGGCGAGAGGCGAACTCGTCATCGGAGGCGGCTCGGACCCATACGAGCTCTACAACACTCGCTCGACCCTGGAGCTCAAGGAAGGTCTTGCTGCTTCGGCGTTGGAGATGTTCCCATTCATAGGAGAACTCAAGATCTTGCGCCAGTGGGCCGGGATCACCGATATGACGCCGGACTACAGCCCGATCATGGGTCAGGGTCCGCTCTCGAACTATTGGCTGGACGCAGGTTGGGGCACCTGGGGCTTCAAGGCGACCCCGGCCAGCGGATTCTTCTTGGCGAAGGCCATTTCGGAAAACCGCATTCCTGACGAGATCAGGCCATTTCAGTTAAGCCGGTTCCACAGTTTCGATCTGGTCAATGAGATGGGCGCTACCGCTGCAAGCCATTGAGGAACTGAACGTGAAGTTGATGACTTGCCCTCTGAACGGGCCACGCAACATAACCGAGTTCCAGTGCCATGGAGAGGTGCATCGGCAACCTGAGCCATCCGGCGCGAGCGACCACGAGTGGGCTGAGTACGTCTGGATGTCCAACAATACGGCGGGCGTCGTGCGTGAGTGGTGGTGTCACACACCGACAAACTTCTGGTTCCTTGCGGAACGGAACACAGTGACCGATGAGATTCTGGCCACATTTCCTGTACCGGCAGATGGACCTCTGGGAGAAGCGTCATGAAAAGCGCGACGCCACGCAAGGGCCTGCTTATCGACGCGTCGAGAAAGCTTAAGTTCACGTTCGACGGGCGGGAGTATGAAGGCCTATCCGGGGATACGATCGCCTCAGCGCTTGCGGCTAACCGCGAATGGATATTGTCGCGGTCATTCAAATATCACCGACCGCGCGGTATCCTGACCATGGCCGCTCAAGACGCGAACACACTTGTCCAAATCGGGAACGAGGTAAGCGTCTTTGCCGATCGTCATCCTATATCAGACGGTCTGACCGTACGTGCCCAAAATGTTGGCAAGTCGGCACGCAGGGACAGCGGGTTCGTCATGAACAGGCTTTCCCGCTTCATGCCGGTCGGCTTTTACTATCGGACCTTCTACAAACCCAAAGGAATTTGGGAAAAGGTGTGGGAGCCCATCATTAGGGCCAAAGCGGGGCTGGGTAAGCTCGACGTCACAAAACCCACCGAAGGGTATTACGACAAGGCCTATGGCTGGTACGATGTGGTCGTCGTCGGTGCGGGGCCTGCTGGTATGGCGGCGGCGATTGCTGCGGCTGATACTGGCGCGTCAGTCTTGCTGTTGGACGAGAATCCACGGATAGGCGGGGCGCTGAACTATGCGCGACTGGCAAGCGAAAGGGACCTAGTCGGCGAGGCGAAGGTTCACGACAACATCGAGATCTGGACCGACGCGATCTGCAATGCGTGGTATGCTGATAACTGGCTGCCGGTACTTCGCGGTAACCGATTACACAAGCTGCGGGCTAAACAGGTCATTTTCGCGACCGGGCTCATAGAGCAGCCATCCCAGTTTCGAAACAATGATTTGCCCGGCATCATGCAGGGCTCGGCGGCCCAACGGCTCATTCGGCTGTTCGGTGTGAAGCCTGGCAATCGTGCAGTCATGCTCGCTGCCAACGATGACGCATATGGCGTGGCGCTTGACCTTCTCGAAGCCGGCGTCGACCTGGCGGCAATTTGCGATCTCCGAAAGGCCGGCCACCACGGACCATTGCGTTCGGAGCTAACGCAACGAAAGGTCTCGATTCTGGATGGATGGTGCCTCTATGAGGCACGACCGGAAAAGGGGGATTTGCACGTCCGTGGGGTAGAGCTTGCCGAAATTGATGCGGAGGGCACTGCAGGCAGGAGGCGCCGAAAGATCGATTGTGACCTGGTCTGCATGTCCGTGGGCTATGTCCCCGCCTATCAGCTGCCACTGCAAGCGGGTGGCAAGCTCGCTTACGATGACGCGGCCGCGCAGTTCACTATCGATGGGCAGGACAAAGGCGTTCTGCTTGCCGGATCGGTCGACGGATTTTTCGACCTGGACGATTGCATAGCTCATGGCGCGGTTCAGGGCTTAGCGGCCGCGATCAATTGCGGCTATAAGAGTAAACGTCGGCCCGCGCTCCCAGCTCGGGATCGAGGTTCCCCAAATCATCCTTGCCCGATCTTCCCGCATCCGAAGGGAATGGACTTTGTCGACTTTGACGAAGACCTTCAGGTCAAGGACATCAAGAATGCCATTGCCGACGGGTATCGCGAGCTCGAACTCGTAAAGCGGTTTTCGACCGTCGGCATGGGGCCAAGTCAAGGCCGGCATGCTGCTCTGGCGACTGCCATGCTCGTATCGAAATACACAAATCGGACAATAAATGAGGTGGGCGTCACCACCGCCCGGCCGCCGGTCACAACGGAAAAAATCGCCACTTTGGCGGGTCGAAAGTTCACGCCATTTCGCCAAACACCGATGCATGAACAGCATACCGCTCAAGGAGCAGTATGGCTGCTTGCGGGAAATTGGCTGCGCCCCGCCTACTACGGCCATGAACGCGATGCCAAGAGGCTCATTGCCGAAGAGGTTGTGAACGCAAGAAACAACGTAGGCATGATCGATGTTTCGACTTTGGGCGGGTTAGATGTGCGCGGGCCCGATGCGGCCGAATTTCTAAATCGGATGTACACGTTTGCCTATGTGAAGCTGCCCGTTGGCAAGACCCGTTACCTGCTTATGACAAATGAGGCGGGCACGGTCATTGATGACGGTGTCGCGTGTCGGCGCGGCGAAAACTATTTCTATGTCACGGCGACCACCACGGGCGTGGATCGAATATACCGCAACATGCTGTGGTGGAACGCCCAGTGGCGCCTCGACGTGGATATCGCGAATGTTACGGCCGCTTATGCGGGGGTTAACCTGGCAGGGCCTAATGCCCGCAAGGTACTTGAAAAACTTTGCGATGACATTGCCTTGTCGCCGCAAGACTTTCCATACCTGGCTTACCGTGAAGGGACGGTAGCGAGCATCCCTGCTCGGGTATTTCGAGTGGGTTTCATCGGCGAGCTTGGTTACGAAATACATGTGCCCTCACGCTTCGCATCGGAACTCTGGCGGGCAGTCGGGGATGCAGGGAGAGCTTTCGGTATTCGCCCGTTTGGCCTTGAAGCCCAGAGACTCATGCGGCTCGAGAAGGGGCACGTAATAATCGGTCAAGACACTGACGGCATGACCACGCCCGAAGAGCTCGATATGAGCTGGGCAGTCGCTAACTCCAAGCCCTTTTTTATTGGAAAGCGCAGTTTGGAAATCCGCAACAAGACGTTGTCGAGCCGAAAACTGGTCGGCTTTGTGCTCGACCGGATGCCGGCGGCTGGGCTCCAGGAGTCTAATCTGGTCGTGAAGAATGGATCCATAGCAGGGTTCATCACCTCAATCGCTTTTTCGCCGACTTTGGGACGAGTCATCGGTCTAGCCTATGCCGACCGCTTGGACGCCAATCTTGGAAGCCGAATTGTGCTGCGTGCAAGTGACGGAAGCAAGCACCATGCGCAAGTTGCTTCCCCACATTTCTACGATCCCGAAAACCTGCGGCAGGAGATGTAAGGTGGGCGCTATTGCTAGAAGTCCGTTCGCTCATCGCTTGACCGGCGCGGGTCAGACTCCGCAGAACGAGAACGTCGTCATCCGTGACCTCTCGACGCTGCCTCGGATCGGCTTCAAGGGTAACGGGACGACGAAATGGCTGAGCTCGAAGGTCAGCGCCGTCCCGGACGTTCCAAACAAAGCGATCGCCCTGTCCGCTGGCTCTCTCATCGCGCGGCTCGGTAAGGAAGAGTACCTCGTCCTGCCTGACCCAGACGCGGTAGGTAATGTGTGCAGCGACCTGGAGGCAAGCTGGAATGCCGACGATGCCAGCGGTGAGCGCCGAATAGGGTACCCGCTTCCCCGTGCCGACAGCCATAGTTGGCTCCATCTAGAGGGCAGGTGTATTGCGCAGATGATGGCGAAGATTTGCGGTGTGGATTTGCGCAGCGATCGGCTTCTCCAAGGTGAGGTCGTACAAACGGTCGTAGCGCGGATCAGCGCCGTATTGATCCGCGAAATGAAGGACGGGCCCTACGGCCTGCACATGCTGACTGATTTCGCCTCAGCCGACTACCTTTGGGATGTGCTCCAGGATGCTTCAACTGAATTTGGCGGCGGCTTTTCCTGGGAACGGGAGGATCTAAAATAGCAACTTATCACTTCAATTCGGACAACGGCGCGCCGGTCTGCGAACAGGTGATGAACGCGCTCGTCAACTGCAACGGAGGCGTTGAGGTGGCCTACGGAGCGGATCGATTCACCGCGACCTTGGCACAGGCCTATTCGAACTTTTTTGAGCGTGAAACCTTTATTTTTCCGGTGCCTACGGGGACCGCTGGCAATGGTCTCGCGCTCGGCGCCATCACGCCGCCGTATGGTACGATCTTCTGTCACGAGGGGGCCCACATTGTGACGACCGAAGCTGGCGCGCCCGAATTCTATAGCGGTGGTGGCCGCATGACTTTGCTGGCAGGTGGGCACCGTAAGATATCGCCTGCTGCATTGGAGCACAGCCTACAAAGTCACGGTATCGGCAATGTGCATCATATGGCGGTCAGCGCAGTCAGCCTCACCCAAGCCACGGAAGCCGGAGTCGTTTATGAACTGGACGAATTACGCGCATTGAGTGCAATAGCGCATAAGGCCGGCTTGAAAGTCCATCTTGATGGGGCACGCTTGGCCAACGCCATGGTTCATCTAGGCGCAACGCCGGCCGAAATGACCTGGAAGGCTGGAGTGGACATTCTCACCTTCGGCACGATCAAGAACGGAACCATGAATGCGGAAGCGGTGATCACCTTCGATTCTGAAATCGCAAGGATACTGAGCGTCATGCACAAACGCGCCGGGCACCTGTGCTCAAAGATGCGCTACATGTCAGTGCAGCTCTTGAGCTATCTGGAGGATGAGCTCTGGCGTCGAAATGCTCTGCAGGCGAACCGAAACGCAGCACGAATAGCAGATGCTTTAGGCCCGTGTGCGGGTGTTGAGCTGGTTCATCCAGTGCACATTAATGAGGTGTTCGCCATTCTGCCGGCGAGCCTTCTGGAAGCACTCCGGGACAAGGATATCAACCTAAGGCCGTGGAGCTTTTCTCCCAAAGGTCAAGGGTTCCGCATGGTGATGTCCTACTGCGACAGCACAGAGCAAATTCAGCGATTTGAACAGGCCTGCCGCGAGCACGGGCCTTCCAAGGCTTAGAGCCCGCCCCGGGTTCACCCGCTGATTGCGTGATGTGATCAACGAGCGGCAACGAGATTTTACTAGCTCCTAGTTGGAAAGCAGCGCGATGCTCGAATATAAAATGATCGTTCATGCCGCCCGGGTTCTCGAGGGCGTAACACGAGTTACGCCCATGCTCGAATCCGAACTTCTCAACCGCCGTCTTGGTTTCCGCTTCCTCGTGAAAGCCGAGTGCTTGCAGCGCACCGGATCATTCAAGATTCGTGGAGCTTACGTCAAGATCGCGTCGTTGAGCAAAAAGGAGCGCGCGGCGGGGGTCGTGGCCTTTTCATCCGGCAATCATGCTCAAGGGGTTGCTGCCGCGGCTGCGGAAATGAATGTTCCATCTACCATAGTCATGCCGCAGGATGCACCAGCCGTGAAACTGCGCAACACTGCCCAGTACGGGGCCAAGGTAATCACATATGATCGGGCAACCGGCGACAGGGCCAAGATTGCACGAGATGTGGCGGAGCAAACGGGGGCGACTTTGATTGCTCCCTATGATGATTATGTTTTGATGTCGGGGCAGGGAACCGTTGCACTGGAAATCGTCGATCAACTGGCGAAACTGAAAACGTCCGCAGACGCTCTGGTGTGCCCCGTTGGTGGCGGCGGGCTGGTCGCTGGCATCGCGACCGCTATGGCAGTGTTGTCCCCGGCGACCACTATCTGCGCGGCTGAGCCGGAACATTTCGACGATACAAGGCGATCTTTGATTGCAGGCGAGCGTGTTGGAAATGAACCCGGGTACAACTCGATCTGCGACGCGATCGTAACGCAAATTCCAGGTGAGAAGACCTTTCCGATCAATCAGAAACTTGTCTCCCACGGCTATGAAGCGTCGGAAGCTGACGTCATTTGCGCGATGCAATTATTGGCGGATGAGATGAAGATCGTTGCCGAACCCGGTGGAGCAGCTGCGGTTGCCGCGGTCCTGCGGCACCCCGAAATGTGGAGCGGCAAGACTGTCGTTGCAGTGGTATCCGGGGGGAACGTGGATATGAGCGCCTGGCGCGAATTTCTGAGTTAACCTCCTCGCCGAATCGCAACGTTTGTCGTGGTCGGATGCAAAAGGCCGGCCTAAAAAGCCTCTAGCCACTTTTGCGGCCAACTTCCCGCCTCACGAATTAGCGGGACCTTTCCCGATAACCTGCAAAGGCAAGCGAATGACCCCCTATATCCTGACGGCAACGTGTCAATCAACGCGAGGCATAGTGGCCGCCATCTCCGGTTTTCTCTACGAAATGGGCTGCAATATCGTCGATAGTTCGCAATTCGACGATCTCAGCACTGGTCGCTTCTTTATGCGCGTCTCCTTCATTTCAGAGGACGGGAAAGGAGCCGAAGTGCTTGCCGAAGGGCTAAAACCAATCGCCGAAAAATTTCACATGGAAGCAGAGCTTCACATCCAGACGCAAAGGATGAAAGTGCTGTTGATGGTGTCGGCGTTCGGGCATTGCCTAAACGACCTTCTGTACCGTTGGCGGATCGGGGCACTCCCGATCGATATCGTCGGCGTCGTCTCGAACCACTTCGACTACCAGAAGGTAGTCGTAAATCACGATATTCCCTTCCACCACATCAAGGTGACGAAGGAGAACAAACCCCAGGCGGAGGCGCAGCTCATGGACCTTGTCGAGCAGACAGGTACCGAGCTGATTGTTCTCGCCCGCTATATGCAGGTTCTTTCAGACGCAATGTGCCGCAAGATGTCGGGCAGGATCATTAACATCCATCACTCCTTCCTGCCGAGCTTTAAGGGCGCTAATCCCTACAAGCAGGCGTATGAGCGCGGCGTGAAGCTGATCGGTGCCACGGCCCACTATGTTACGCCGGATCTCGATGAAGGGCCAATCATCGAGCAGGATACTGTGCGCATCACGCACGCTCAATCTGTGGAAGACTATGTCTCAATGGGCCGCGATGTTGAAAGTCAGGTCCTGGCCCGCGCCATCCACGCCCACATCCATCACCGTGTCTTCATGAACGGCAACCGCTCTGTCGTCTTCCCAGCGAGCCCAGGAAGCTACGCATCGGAGCGCATGGGCTGAATATGACAACGGTGATCGACGGCAACCAGGTTGCGGCATTCGAATCTGACACGGTCAAGGCGCGCGGCGGCGCTGGCGAAGTAGAACCAGGACCCGCCGTCATCATTTCTCCGCGATGGCTCTGCGAGCCACTCTCAGATCCGCGGCCGCGCTCGGGCGACCGGAAATGGTCAAGAATGGGCATATGTTACTTTAGCGAGGTGGCCGAAGTTACCTGATACGGCAAAGGCCTCAGCACGGGGAGTTAGTGTTGAACATCGTAAGCGGTGTTTCCGGACCACCTTTCAGGAGTGGTCTGGATCTGTGAGGTTGCCGGTTCTGTAATGGGATCGGAGATCGACTTGTGTCTGGACTTGACCTTACGCTTGACCCGGAACGGCAGCCTCGACGTTTCGAGGTGATCAACGGTGCTGGCGGCCGGCGTCAGTGGTCGGTGGATGACAAAGCGCGGATCATCGCGGAGACGCTGGAGCCGAACGCAATCATTTCCGAGGTCGCCCGCCGTTATGGCCTGAGGCCGCAGCAGGTGTTCGCCTGGCGTCGGGAAGCGCGCAAACAGGCCGCTTCGGTGCAGCAAGATTCTCCTGCCTTTGTGCTGGCGGTTGTGGCGGCGCCGACAACCGAACCCACAGCGAAGCGCCCAGGACGACCATGGAAGCAGAAGGCGGTCCGCGACGCTGGCGTGATCGAGCTTGAGATCGACGGTGTCGCCATGCGCGTTGGCCGCGGCGCCGACACCAAAACGGTGGCTGCTATAATCTGCGCGCTTAAGGCAACGACGTGATCGGGCCGACGGGTGCGGTCAAGGTCATGGTGGCGACGAAGCCAGTGGACTTCCGCAAGGGCGCGGAGGGGCTGGCGGCGCTGGTGCGCGAGACGATGGGGCCGATCCGTTCAGCGGCACGGTCTACGTCTTCCGGGCGAAGCGGACGGACCGGATCAAGCTGATCTTCTGGGACGGCACTGGCGTCTGCCTTTATGCCAAGCGTCTGGAGTACGGCGAGTTCCGCTGGCCGAAAGTGCATGACGGCATGATGCGACTGACGGCCGCGCAACTGTCGGCGCTGCTCGAAGGTCTCGACTGGCGGCGGGTCCACGAGGCGCGCCGGACCCGCGTTCCGCTGTCGCGGGCTGTCGGCGAATATGGTCTGATCCGCTCATGGCGATAACGGCTGACCAGCTTCCCGACGATCCGGATGCGCTGAAGGCGATGGTCCTGGCGCGCGACGTCGAGAACGCCCGCCTGATCCAGATCATCAAGGAATTGCAGCGTCACCGCTTCGGCCGTCGCGCCGAGACGCTCCCCGAGGATCAGCTCCTTCTTGGGCTCGAGGAGGCTGAACAGATCGAGGCGGCCGGCGAGGAAGAGGCCGAGGGGGCCTCTCCGGACCAGCGACAGGCAAAGACTGCCAAACGCCGGGCCAACCGGGGTGCACTGCCGGCGAATCTTCCTCGTGTCGAGATGGTCGTCGACATCGAGGACCATGCTTGCCCGTGCTGCCGCAACGGCCTGCATCGGATCGGTGAGGACGTGAGCGAGCGGCTCGACATCGTTCCGGCGCAGCTGCGTGTGATCGTCGTGCGCCGGCCCAAATATGCCTGTCGCGCCTGTGAGGATGTGGTCGTTCAGGCTCCCGCGCTGGCCCGGTTGATCGAGGGTGGTCTTCCGACCGAGGCAACGGTCGCCCAGGTGCTGGTCTCCAAATACGCCGATCACTTGCCGCTCTATCGTCAGGCGCAGATCTATGCCCGGCAAGGCATCAATCTTGATCGCTCCACGCTCGCCGACTGGGTCGGCCGCGCCGCCTGGCATCTGCGTCCTGTGCATGAGCGGCTGCTTGGCAAGCTGAAGGCTTCGCCGAAGCTCTTTGCTGACGAAACCACCGCGCCGGTGCTCGATCCTGGCCGCGGCAAGACGAAGACCGGCCAACTCTGGGCCTATGCCCGCGATGACCGACCATGGAATGGCGGCGATCCGCCGGGCGTCGCCTATGTCTATGCGCCCGACCGCAAGGCCGAGCGTCCAATCGCCCATCTCGCTGGCTTCACCGGAATCCTTCAGGTCGACGGCTATGGCGGCTATCGCGTGCTGGCTGAAAAGAGCGGTGTCACGCTCGCCTTCTGCTGGGCACACGTGCGCCGACGCTTCTATGAACTGGTGGCAGCCGGTCCCGCGCCGATCGCCAGTGAGGCGCTGAGACGGATCGCCGAGCTCTATAAGATCGAGGACGGCATCCGCGGCCAATCGGCCGAGGAGCGCCGTGCGATGCCTCAGGAAAATAGCCGCGCTATCATCGCCGATCTCGAACCCTGGCTGCGCGAAAAGCTCGGCTTGATCAGCCAGAAAACCAAGCTCGCCGAGGCGATCCGCTACACGCTCTCGCGTTGGGAAGGCCTCTCGCGCTTCCTTGACGATGGCCGCATTGAGATCGACAGCAACGTGGTCGAGCGCTCCATCCGTCCGATTGCGCTCAACCGCAAGAACGCGCTCTTTGCAGGCTCCGACGGCGGCGCCGAACACTGGGCAGTCATCGCGTCGCTGATCGAAACCTGCAAACTCAGCGGTGTCGAGCCGCTCGGCTATCTTGCTGATGTCCTCACCAGGATCGTCAACGGCCAGCCCAACAGCCAGATCGATGATCTGCTGCCATGGGCCTACATCCAGGCTCCTGAGCTCGAGGCCGTGGCCTGAGAACAGCGCTTACTGAACATCGACGTAATGCGGGAATGATAACTACCTGATAGCAACACGCCCCCCAAATTATTGTTCATCTCAGGCATGACGCCAGAGATGTGCTGACCCACATAAGACTCGGTAGTGGTGTCGCTTGAAGGGCATGACACCCTAGAGGTTCCGGACATAGCCAATGCCTTCGACCGCCAAATGAGCCTGTAATCGGGTTATAAGGTGATCGATGATTTGAACTATCAAGATGTAAATCAAACCAACGACTAACAAAGGCGTGAGGGGGTCCAAATGTATCTTGCCTAAGATAGTAGGACCTCCCATGAGGTCGTGGACTGTGATCACGCTGGTGATGGCGGATGCTTTGATCACAGCGACTGTTTCATTGCCTAAGTTGCCAAGGATAGACCTGAGTGCGAGCGGCGCGTGAACGCGAAAGAACGCCCGCTTCCTGGTCATCCCGAGAGCAACGGCCGCCTCAAGCAGTCCGCGGGGAACCATTTTGAGGCCTCCGCGGATCATTTCAGCAAGATAGGCGGCATTGTTGATGCTAAGAACAAATACGGCCGTTCGAAAAGGCGAACTCAGCACGAGATCCCAAAACAGTCCTCCGCGCAGCCACGCAATTCTTGGCATGCCATAGTAGACCAAAAATAGCAGGATGAGCAGCGGCACGCCGCGGAATACGAAAATATATGTCTTGGCGGCGATGCGCAGCGCCGGCGCGCCGGCATATTGGTGTAACGTCGCCAGCGCACCGCCCAACAGGAACCCAAATGCCATACTCAGCACAGTTAGGGCAGCGGTTGTCACGAGCCCGTTTAAAACAGTCCACCAAAACCCTGGTGTTTCCAATAATGCCAGATTTAGCATCTACCGAGATCTTTCAATGGCCGCTTCAAAGCCATGCTGGATTAGACTCGACACAGCGGAGATAGCAAGATACATGGCTGCGGCGATCATGTAGCAAAACAGCGGTTCGCGAGTCGCTCCAGCGACTATGTTCGTGGAGCGGCTAAGCTCCTGAACTCCAATTAGCGATGCGAGTGCTGAGATCTTCAGCATTACCATAAACAAGTTGCCCAGAGCGGGAGTCGCCGATTGTAGTACAAGCGGCACGACTATTCGCCGGCGGACTTGAAAGCGGGTCATTCCGATGGCAAGGCCCGCCTCCACGTAGCCTCTAGGAAGCGTGCTTATCCAATCCTTGAAGATGACAGCTGCGTAAGATCCTGACTGAAAAGACATCGCAAATGTCGCGGCAATGGCCGGGTTCACTCCTCCCGCCTCATAACCAACGCTTTTGCCGATAGCAGCAAGCACGATTGTAGAGCCATAAAAGACAATGAAGATTACGATTATTTCCGGTAGACCGCGGAAAACATTAATAAACACGGACGCCAGTGTGGAAATCGCTCGGGCTGGCGAGAAGCTGGCGAAAGCTACCACCAGCCCTATCGCTACGCAGATGGGGAAAGACACAGCAGCTAACCCAAAGGTGAGTGCTGCGCCTTTCAACCAAAGGCTCAAGTACGGCGCGACGATCTCAAGCACTGCTCGTCACCATCCGGTCCAGATCCATCATGGGGTAGTGAAGTTTGTCTTGAGATACTTCACGCCAATTTCGTTCAGCTTGCCAGATGCAATGACGGCATCAAGACCCTTGTTGAACCTGTCGACGAGGTCCTTTGACCCCTTACGGAAGAACCACGCCCGGCCGGCGCCGACAAACTTTGAGTCGTAAGTCGGTTTATCAACGAGCTTGTACTTACCAGTACTAATGAATTGGTACTGAAGCTGCTGGTCGTCATTCATGAAAGCTGCTATGCGGCCGGCATCGAGGTCGAGCCCCGCTGCATCAGGACTGTCATAGCCGCGAATGTCGGTGTCGTCCCCGAGCATCGCCTTAATGTATTCGTAGTAAGGCTGGGTGCCCGTTATCGTGCCAATCGACTTGCCCTTTAAAGCCGGAATGCCGCCCGAGATATCCGCGTCGGCAGGAACCAAGAAGGCGTACCCGATTTTGTAAATAACGCGCGACGCGTCGTACTTCTCCAGACGTGTTTTCGACACGGTCACAGTAGTGCCTACCATGTCGATCGTGTTCGTATCAAGTGCCGTCCAGATTCCATCCCAGGGCACATTGGAAATGTCGCATTTTGCCTTGATCTCGGCACACACTGCCTTGGTGAGATCAACTTCAAAACCTGTGAGCTCCCCATCGGGGGCGACCCAGGCATTTGGCTTATAAGATGCGTCGATGCCGATCTTGATAGTATCTTGCGCATATGCCGGCGACATCGCCATTGCACCGAGAGTAGTTGCGAACAGGATTGTTCTGAGTCTAATGATCATGATTTCAGTTCCCTCTTTGTCATGGTTAACTATGGCCTATATCTTTGGAGGAAGGAGGCAAGAGCCTCCGACTTTGGTTGTCTTAGGACGTCGTTTGGTTTACCTCTTTCTGCGATAGTTCCTCCTAGAAGATAAATAACCTCAGATGACACCTCGAGTGCGAACTGCATCTCGTGTGTAACAATCACCATTGTCCTACCTTCGACAGCCAGATTTTGGATAACACGTAGGACTTCGCCGACCAGCTCGGGGTCGAGCGCAGATGTCGGTTCGTCAAAGAGAAGAATTTCTGGCTCCATGGCGAGTGCTCGCGCAATCGCCACGCGTTGTTGCTGCCCACCGGAGAGTTGAGCTGGGTAGTAACCGTTGCGGTCGCCTAGTCCCACTTTGTCGAGATAAGCTTGTGCCCGCTCGTGCGCTTCCTTCTTCGATACTCCAAGCACCTGAAGCGGACCCTCCATCACATTTTCGATGGCGCTGCGATGCGGCCAGAGATTGAAGGATTGAAAGACCATGCCCACCTTGCGCCTGAGCATGATCAGATCGGCATTCTGTTGTCGGGTCCTCCGTCGGCTCGGAATGGCCGGAAATACGGTGCCGTCTAGTACTATCTCTCCCTGAGATGGCTCTTCGAGGAAGTTGACACAGCGGATCAGCGTGCTTTTCCCGGATCCGGAACTGCCGATCAACGTCAGGATGTCCCCCTTGGAGGCCGATACATTGACGCCCTTCAGTACCTCTAGCGGGCCGAAGGACTTTCCGAGATTGCGCACCTCTAGAATAGGCTGAACGTCGGATGTCGAACCTGGCTTCATTGAGATTCTCACCACCTTCCCCTTGCCAAAAAAAGCCGCGCCGCGACCCAGCGCGCCAGGAGTCGTAAAGGCCTAATCAGCCCATCCAGTGTCGCAAGCGTTCTTATTTTTCGAGCTCCTATGATATAATACACGTGAGATAATAAGAGTCAACAGCAGCTTCATTAAAGGATGGTTCCAAGAGCCGCCCGGGTCCGACGCCTCGCCTCGCAACCCGAAGGCAAGGCCTCGAGAAAACGGCAAGCCTCAATTTAAGAACGCGTGCATGCTTTCACTGGCCCGGCGCTGACGCGAACAGTCGGCTGTTCTATTGGTTGAAGGTTGCTCTCGATGTCTGTCCCGCACCCGCGATAAGCATTGAATGCAGGAGGAACCGCTTTTAGCAAAAAGCCTAAAGATCGAAAATTGCAGGCCCGGCAAGCCGACGGGCTTTATCGTCGATTTCTTCCAACACCTCGTTGAAGGTTATCGATTCCGAGACAGGTTGAGCCTGCGACATTTACCAGTTCTAGTCATCCTGCGTAATGCTCAAGGTATCAGTGACCCGTGCCGCGCTTAATCTTGTAGACAAACGAGCCTCAGTAGCTATCAGGGTATCCTCGGCGCTGCGAACGTGAAGCGCCTGTAGTCGCGATGATTGGCGAACCAAATTCAGATGTGACTGCAATTGTGTGCGCTGCACGGCTGCCGTCCAAACGGCGCGATTTGTTACGCCGCCCGCTGTCAGCCCGAAGATAAATGTTACGATAGACCGAAGCGCTGCCTCAAAGACCTCTGCCGGCCACTCGTTACTCTCAGGCCAGCTGGATCGGATTAGGTGTGCGTATATATTCCCGCCTTCCCGATGCAATGCGACATTGAGTTTGCGAAACTCAGGGTCGGTTGCAATCACACCCCAAAAATTCACCCAAATGAGGCTATCCTCAAAATGAGACTTCGATGCTGGAATCGCGACGTCAAGCAGCGTAGCGAGGTCCGTCTCGCCTTTCTCCAGCAAATGAGCGAGGTTACGCTCTATGTTAAGGAAGGGAATACGCATGGCAGCTGCGATAATGTCTGCCTTCCCATCGAAATAATGGGTTATCATTCCCGTTGTCACGTTTGCGGCATTGGCGATGTCGATCATGGTTACAGCCGAGATGCCCTTTTGTGCTATTGCCTTGCATGCTGCCCTAGCGATGCGAAGTCGGGTCTGCTCAACATCAATAATTTTTGGCATATCTCGATAACCGATCAAATCCGCTTGCGACGTTTCCTGTGGCATCGAACCTGCCCGGGACGCTTTAACCTCCGCCATTATGAGATAATGGTCAATATATAATATTAAACCATGGGCGGCTTCGACATTCCTCAAAGTACGTTTGATTGGGAGCCGGGGCGAAAAGCGGCGTCTCGCCGAGGGCGAGCGGCCATGCCGGAGACGACTTGCAAGGACCGAGTCGTTTGCAGGTGGCGCGACAAGCGGTGCATTGTGTTGTTCCTCGTCCGGCAACCTGTTCTACCAGCAAGATCAATGCCTCTGTAACGGCGTCGGCAAGGGACGCGTGTTCGACTGCAGTGTCGAGGTTTACGTAATGGGCATTCCTGAAAAAATTTGCTGTTCCTTGCAATGGAAAACTTGGCGCCCTTGTCCTGACTTCATCCTCGACATTGAGCGCGCAAAAAATTCCGGCTGGAAATGGGGAGAGCGGAGAAACTCTGCCATATCAGAGGGATAGTTTAGGACCGAGAGAGGTGCAAAAGCTCTTCTGCACAGCGAATTTGCTGTTGCCCGAGCGGCTCTCAAGGTCGAACTCCAAAGACGCCGAGCTCTATTGACGGAGGGATCTTTTAAATATAATGTGCATTATGTAATCCGGGATATATTTCTTGATAGGGCGACCCTCCCAGGAGACCCAGGCGCCGAACGAATTCCTAACGCGGAGGAATTGATCTGCATGAATTTGGAACTCGAGAATAAGCGCGTCCTCATCACTGCCGGCGCGTCTGGTATCGGAAGGGCGGTAGCGGAAAGGTTTGTTGCCGAAGGAGCACAAGTGCTCGTCTGCGACGTTGATCTCGATGCGATTGAGCGCGCGCAAGCAGAAGCTGGGCTGCAAGCGCTAGCCGCTGACGTGTCGATCTCCCATGCCGTGGTTCAGCTCTTCGAAGAGGTTCACCGCCACATGGGCGGCCTCGACATCCTAGTTAACAACGCGGGGGTCTCGGGGCCGGCAAAGCCGGTGGAATCTATGGGTGATGATGAATGGAAGAGCACTCTCGCCGTAAATCTGGATGGCTCATTTTATTGTGCGAGATCGGCGATTCCACTGATCAAAAAGGCCGGAGGTGGGTCTATCATCAATATGTCCTCCGTCGCCGGCATCTTTCCATTTCCGCTTCGGTCACCGTATTGCACCGCGAAATACGGTGTCATCGGGCTTACCGAAGTGCTGGCAAGGGAGCTTGGACCCGAGAACATTAATGTGAATGCGATCTGCCCTGGGAATGTCGATTCACCTCGAGCAGAAAGGGTGAATCTCATGGCAGCGCAGTCTCGCGGGGTGCCAGTCGAAGAGATTAGGCAGGCAGCTCTCAATCAAACGTCCATGCGCAGACTGGTGAGTGTCCAGGAGATCGCCAGTATGGTTTTGTATCTCTGCAGTCCTCACGGACGGATAATCTCCGGACAGTCGCTCGTCATTGACGGCCAAACCAACGCAACTGAATTCTAAAAACCGACAACATCTGACGAGTGTGGTGCGCCGCGATGCGGAAGCATTGGCTGGCAACACCCCACGACCATACAAGGAGAAGAGCAATGCCACTGACCATGAACCGCGAGGTTTTCATTACTTGTGCTGTAACCGGTGCAGCTGACACCGCATCGAAATCCCGACATGTGCCTCGGTCGCCGAAAGAAATCGCAGACGCCTCCATCGAAGCTGCCAAGGCTGGTGCTGCAGTCGTCCATATCCATGTTCGTGATCCAGAGACAGGCGCCCCGTCTCGGCGAAACGATCTCTACAAGGAAGTCACTGATCGTATTCGCCAGGCAGACACCGACGTTGTTTTGAATATTACGGCTGGCATGGGCGGCGACCTTATCTTCGGTAGTGTGGAGCAGCCGTTCCCAGTGGCGCCGAACAGTGACTTCGTTGGGGCTTCGGAAAGGTTTGCGCACATTCTTGAGTGCACTCCCGAAATTTGCACGCTTGACAACGGCACGATGAACTTCAACCTCGGCGACTATGTGATGGCTAATCCGCCATCGACGCTTCGCGCAATGGCAAAAATGATGACCGATTTCGGCGTTCGCCCCGAAATCGAAGTTTTCGACACGGGACACTTGTGGTTTGCCAAGCAGCTTGTCGAGGAAGGCCTGATCGAAGATCCCGTCCTCGTTCAACTTTGCATGGGCATCCCGTGGGGCGCGCCGAGCGATCTCAGTACCTTGATGGCAATGGTGAACACGATCCCCTCAAATTGGACCTTTTCCGCGTTCGCTATCGGCCGTGACGCGTTGGCATACCCCGCGGCCGCTGTTCTGGCTGGCGGAAATGTTCGTGTCGGCCTTGAAGACAATCTCTACGTTGGAAAGGGTGAGTTTGCGACCAACGGCCAGTTGGTCGAAAGGGCCGTCAATGTCGTCGAAAACATGGGAGCCAGGATCATTGGTCCGGAGGAAGTTCGCCGCAAACTCAAGCTCACCAAGCGGTAATCTATTTGGGCGGTAAAAACTCATTTTGGCAGGGTCTCGCGACCTGCTGAAGTGAATGTCCGGAACGATCACGCATTCAACTGAGAAAGAGAAACTTCAATGGCTCAAATCAAAAAGGCGGCCAGCATTGGCGGCGGTGTCATCGGCGGCGGCTGGATCGCCCGCTTTATTTTGGCTGGCATCGACGTGAATGTTTATGATCCTCACCCCGAAGCTAAACGGCTCGTTGGCGAGGTAATTGCAAATGCGGAATATGCTTATTCGCTTCTGACAAATGCACCTCTTCCAAAGAGGGGAGCATTGATCTTCTGCGCTTCTCTTGAGGAGGCTGTTAAGGGCGCCGACTGGATCCAGGAAAGTGTACCAGAGCGATTGGACCTCAAGCGCAGCGTGATCACCCAGATCGATCTTGCCGCCGATCCAGAGGCGTTGATCGGATCTTCGACCTCTGGGCTCATGGCGACCGATCTTCAGAAGGACATGAAACATCCAGAGCGGATGTTTGTTGCACACCCGTTCAACCCAGTCTATTTGCTGCCGCTTGTTGAGCTCGTTGGCGGTATCCAAACGAAGCGGGCAGCGCTCGAGGATGCCAAAGCCAGGTTGGCCACTATCGGCATGACCGGGTTGCTTATCAATAAAGAGATTGACGCTTTTGTCGCCGACCGGCTCATGGAGGCATTGTGGCGTGAAGCCCTCTGGTTGATCAAGGATGACATCTGCGATACCGAAACGCTCGACAACGTCATTCGATATTCGTTCGGCCTCCGTTGGGCGCAGATGGGTCTGTTTGAGACCTACCGCGTTGCTGGCGGCGAAGCTGGCATGCGCGACTACCTTTCCAAGTACGGTCCCTGCCTCGAGTGGCCGTGGACCAAGCTAACGAACGTCGTTGATCTCAATCCTGAACTAGTAGAGAAGATCGCGAGCCAGTCTGACGCGCAGTCAGGACAGCGCGGTATTCGAGACCTCGAGCGTATCCGCGACCAGAACCTGGTCGGAATTTTGCAGGCGCTGAAAGTGGGAGATGAGGGGCGCGGCTGGGGTGCGGGAAAGCTTTTGGCCGATTTCGAAACCCACCTTTGGAAGATCGCCCCGAAGGTCGATAACGTTTCACGCGACCAGGCTTTGCGACTTCTCGACGTGAAAGTGCCGGCAGCCTGGATCGACTACAACGGCCACATGACGGAATACCGGTATACCCAGTGCTTCGCTGACGCTACCGATGTGCTGCTCCAGCAATGTGGAGTCGACATGGACTATGTAAAGGGCGGCCATAGCTACTATACAGTTGAAAGTCATGTCCGGCTGCTTGCTGAGGCAAAGCTTGGCGACGCGCTGTATGTCAAGGCTCAACTGCTTCCATCAGACGGCAAGAAGATCCATTGTTTCATGTCGCTGCATAGGGCATCCGACAATGAAGTGTTGTCGACATATGAGAGCGTAATGCTGCACGTTTCCCTGAAGGGGAAACGGTCGGTCCCGCCTCAGCCCGCGATCATGGAAAAGCTCAAACCGATTCTTGAAGCGCACGCGGCGCTTCCGATGCCTGAAGCGGTGGGACGTTCCATTGGGGAGAAGCCGGCTCGCGCATAGCGAGCCGGTAGCGGGAGGTAGCGATGAGGAAAGATCTGACGCGGCTCATGTCGCCCAAATCCGTCGCCATCTTGGGGGGGCGCTGGGCCGATCTCGTGGAGCAAAACTGCCGGAATTTCGGCTTTCAAGGGCCAATATTCAGAGTTCATCCGCAAAAGGCCGCTGCAGGCGTGGAGGGCTTCTGGCCATCTCTCGAGGCTTTGCCCACGGTACCTGACTGCACATTCCTTGGCATCAACCGGGACGCGACGATCGATGCGGTGCGACTGTTACGAGAGCTAGGCGCAGGCGGGGCAGTTTGTCTGGCGTCCGGTTTCGCGGAGCGCTCGGGGGACGGCGGGGTCGACTTTAACACCAGGCTGCTAGATGCTGCGGGAGATTTTCCCTTCCTTGGCCCCAACTGCCTCGGCTTTGTTAATTTCTTTGACCGCATCTCGCTATTTCCGGATCCAGCTGTCACTCAGTCCGTAGATCGAGGCGTTTGCGTTATTTCTCAATCGGGGACGGTCGCTTGTGACGTGCTCTTTTCCAATCGGCATTTGCCGATCGGAAAAGTCTTCTCGGCCGGCAATCAATCGTCGGTGACATCTGTCGATCTCGCTTACGCGGCTCTTGAGGACCCGAGAGTATCAGCTATCGGTATGTACCTTGAGTCTATGGGCGATCCGACCGACCTTAGAGACCTGGCGTGCGCTGCTCAGGAAAGGCGGATTCCGATCCTGATCCTCAAACCCGGCCGCACGGAGTCTGCCCGCAGCATTGCCTTAAGTCATACAGGCGCGATGGCGGGTACCGAACGGTATCTCGATGCGCTTTTGCAAAGAGTTGGTGTGGGCCGGTGTGATAGCATCGCCGAATTCGTTGAAACATTGAAGCTACTTCATGTGCACGGCCCGTTCGCCGGAAACCGCCTGGCGATTTCTGGTGGGTCAGGTGGTGACATGGCCATCGCATCCGATCTGCTCGAAAAGGTCGAGGTGCAATTGCCGCTGATCAAAACCGAGACCAAGGATGCACTGAGCAAAAGCCTGGGCGATCAAGTTACCCTCGGCAACCCTTTAGATTTCCAGACTTTCATTTGGCACGATGAGGAAAAGCTGTGCCAGATGTTTTCTGTGTTCCAAGATGGCGATGCCGACCTCTATGGCTTCTTCCTGGATCACCCGAACCTGGAAGCACAAGCGCATAAGGAAGAGCTTCCGATAAGAGCCTTCCTGGCTGCCGCACGGAAGACGGGAGCCAAGGCTTTCATCGCAAGTACGATGCCTGAGTCCACACCAGCATTTATTGCCGACATGGCCTTGAAATCAGGGGTAGCCCCCATGCAAGGCATGTCAGAGACTTTCCGAGCATTCGAAATTGCCGCGGCCATGGGATCCTCGTGGGCAAACTTCAAGCCACCGCGTCTCGATCGGCGTGCCCATAATGGCTCGATACGCAATTTGAATGAGTTCGATGCAAAGCAAATGCTGTCGTCGGCCGGCATAAAGACGCCGCGTTCCGCCGAGGTTTTTGCGAAGGATGCGCCTCGAACGGCGGAGACAATCGGCTTCCCGGTCGTAATGAAAGTATCCTCCCAATCGATCCAGCACAAAACCGAGCTAAATGGCGTCGCCCTCAACGTCGATAACGTCGAAAAGGCGGAAATGGAAGCGGCCCGACTTGGCGCGATTACTGAAAAAATCCTGGTTGAAGAGATGGTCCACGACGGCATTGCCGAGTTCATTGTGGGTGTCAATGTCGACGATGAGTTCGGCCCGGTCGTTTTGATCGGTGCAGGTGGCGTACTTGCCGAACTTCTTAAAGATTCGATAGTGTTGCTTCCGCCTTTTTCCAGACAGGACGTGCTCAGTGCTCTGAAAACACTGCGGTCTTTCCGTCTATTATCGGGCTATCGGCGGCGCCCAATGGCCGACGTGGATGCTTTGATCTCAGTCGTCATGTCGGTTGCCGAACTGATTCAAGACCCGGCGGCGTGTATTTTCGAGCTCGAAATCAATCCGATCATTGTTCGGGCACAAGGTCTCGGCGCAGTCGCGGTTGACAGCCTTATTAGACTGAGGGGAGAGGAATGAAGATGTCAGGACCTCTGAAGATCGAACAACGAGGCGGCGTTCTGGAGATCGTGTTGGATCGACCGAAAGCGAACGCCATTGATGCTGCTACCTCACGTTTGATGGGAGAAACGTTCCGAGAATTTCGCGATAGCCCGGACCTGAAGGTGGCGATTCTCACCGGCGCGGGAGAGAAATTCTTTTGTGCAGGATGGGACCTTAAAGCTGCCGCGGATGGTGAGGCGGCGGACGCAGATCACGGAGCAGGAGGTTGGGCGGGAGCGACCGAGCTACCCAATCTCAACAAACCTGTGATTTGCGCGGTCAATGGAATTTGCATTGGTGGTGGGCTGGAAGCCGCGCTATCTGCCGATATCATTTTGGCCGCGGAAACCGCTTACTTCGCACTCCCGGAAATTAACGTTGGCGTGGTGCCAAACCTGGCCGTCGTTGGTCTGCCGCGCCGGATTCCTCGCAACGTCGCTTTGGAATTCATGTTTACCGGACGCAGGATGGACGCTCTCGATGCCCAACGCTGGGGATTAGTCAACGAAGTGCTCCCGATCGAGGACTTGATGACACGGGCACGTGAACTGGCAGCGCTCTTGGCGGAAGGACCGCCGCTCGTTTTTGCTGCCATCAAAGACATGATGCGTCGGACCGAGAATATCCCCGAGCAAGCCGCGTTCGAGCACAGCCGCTCTTTGGCATCGGTTCAGAAATGCTTCAATTCTGAGGATCAATCGGAAGGCGCTAGGGCTTTCGTCGAGAAGCGTAAGCCTGTGTGGAAGGGCATCTAGCGCTCTCCACCTATTCAATGCCCCGGTCGCGGCAGGCAGGCGCCCCGGGCCGTTAACACTGCTAATTGCGACGCCCTTGTTGTCGTATTTAAAGCTCATGGAGGGATCAATGGATCTCGCGTTCACAGAAGATGAGAGCAAGTTTCGTGAAGAGGTGCGTCGGCTCCTCCGTGACAACATATCACCGGAAACTCGCCGTAAACTAGCCGAAGGCCAGCACCTATCAAAAAACGAAATCGCCGAGGGGATGCGTGCTCTCCACAAGATGGGCGTGCCAAGCTGGCCGAAGGAGTATGGCGGCGCTGGATGGTCTCCCCTCCAACAATATATCTATGAGGAAGAGCTGCAAGCGTTCCCCGCTGCACGGTTGGCGTTTGGCTATGGTGTTACTCTGGTCGGCCCGGTCATCTACACCTTTGGCAACGAGGCGCAAAAACTGCACTTCCTGCCGCGCATTATCAACGCTGAGGATTGGTGGTGCCAAGGCTTCTCTGAGCCTGGCGCGGGATCCGATCTCGCTTCGCTTAAGACGCGGGCTGTGCGCGATGGCGACCATTATGTTGTCAATGGTCAGAAGATCTGGACAACGGGCGCGCAATATGCGGACTGGATCTTCTGCCTGGTCAGAACAAATCCTGATGTAAAGAAACAGGACGGCATCTCATTTCTCCTGATCGACATGAAGATACCTGGCGTCGAGGTGCGGCCGATCAAGCTGATTGACGGCGGCTATGAGGTCAACGAAGTCTTCTTCTCCGATGTTCGTGTTCCCATTGAGAACCTCATCGGTGAAGAGAACAAGGGCTGGACTTACGCCAAGTTCTTGCTCGGCAATGAACGCTTCGTCGATGCCGGCCTAGGCCTCATTAAGGAACGAGTGCAGCGTGCTAAACATCTTGCCGCGCAGTGCTACGTGGGTGGGAAGCGGTTGATCGACGAAATGGCATTCCGCGAGAAAGTGGCTGCCGTCGAAGTTGAAATGAAAGCTTTCGAAATCACCCAGCTGCGTGCGGTCACCGTTTCTACGCAACAGAACGGAATCCAAGACCCGGCCGGATCCATTCTCAAGCTTAAGGGATCTGAGATCGAGCAGGCGGCCACATTGCTCCTGATGGATGTGGTTGGTCCCTACGTCCTTCCAGATCTGACGGATGGACAAGTCGGTCTCGAAGACGGGCAATCGGTGGGGCCCGAGTGGGCCAAGACGATCGCGCCGTTGTATTTCTACAGTCGCGCCGCAACGATCTACTCTGGTTCAAGTGAAATCCAAAAGAACATCATCGCGAAGGTGATCCTTGGCCTCTAGAACTTAGGGTCGCGTCGGAAAGGAGATCGGCCGTGAATTTTGATCTATCGGAAGAGCAGCGGCTCTTGAAAGACAGCATCGAACGATTGATGCACGACAAATATGGTTTCGCAGATCGTGGGCGTTATCAGACTGAGGAACGCGGCTACAGCGAAACCATGTGGGCAAACTATGCTGATCTAGGACTTCTCGCGCTGCCATTTGCCGAGGAATATGGCGGCTTCGGCGGCGGCGCGGCCGACACGATGATCGTTATGGAAGCATTTGGCGGGGCTTTGGCTCTAGAGCCGTATTTTTCAACTGTGGTGCTTGCGGGCGGGATCCTTCGCCACGGCGCAAGTGAAGCGCAGAAGTCGAAATTCATTTCAGCCATCGCTCAGGGTCAGGCGAAAATGTCCCTTGGCTACATGGAGCCCCAGTCGCGCTATGATCTTTTTGATGTCGAAACCCAGGCAAAGAGAGACGGGGACGAATGGATCCTAAACGGCATGAAGGCGCTCGTGCTGCACGGGGAGAGCGCCGACAAGTTCATTGTAACGGCGCGCACGTCCGGCGAGTCGCGACAAAAAGAAGGTATCGGCCTGTTTCTGCTTGACGCTGACACACCAGGACTTAGTCGCCGCGGTTACCCAACCCATAGTGGATCGCGCGCTGCCGACATAACGCTTGAGAATGTGCGGGTTGGCTCGACAAACGTGATTGGAGACCCGGCAGGGGGATTCCCAATCCTGTCGCGAGTAGCGGACGAGGCTGTTGCAGCAGTATGTGCTGAAGCGCTTGGGGCCTTCGGCAAAATGCAAGCGATTACACTTGACTACCTCAAGACGCGCGAGCAGTTCGGCAAGAAAATTGGTAGTTTCCAGGTCCTGCAGCACAGGGCAGTCGACATGCTTGTCGATCTCGAGCAATCACGTTCGATGGCAATCTACGCCGCGGTGATGGCTGGAGAGGAGGATGCAACAGCACGGGAACGGGCGATCTCGGCTGCAAAAGTGCAGATTGGCCGGTCCGCAAAGGCAATCGGTCACACATCGATCCAATTGCACGGTGGCATTGGAATGACGATGGAGCACAGCATTGGGCACTATTTCAGGCATGTCACCATGATAGACACGCTGTTTGGCGACGCAAATTATCACCTGACGCGACTTGCCGCTCTCGGAGCTACAAGTGGCGAGTAACTGAGGAAGGTTTTGCCTTCGCCAAGTCTGGGCGTCCCATAAGATCACAATATGCTTCCGGAATTCCTGTTGACGTCGCCCCAAGGAGTGACACCGTCGGTCTGGCTTATCCAAGGCTACGTCGTGCACGCCTGCAGGCGAAGCCTAACCCGATATCAAAGCACCGAATCGTTGGAGGAGTGAGTTGAATAAAGTCTTTAATGACGCTGGTTCCGCACTGAACGGCTTGCTGTTTGAAGGCATGTCCATTGCGGCAGGGGCTTTGGCCTTTGCGGAATTCCGGAGCTTTTGATCGGCGCGATCCGAGACGCCGGCACGACGGGGCTGACGATTGCATCGAACAATTGCGGCGTCGACGATTTCGGGCTCGGAGTGCTGCTGAAGACAAAGCAGATCAAGAAGATGATCTCGTCGTACGTAGGCGAGAACGCCGAGTTCATGCGCCAGTACCTGAGCGGTGAACTGGAAATCGAATTCAATCCGCAGGGGACGCTCGCCGAGCGCATGCGCGCTGGCGGGGCCGGCATCGCCGGCTTCTATACCAAGACCGGTGTGGGCACCCTGGTCGCCAAGGGCAAGGAGCAAAAGAGTTTCAACGGCGAGACCTATGTGCTTGAAACCGCTATCATCGCAGACCTGTCGATCGTCAAAGCCTGGAAGGCGGATACGTCGGGCAACCTCGTTTTCCGCAAGACAGCACGCAACTTCAACCCGCCAGCCGCCACCTGCGGAAAGTTTTGCGTGGCAGAGGTCGAGGAGATCGTACCTGCCGGAACCCTCGATCCTGATCAGATCCACTTGCCGGGGATATATGTGCATCGCCTTGTCCGGGGCGAGCACGAGAAACGTATCGAACGGCGCACGACACGCGCGCCAGCTTGAAAGTAGGGAGAGACGAATGGCTTGGGATAGAACCCAGATGGCGGCGCGGGCCGCGCGCGAACTTGAAGACGGCACCTACGTCAATCTCGGCATCGGCATTCCGACGCTGGTCGCCAATCATATTCCCGAGGGTGTTCACGTGACGCTGCAGTCGGAGAACGGCCTGCTCGGCATAGGTCCCTTCCCGACCGAAGACGAGGTCGACGCGGACCTCATCAATGCCGGCAAACAGACGGTGACGGCACTGCCGCATTCGGCCTTCTTCGACTCTGCGCAAAGCTTCGCAATGATCCGCGGCGGCAAGATTGCCATGGCTATCCTCGGCGCGATGGAAGTTTCAGAGAGCGGTGACCTCGCTAACTGGATGATCCCTGGCAAGCTGGTCAAGGGTATGGGTGGCGCAATGGATCTGGTTGCCGGCGTAAAGCGAGTGGTCGTCGTCATGGACCATACCAACAAGGCAGGGGAGTCGAAGATCCTAAAAGCGTGCACACTGCCGCTGACGGGCGAAGGAGTGGTTGATCGGATTGTTACCAATCTTGGCGTCCTTGATGTCGTCGCCGGTGGGTTGAAGCTAGTGGAACTCGCCGACGGCGTGACTGATGATGAACTACGCGGGGCTACCGAAGCAACGATCGTTAACTGATAGGGAGGCGCGCCACCGAAAGTCAGGGCGCCGCTTACGAGAAAAGGAGCCATCATGAGCAAGACTTCAATCGTCATCGCCAGTGCCGCACGCACGGCCGTCGGCTCCTTCAACGGCGCCTTCGCCGCCACCCCTGCGCATGAACTCGGTGCCGTCGTCATCAGGGAGCTTTTGTCGCGCGCCAATGTCGAGCCGGGCGAAGTCGATGAGGTCATTCTCGGACAGGTGCTGACGGCGGCGCAGGGCCAGAACCCAGCTCGCCAGGCGTCGATCAATGCCGGCCTGCCCAAGGAAACCACCGCCTGGGGGCTCAACCAGGTTTGCGGCTCTGGCCTGCGCGCCATCGCGCTCGGCATGCAGCAGATCGCCACCGGCGACGCCAAGGTGATCATCGCCGGCGGCCAGGAATCGATGTCGCTGGCCCCGCACGCTCAACACCTGCGTGCCGGCGTCAAGATGGGCGACTACAAGATGATCGACACCATGATCAAGGACGGGCTGTGGGATGCCTTCAATGGCTACCACATGGGCAACACGGCCGAAAACGTCGCACGCCAGTTCCAGATTACCCGCGAGGACCAGGACCGGCTCGCATTGGCCTCCCAGAACAAGGCAGAGGCCGCGCAGAAGGCCGGCAAATTCAAGGACGAGATCGTGGCTTTCACCGTCAAGGGCAAGAAGGGCGACACCATTGTCGACCAAGACGAATACATCCGCCACGGCGCCACGATCGACGCCATGACAAAGCTAAGACCGGCCTTCGATAAGGACGGTACCGTGACCGCCGCCAATGCCTCCGGCATCAACGATGGCGCCGCTGGCGCGCTGCTGATGAGCGAAGCAGAGGCGCTGAGGCGCGGCATCACCCCGCTGGCGCGCATCGTGTCCTGGGCAACCGCCGGCGTCGATCCGCAGATCATGGGCACCGGCCCGATCCCCGCCTCGCGCAAGGCGCTGGCCAAAGCCGGCTGGTCGGTCGGTGATCTCGACCTTGTCGAGGCCAATGAGGCCTTTGCCGCGCAGGCCTGCGCCGTCAACAAGGACATGGGCTGGGATCCCTCGATCGTCAACGTCAATGGCGGCGCCATCGCCATCGGCCACCCGATCGGCGCCTCCGGTGCCCGAATCTTCAACACGCTGGTCTACGAGATGCGCCGCAGAAGTGCCAGGAAAGGCCTCGCCACGCTGTGCATCGGCGGCGGCATGGGCGTCGCTCTGTGCGTGGAGGCGATTAACTGAGCCAATAGCGAAAGGGGAGCAGTGAAGGCCGAGATAGCTGATCGATTTCGCCCGGTGCGCCTTCTCTTCCTACGCCGATCTCCTGTTTGGCGATTTGATAGATGATTTACGATGACTGTCAGCGCGTCTCCACCACGCGCGATAGCGATTTTCATCTTCGCACCTGCACAAAAATGTGCCAAACGCGGCACACATGGTTGGTAACGTTGGGGAAGGAGCCTTCTTGAGTGCTGTTGCTAACACCAAGGCGATCACACCGCCGGATATTCGTTCCCGGAAGGGTGGCACGCCGCTCGTCTGCCTGACGGCCTATACCACGCCGATCGCAAAGCTCGTTGATCGGCATTGTGACATTGTTCTCGTTGGCGACAGCGTCGGCATGGTGCTCCACGGCTTGCCGTCGACGTTGGGCGTGACGCTTGAGATGATGATCATGCACGGCCAGGCCGTGCGCCGTGGCCTCGAGAAGGCGCTGATGATCGTCGACATGCCGTTTGGCTCCTACGAGAAAAGCCCCGAGCAGGCCTTCCGCAATGCCGCACGTGTCATGACGGAAACCGGCTGCGCGGCGGTCAAGCTCGAAGGTGGCGAGGCAATGGCCGAGACGATCCGCTTCCTCGCTGCACGCGGCGTGCCGGTCATGGGCCATGTCGGTTTGACGCCACAGGCGGTCAATACCTTCGGCGGCTACCGCGTGCAGGGCAGAGGCGGTGATGCGGAGCGCGTCGGGGCGGACGCGCATGCCGTGAGCGAAGCTGGGGCATTCGCGGTGGTGCTGGAGAAGGTCCCCGAGGCGCTCGCCCGCCGGATCACCGCAGAGGTAGCGATCCCGACGATCGGTATCGGCGCCTCGGTGGCCTGTGACGGGCAGATTCTCGTCGTCGACGACATGTTGGGCATCTTCGGCGACTTCCGGCCCAAATTCGTCAAGCGCTATGCCGAACTCGGTGAGATCGCCGAGGCGGCGATCGCGGCTTACGCGCAGGACGTGCGCGACCGCAGCTTTCCAGCGGCCGAGCATGTCTTCGGCGATACTCCAAGCACGGTCAATGGTGGAGAAGCAGCATGAGCATCGCGATCGCACGAACCGTCGCCGAATTGCGCGTGGCTGTCGCGGCATGGCGTCAGAATGGCCTCAAGGTCGCTGTCGTGCCGACCATGGGTGCCTTGCATGAAGGCCATCTGAGCCTGGTGCGTGCGGCACTCGGCAAGGCCGACCGGGTTATCGTGACGCTGTTCGTCAACCCGAAACAGTTCAACAGCGCGGCCGATCTCACGGCCTACCCGCGCACCGAGCATGACGATGCCGCCAAGCTCGCGCCGCTCGGCGCTCATCTGCTCTACGCGCCAAATGCGGCGGACGTCTATCCGGAAGGTTTCGCCACCACGATCTCGGTGCGTGGAGTGAGCGAGGGTCTTTGCGGCGCGTTCCGTCCCGGCCATTTTGACGGCGTGGCAACTATCGTCGCCAAGCTCTTTCTACAGACGCGTGCTGATCTCGCCTTCTTCGGCGAGAAGGATTTCCAGCAACTGCACGTCGTTCGCCGGCTCGTGCGCGATCTCGACATTCCGATCGAGATTGTAGCCTGTCCAACGGTACGTGAAGTCGACGGCCTGGCGATGTCGTCGCGCAATATCAGGCTCTCGGTCGAGCAGCGTTTGGCAGCGCCAAGGCTCGCCGAAGTCCTGTCCACTTCGGCCGAGCGGCTGTCGGCAGGAGCGCCGACAGAGCTTGTGCTTGCCGAGGCCAGGCAAGCGATCCTCGCCGCCGGTTACGACGAAGTCGAATATCTCGAGCTGCGAGCAGACCAGGATCTTTCGCCTCTTTGCGCCGCGGACCGACCGGCCCGCCTGATCGTCGCCGCCTGGCTCGGCGGGACGCGGCTTATCGATAACGTCGGAGTTCTGCCCGGGCAGCGCGAAGGCGAGCTGCTCGCGACAGCCGATGCCGCATAATTGAGCAGTCGCAAAGCTTGGACAAACGTTCGTCGCCAAAATGATCCAACGGATATCAGTAGCAGGGAGTGCACATGGTCTTTCGATTGAAGGAGCGCCTCGGCAGGAAGTTCGAAGAAGAAGTGCAATTCTTCAAGGGCTGGCAGAAGGACAAGAAACGGGTGGGCGCGCTCATGCCAACGTCCATTCATGCCGCGCGTCGCATGGCAAGCGTCATTAACCCGGCATCCGGATTGCCGGTTCTTGAACTTGGCGCGGGAACTGGCGTCATCACCAAGGCAATCCTCGAAAGAGGCATCAAGCCGCATCAGCTGATTTCGGTCGAGTATTCCAAGGATTTCTATCAGCGCCTGAAGCGAGCCCTTCCGGGCGTGGATTTTCGACTGGGCGATGCGTTTGCGCTGAGAGACGTGCTCGCCGAGCGGAGCGGGGAGCAGTTCGACTGTGTCATAAGTGCGGTGCCGTTGTTGAGCTTTCCGATGGAACAGCGTGTTGGCCTTATTGAGGATTTGCTGGCCCGGATACCGGATGGCAGACCGGTGATTCAAATCACCTACGGACCCTTGTCGCCGGTGATCAAAATGCCCGACCGCTATGTCGTGTCTCACTATGATTTCGTCGTCCGCAACATCCCGCCCGCACAACTCTGGACTTACCGACGCGCGGTCTGAGGCGCAGGACGAGCGGAAGTGGCGGCATTCCGCAAAATCAAGCTGAAGACAGGACGGTGGTCATCACGAAGGCCGAAACAATTGCGCTTTTTCTTGCTGCCACCGCTTTGTGGGCAGAGGCGCACTCAACAAGACCTCCGTGCCGCAGGCAGCGGCACATGTGCATTCTCCGCCCGGTTGTTCAATCCCTTATGCGACCGATGCTCGACGTCCGGCATCACCTGTCGCCTGGCTGCTCCATAGGAGCGCAGCTTGTCGGTGATCATGCACTTCGGCGCGACGCCTTGCCTCTTCAGCAGCCGCGTCAGCAAGCGCTTGGCCGCTTTGGTGTTGCGGCGGTTCTGGACGATCTCGTCGAGCACATAGCCATCCTGGTCGACGGCGCGCCACAACCAGCGTTTCCTGCCGGCGATGGTGATGACGACCTCGTCCAGGTGCCAGACATCGTTTCGGCTGCGCTGCTTGCGGCGCAAGCGGCGAGCGTAATCCGGACCGAACTTGATGCCCCACCGGCGGATTGTCTCATACGAAACCGCGATCCCGCGCTCCAGCAGCATTTCCTCGACCAGACGCAGGCTCAAGGGGAACCGTAACCATTCGGCCAAGGCCGCGGTGGTGCTATGATTTCGGGCGAGGGTTTTCTGCGGTAGGTTTGGGCGGTGCGTGGCCCGCA